>NZ_JAJKFQ010000005.1:876853-1231226 GCF_020966635.1 Stieleria sp. JC731 | reverse complement strand
TCGGACGCAGCCGTATTGCCACTGACTTCACCGCCGGTGATGGTTAGATTTCCTCCGCCACTGATATGAAGGCCTCCTCCATTTCCTGGCGCGGCGAATCCAACAGGGCCAGCAAGGTTGTTTAGAAGGTCCACTTGTGACAACGTGTTCTCGCTACCGTCAGTGACTTCAATTCCACCGCCGGCACGATTGGCTGTGTTTCCACTGATCGTCGTTGAAGTGATCGCAAGAGATCCTCCAAGATTCAACACGCCACCACCAGAGCCGCTGGTGCCATCGGCAACGTTATCGCTGATCGTGCTGTTACCGATAATCATCGTGCCACCATCATTGAACACACCACCACCGCCCTGATCGGCATCGTCCCCAGAAGCCGTATTACTGTTGATGATCGAGTCGGTGATCACCATCGTGCCAGTACCACTGTTCCAAAGGCCGCCGCCTTCTGCACCTGCGGTATTGGACGAAATATTTGAATCGATGAACGTCGCACTCCAAGGTCCGGATGTGTGCAAAGCACCACCGTTGATACCCGTGTCGTTGCCTGCGAATTCGACAGACTCAAATGTCGCCGTGCCTGCGTTTTCGACGCCCCCGCCAGCCCTCGCGGCGGAGTTGCCTGATATCGTGCCGCCGCTGACAACAAGGACGCCACCGTCGTTGTTCACGATACCGCCGCCATTTCCAAGACCTTCGACAGCCATGTTGTTCGTGATATCGCTATCACTGATCTGCAACGTGCCGCCGAAGTTTGCGATCCCACCGCCACCTTCGCCCGGCTCGTCACCACCACTGACGTTACCAGTAATCGTTGTGTCGGTGATCGTCATCACGCCACTTTCATTAACGATTCCGCCGCCATCGCCACTAGCGCTGTTATTTGAAATCGTCGCGTTCGCAATCGTCACCGTCCCACCAGTTGCGGCCAGCGTGCCCGCTGCGGCTGGACCGGTCACGCGATAGCCATCAGGCGAACCGTCACCGTCGACATCGATGTCGGTGTTCACACCGTGAAGGACAATCTCACGAAGCGACATCGGCAGTAAGTTGTTGTACTGACGAGCCTGATCGGGATCATTCAAGTCGAACGTGTAAGTCATCTCGAAATCGATGACGCCGCCTTCCGCTGTTGGAAAACTATCGATGTCGAAAGCAGCGAGTGGAGATTCGCCTTCCTGAGGAGCAACGGTTTGCGGATCCGACAAGTTCAAAAGCACATTGCCGTAAGCAGCAAACCCTTCACCGACGGTAATAAATCCGTCGCCGTTCACATCTTGATTGGCGGAAGGAACCATCGACGAGACTGCCGACCCACCCGATCCTAAAAATGGTCCCGGCACGTCACCGTTGTCATCAAGGTCCGATGCAAATCGGCCGTGAATGTGTTGAATGTGAGGCTGATCGGGAACCAGTCCCGCTGCATCGATGCTGACCGAAATGCTCGGGTTCATCGGTGAGGACGTATCCACGGTGACCGAAGCGGTGCCGGATACTCCCGAGTCATTTAGTGGAACAAATGTCGTCGTGAAGGTCCGCGAGGTCAGACTTGCACCGTCGTTGAATACTCCGCCGCCCGTCGGAGCCGAATTGCTGTCGATCAGAGTGCCGTCAACAACCAGTGTGCCCGTACTGGAATTCCACAAACCGCCGCCTTCTGATCCTGCGACGTTCCCGACGACAGATCCGCCGGTAATGTTGACGACACCATCGCCACCGATATGCAGGCCACCGCCGTTACCTGGATTAGCATTTTCGGCAACGGAATTCCCTTCTTCAGAGTCGTTGTTTCCATCGCCGTCGCTTCCCAGAGTGACGCCATCGAGTGTCGTCACACTGCCACCGGTAACCTCGATGCCTCCACCGGCACGATTGGCTGTGTTTCCACTGATCGTCGTTGAAGTGATCGCTAGAGATCCCCCAAGATTCAAGATACCGCCACCTGACCCGCTGACACCATCAGCGACGTTGTCAAACACCAGGCTGTTTTGAATCTGGACGCTGCCGCCATTATTAAAAACACCACCGCCTCCATCATCCGCACCATCTCCGCTGGCGACATTGTTGGCGATAGTCGTACCGTCGATCGTCATCAATCCGCTACCGTTCCACAGTCCTCCACCTTCACGTGCAGCAACGTTGTCACTCACCGATCCACCTGTGATCGTCACGGTTGCCGATCCAGTGACGTGTAAACCGCCACCGTTGCCCGGTGCTGCGGTTGCACTCGGTGCGACGCCCGCGTTGTTTCCTTCTAGGATCACGTCCGTCAAGCTAACCGACAGATTGGACGCGTCTTCGATCCCGCCTCCGGCTCGGTTGGCAACATTGTTGATGATCGATGAATCGGATGCAGAGAACGTTCCAACATTCATCACGGCACCACCGCTTCCAGACGCACCGGCGGCGGTGTTCCCATCCAACAAAACTTGCGTCAGCGAAAGATCCCCAGCGTTGTAAATCGCTCCCCCATCGCCACTCGAACTTTGCGCGGCTCCTGCAGTGTCCGACGCCACACCACCGGTAATCGTCAGACCGGACAAACTAACCGTGGCTCCAGATTGAATATCAAAGACCCTGTCCTGCAGACCCGAAGCGTCGATCACCGTAGTTCCGGTTCCGGCAATGGTTAGCGAATTGGCTTCGGTGAGATCCAGGTCACCCGTCTCGGCAGCGTCTTCTCCTGAGCCGGTAAGCGATAGAGAAAACGTGCCCGATGGCAAAGAAATCGTGTCGTCTTCGCCATTACTGTTCGCCTGAATGATCGCTTCTCGAAGGCTCGTCACGCCGTCTGATCCGTCAACAGAATCAATCAAAGTGTCAACTGTGATTGCGGCCAATAAGTTTCGCCTTTCGAGACCTTCGAACAGAAGCTGCCGCAAACCTTTGCTGCGTCGTTTTCGAGTTTGTCGGATTGAATTTCGTCGTTTGGTTCGGGCAGAAAGCAGCCGCTTTGTCATGTTGATTTTTAGTTCGTGGGGCAAGATCAGCTGGGGCAGATCAAAACTGCTCGACCGAGCGTGAATGACCGAGCATGAATGTGCGAGGGCTTCATCCAACGTGGGGAAGGCATGCCTAAATGTGGAGGCCCACTCGATGTCCAATTCACGACTTGTACCGTGATGTACGCTTTTCAACTTTTATTGAAAAGTAAACAAAAACGATTTGAATATTCGGCTGAACCGCCACAAGCGATATCGCTACAGAAGGCCAATGGAGAAGACGTCTAGCCACACCAATTCGAAAGCCGCGAACTCCAAACGACGACACCTAGACTGAACGGCATCATCATGAGCCCACTTTCAATTCAACACTTGGCACCGGATTTCCGTGCTAAAACCCGTCATGCTGCCGACTCGATTTCGCGAGACACGTTTTCGGTGGCAATGGTCAGCGTCAGAGACATAAGAATGACGACAGCGAACTCGCGATCGTCAATGACTTGAGATCGATCATCGCTTCATTGACGCTTTTGTTTGCTTTTCAGACTCTACAGCTGACAACGGGGATCGAATTCAGCTCAACGGATGGTCGATCCAGAGCCAAGTTGACTGCTCCCAGTCCAGCACCTTAGGATTCTTCGATCGATCTACTACACGACTCGGTCAATTGATGAACCCCTGATGCGATTCCTAGCCAACTCAGTCCTGTTCTTGCTGCTTGCCACAATTTGCAACGCGGTATTGGCTCAATCAACGCGTCCTCCGATCAGCATCACTCCAGTGGTAACGGGTGTCGATGCTTCGTTTCGTGGCCTGGCGGTTCGCAATAGCCAAGAAGCTTGGGTAACCGGAACCGCCGGAACCGTGATACGTACGGTGGATGCCGGGCAAACTTGGCAACGGGTAGTCGTTCCAGACGCCAGTGAACTTGATTTCCGAGACGTCGAATTACTCGGCGACAAAACAGTATTGTTGATGAGCATCGGAAACGGAGACTCTTCCAAGATTTTCCGTTCCGACGACAACGGCGAAACCTGGTCGACGGTACTCGTCAACGCAGAACCGAAAGGGTTCTTTGACGGCATGTCGTTCGACAAAAACGGCCGTGATGGTTGGCTTTATGGTGATCCCATCGACGGACAACTGGATCTATACAAGACATCGGATGCAGGGCTCAGCTGGAAACGTCTGCCCACCAAGCGATCCCCGAAACTAGCCGAAGGTGAATATGGATTCGCAGCCAGCGGAACCGGAATTGCCGTTCTCGGCAACCACGTTTGGATCGCAACAGGAGGCTCGGTCGCAAGGGTTTGGCTTTCCGACGATGAAGGTGAAACTTGGCAGGCGAACGAAACAAAGATACGCAGCGGCAATGAGTCATCCGGAATATTCTCGATCGACATCATCGATCAAGATAACGCGATCGCCATCGGCGGAAACTATACCGAACCTGATCTTGATCAATCAAATGTTGCCACGTCATCCGATGGTGGCAAGACCTGGATCAACGTGGCGAACGCGAGCATGCCTCATAAAGCTTGTGTTCAGTCGCTTGGCAAAGGCCGCTTGCTGACCTGTGGCCGCACTGGAATCGCTTACTCAGACGACCTCGGAAAAACATGGACGACGATTTCGACCGATAGCTACTACACACTGCGATTCGACAAAGGATCCGGAACAGGCTTTCTGGCCGGAAAAGACGGACACGTTGCCAGATTCGAACTCGCCGATCTGAATGAGTAGTCTTCGCTATTGAGGCTCATTCAATGGTTGTCCGAAGCGAGCATAAAGTGCTGGCAAGACAAACAGGTTTAGCAAAGTTGCGGTCACCAACCCACCAAGGATGACAAAGGCCATCGGGTACTCGATTTCCTGGCCAGGTTTGTTTCCGGTGACGATCAACGGCACCAACGCCAATCCGGTCGTTAAGGCGGTCATCAAAATCGGGGCGAGTCTTTCTTCGGCGCCTTTCATCGCTAGTTCGCGTCCGAATGGGATTCTTTCTTCAAGCTGTAGATGCCGGTAGTGGTCCATCAACATGATCCCGTTCCGCGCCGCAACGCCAAGCACGGTGACAAATCCGATTAGCGAGCCCAACGAGATCACACCTCCACAAAGGAAAGCTCCAATCACGCCTCCCACTAGAGCAAATGGAAGTGTCAACGCAATCATCGTGACGATCCGGATCGACTGAAAGTCTGCATGAAGCAGTAAAACGATTCCGACAACAGACAGAATTGTCAGACCAAACAAGCGATTTCGTGAAGCTTTCGCTTCCTCGTATTCCCCCAGGAATGCAGGTCGATACTCCTGTTCAAATTTGACCTCCTGAAGAACTCGATCTTCAATTTCCCTGGCGACGCTCCCGAGATCTCTTCCTTCGACGTTGCAAATCACATCGATCTTCCTTGACGCATCGATGCGTTTGATCGCATTCGGGGCCGGCTGGATAACCACCTCGGCCACATCTTCCAGGGGCACTTGTGCACCGCTGGGGGTATCGATCATTAGGCGGCGAACCGCATCGATATCGCGACGGACCGAATCCTTTCCCCACACCATCACGCGAAAAATCTTTTGCTCTTCATAGATCTCGCCAACCTGCGTGCCCCGGACCAGTGTCGTAATCGCTGATCGTACGTCTCCCGGTGTCAGTCCAAACTGGGTCGCCGCATCAGGTCGTAGCGAGACGACAATTTGCGGAATCATCGTGAGTGGCTCGACCTTTAAATTGGTGACGCCTTCGACAGTCCCCATCACGTCCGAAACTTCCCGAGCGTGCCGTTGCAGTTCATCCAAATCCGGACCGTAGATTCGGACCACGATCGCTCCGCTGGCGCCGGTCAAAACTTCTTTGATACGCTCGGTCAGATAGGTCAATAAATCTCGGTAGAGTCCCGGATAGCCATCGACCGCCTCCTGCACGGTGGCAACCGTTTTGTCATAGTCCACGTCCGGATCGATGCTGATCCAAAGTTCGGTGAAGTGCGGCCCGTAGACTTCATCAGCGACTTCAGCACGACCGATATGTGACCCAAAGTTCAGCACCCCATCAATCGATCGCAATTCCTTGCTGGCGGCGATTGTGATCCGATTCATTGCTTCGACGCCGATGCCTGGTTTCTCAACCCAGTGCATCAAAAAGTCTGTCTCTTTGAACTTCGGCATCAGTTCTTCACCCAACCGCGGGATGGCAGCGACTGTTCCTACCAATGCCAATAGGATCGCCAGTCCGACAGCGAACGGATGACGAATCAAAGGAGGCAATACCAATCGATAGCCCCCTTTAAGCAGGCTCGTGATTGGCGAATCCCTGCGTTCGCGGTCCGCAGTGTGTGGAAGCAAGATCAGCGATAGTGCCGGCGTAACCGTTAGTGCGACAAGCAGCGACGCGGCGATCGCCAAGATGTACGAAGCCGCTAGCGGGCGAAAGAATGAACCCGCAAGCCCATCTAAAAAGAACACAGGAACCAATGTCATCACAACGATCAGCGTCGCATAGACGACCGCGCTCCGAACCTCCAGTGACGCCGCTAGCACGACTTTGAAGGCTGATTCTGGCTTTTCAGCATGAGCGTTCAGCTTCAGCCGGCGCAGAATATTCTCGACATCAATGATCGCGTCATCAACAACCTCGCCCAACGCAATCACCAATCCTGCTAGCACCATCGTATTGATGGTGCCACCACGATAATAAAGAACCAACATCGCAGCGATTAACGAAAGCGGAATCGCCAGCGAACTGATGACAGCCGCTCTCCAGTCGAAAAGAAATAACGCCAGAACGACGATCACCAATACACATCCGATCAACAACGAATGCGTCAGGTTTTCCAAAGCCCTTTCGATGAAGGTCGCAGGTCGAAAGATCGTCGTATCAACTTCGACACCAGACATGGCAGGTGACAATTCTTTCATCGCCGCTTCGACGCGACGAGTCACCTCAAGAGTATTCGCCCAAGGCTGTTTCTCGACGATCAGCAAAATCCCGGGCACATCGTTGATGATCGCGTCACCGATAGGAGGCGGCGAACCAACACGCACATTGGCAACGTCTTGAAGCATCAACGGCGCATTATTCCGAAACGCAACAATCGTTTCGGACAATGTCTCGGGCGAGTTCACTGTCAGTTCGTGCCGCAGCGCAAGTCGTTGATTCGGCGTATCGATGAAACCGCCCGATACGGGCGCGACGGACTGCCCAACCGACTGCATCACAGTCTTTAGTGTGACGTTGTTCGCTTTCAGTTCGTCGGGATCGACTAGCACCTGAAACTGTTTGTCATAGTCCCCCCAAATCGCGACATTGGCAACGCCTGGGATCGCCATCAAACGAGGGCGAATGGTCCATTTGCATAGAACCGTCAGGTCCATTTGGGAATGCGTCTCGGACCAAAGCCCGATCTTTAGCGCCCGACTCAGTGAAGACAATGGCGGCAAGATGACCGGCGGATTGACCACCTGTGGCAATCGCGACGAGCTTAGCGCCAGCCGCTCCTGCACTAGCTGCCTTGCTGTGATCAAGTCGGTGCCCCGTTCGAAATAGAGCTGAATCGACGAAAGCCCCAAAACAGACTTCGACCGTATCTCATCGATATACGGGATGCCGCCAAGCGAGTTCTCGATCGGGACGGTTACCAACGAATCGACTTCTTCGGTTGATAACCCGGGAACTTCTGTTTGAATTTCAACCCGTGGCGGAGCGAACTCGGGAAATACATCCAGCGGAACATCGTTTGCCGTGCGTACGCCAACGACGATCAATACAACGACGGCGGCAACGACCAGGATGCGAAACCGAAGGGCACCGGCGACTAGCCAATTCATTTTCCGGCCCCAAACTCTGTTCCGAACAGTTCCGCTGCACCATCAACAACAACTTCTTTACCTTCATCGGGTCCACTGCGCAGGACTGCCAGCTCGTCCGTGTTGAATTGAACGCTGACGCGTGCGCGTTCAAATTGATGTTCGCCAGAACGGATATAGACCCAACCGATCCCGTGTATGTCACGCAGCACGGCCGCTCGCGGAATCACAAGCGACTCTTCGTCGGTTTTCATTGGCAAGTCGACCGTGACTCGCTGGCCTGGCATGTAACTGCCTTCGGCGTTTTGAAGTTCAAAGTAAATATCGACCGTCGATGTCAGCGGGTCGGCTGTGGGAGGAGCTTCGATCCGATGCAGCGGTGTTTCCGTGACATCCCGTTTAGAAAGTGGTCGAAGCGTTGCCGGTTTGCCAAAGTCAAATTCATCGAGCTGGCCCGCATAGACAGGAACACGCACCCACAACTTTTTCAGATCAACGATTTCCATCAAAGGTGCACCCGTGCTGACGACCTGCCCAGCACTCGCTGTAATGGTTTGCAGTATCCCATCACTTGGCGCGCTGATCACGACAGCTTCGGCGGAACCGGCTTCCGCTTCAAGGGTCAGTTTGTCCAACAGATCCTTTCGTTGCTTTGCGGCGTTCAGTGACTCGATAGCGATGTTGTACGCGGCTTCCGCATCATCAAACGACCTTTGGCTTCCGGCTCCGTCTGATAAAAGTTTCCGCGCACGATCGAGTGCAATCCGAGCCGCCTCGACGGTCGCCTTTGCCTGCTTGAAGTCCCCATCCGCCTGAATTTGAGCGGTAACCAACGATGCGCGTGCATTGGCCATCTGCACCCGCTCGGCCGCGCCCGGGACTTCCAATTCGGGACGCAGTATCGGCAAGATTTTCAAAAGTGGCTGCCCAGAACTAACCGAGCGTCCTGCCGTCAACGACACCCCTTCGTCGATACCTAATAGCTTTCCCGCAAGTGGTGCAGTTACTGGTATCCGCATGCCATCCGGAATCAAGATATCGCCACCAAGAGTTCGCTTGCGTGGAACACTCTGCTTGCGAACGGCTACGGTCGATATCTGAAGACGCGACTCAGCCTTTTCGGTTAGCTTGACGCGATAGATGTCTTGCTCTGAAGGGTGCGGCTCGACCTTCGCAGGCTTCTCTTTGGTAGCGTGATCCGATGAACTCGGAGCACATCCGGCCATCGCGATCAGCAGAACAATTTGAGCAGTAAAAGATGATTTCATCCACGCCACTGCGATGTGAACAATTCGAGTTGTCATCGACCTTGCCGTGACCAGTCTAATCGCCGCGGCTAAAGATGATAGTAACAGGAATTGGTTTCAATCGAGGCTACGCGGATCAAAATCCAGAGGCTTCACGATGAATTAAGTCAGCAAACTGGGCGATCTCACCATCTCCCTCATCAGGCCTGACATTCAGTCGCGGTAGTCGCTGCCCGACAGCTCGCTCCAATTCGGCTTCGGCTCGGCTCGATGACGCCATCGCCAAAGCTCGTCTTTGCTGTGCATCGACAAATTGAGTTGTTGTCTGCAAAACCAAGAAATATGGCACACCACCATTTTCATAGTTGCGCCGTGATAGCTCCTGAGCTTCACGAAGCGCGGGAAGGACCTCTTGATCAAACAGCTTGACCTGTTCATTCGCCTGATCTAGCTGCGTCATCGCCGTACGGACCTCAAGTTCAATTTGATCTCGTAACGCCGCGTATTGCCTATCAACTTGTTCAACCGCCGCCTCTGCAATGGCAACCTGCCCGCGGTTTCGGTTGAAAATTGGCAAGGTCATACGAAACGCTGGACCTGATTCAAAACCATTTTTGCCCGATCCGTTGGCATCGTATCCGCCTTCGAGTCGCATGAATTGCTTCTTTGCAAGCTCCAAACGCCGACACGCCGCGGCCTTTCGGATCTCGACGGCTCGCAGGTCAGGTCTCATCGACAATGCCAGTTGGACCATCGCTTCCTTGTCCGTTGACTGAATCAATTCGTCTGATTCACCAACCGCAAGTATTTGATCATTTGGCAAGTCCACTCCAAGCAGCGTTCTTAGCTGCTCTTGAGCTAAAACAACATCATGAACCGCACTCGCAGCCATCGCCTTTGCAGTCAACGAATCAATCCGAGTGGTGTTGGCTTCAAGTTCACTGATGTCGCCGGCATCTAGCCGTTGATTGGCGAGACCCTGAATTGAATCGCGCAGCGATAGACTTTCTTCAGATAACGCCATCTGTCGCTGAGCCAAGACCAGGTTCGCGTGAGCGAGCCTCACATCCCGCGCCGTGTTCAGACCGTTCTGAATCATCTGCTTGGCCAACTGGCACAAATCCAACTCGGCTGCCCGGCGTCGGATCGGACGCAACCAGATTTCGTCGATCGCTTGATAGGCGGTAAATTCTAATTGTTTAGGACCGACGGGTAGCAGAAGCACCAATTGCGGATCCGAAAACAGACCGGCCTCATAAAGCTGCGCTCGCGAGATCCCAAGCCGTGCGAGCAACTCGCCGAGCGCTGCGTTGTTCCAAAGTGCGATCGCAACCGCTTCGTCTTCCGTCAGCCCGTCAGAAAGGTCTAGTCCCGGCGGGATCGCGCCGTTCGATAAACCGCAGTTGGACCCCAATGATGTTCCGACTCGCGTTTGCAACTCAGCAGAGACTATCGGTCGCTGACTACAAGGCATTGGCGCTTTGCATCCCACGCTAAAGCAAAACGCGATCAGCGTGCTTGTCCGAATCAGTGCACGCATCCGAATCGGTAAGGTTGTCCGAGCATTCATTTGGCGTCCTTGCCACATTGATTGCGAGTCTTCGAAAGCTTCGATCCGCTGAAAACGAATCGAGCCGACTTTCCCTAGCAAACCAATCGGCAATCAGCATTGCCCTAATCCCTAGAACATTACTTCAGCAGCTTAACCCGGCAAATCGAACTGGTGCGACCTTCGCCAACCTTGCAACCAGCATGACCGTCACCGAAACCACCCTGACTAGCAATGGGTTGATGATCAATTGCGTCGCATCTACGTCCATACCATCAAGCTAAGCCGCTGCGTCAGCCTTACAAACGGCTCGGCCTCCATTGCGAACAGACGATGGCAATCGCAATGGCATGGAAACTGCGATGGACATCAACCACCAGTCTCGATCGGCTGCAGGTGTCGGCCTGCAATGTATTGCTCGGGACACTTCCTACCTCGTCAACGATTGACCGATGACCACCGTCGAAGAAACCACTGTTGATCCCGTCTGTGGCATGACAGTCTCGCCTGGCGACAGCATCCAGCGTTCCTACGAAGGAGAGGAATATTACTTTTGCAGTGAAAGCTGCGCTGACAAGTTCGAGCGAGATCCGACCGCTGCGATTAGCAATCGACCGGTTCGTAAACCTGCACAAGCGGATGATTCAGAAAACCGCCAGTGTTGTTCAAATCATGAACACACCGCAGGGAAATCTTCCAATCACCGATCTGGCTCGAAACCTGGTGCAGTTTACACCTGCCCCATGCATGCCGAAGTTGAACAGATAGGGCCGGGCTCATGCCCCATCTGTGGAATGGACCTGGAGCCAAAGTTCGCTTCGAACGACGACGAATCCGAGCACGGAGCGTACTCGGATATGAAGGTGCGTTTCTGGGTAGCCCTCGCCTTAGCAGTTCCTCTGTTGGCACTCGCGATGGGACCAATGATCGGACTGAAGGTAAATGCTTATCTGAATTCTCAGTTGCAAGGCTGGTTACAACTTGCATTGGCAACTCCAGTGGTGTTCTGGTGCGGCTGGCCATTATTAGTTCGCGGCGCGCAATCGTTTGCCAGCTTCAATCTAAACATGTTCTCGTTGATTGCAGTCGGCAGCTTAGCCGCATATTTCTTCAGCCTGATTGTCATCGCCGCTCCTGAACTGATCCCTCAAGCTTTTTATGAGGACGGAGCGCCGCCGCTGTACTTTGAAGCGTCCGCGGTCATCATCACTTTGGTATTACTCGGACAGGTCTTGGAACTGCGTGCAAGGAAACAGACAGGCGGTGCAATCCGCGAATTGATGCAGCTTACCCCGGAAACGGCTCATCGAATCTCTTCTAGCGGTACCGAAGAAGATGTGCAGCTAGCTTATGTTAAACGCGGTGACCATCTAAGAATTCGCCCCGGTGAAAAGGTGCCGGTCGATTCCGTAGTCATCAGCGGGCAGACGACGATTGATGAATCGATGCTAACAGGGGAACCTCTCCCGATTTCGAAAAGCGAAGGTGATGAAGTCACTGGCGGCACGATCAATCAAAATGGCTCACTAGTTGTCGAAGCGACAAGCGTTGGCGATGGCACAGTGCTTAGCCGAATTGTACAGATGGTCGCCGATGCGCAGCGAAGTCGAGCTCCAATTCAGAAACTTGCCGACACCGTTGCCACGTATTTCGTTCCGACGGTAATCGCTTGTTCAATATTGGCTTTCATAGGTTGGTCGATTTGGGGTCCTGAACCAAGGCTTGCCCATGCGTTCGTCGCCGCAGTTGCCGTACTGATCATTGCCTGCCCCTGTGCACTGGGATTGGCGACTCCGATGTCTGTCATGGTTGGCATTGGACGCGGTGCGAAGGACGGTGTTCTTATCAAGAACGCGGAAGTGCTCGAAGTGATGGAGAAGATTGATACCGTTGTCGTCGACAAGACCGGAACGCTCACAGAAGGCCGCCCTGAAGTCACATGGATCGAAACGACAGAAAATTTCGCACGCAACGAACTGCTGACCACCGCTGCATCAGTCGAAAACCAAAGTGAACATCCTTTGGCTCGAGCGATTATTCGCAAAGCTCAATCCGAAAACATTGAATTCCAGTCCGTTGAGCAATTCGATGCAATGACCGGAATTGGGGTCTCAGCAATCGTCACTGGCGAAGAAGTGCTGATCGGAAGCACCGAACTTTTGTCCGAACACTCGATCAAAATTGACGAACACCTCAGTGCGGCTGCAAATGAAAAGCAAGCCGATGGAGCAACTGTGATCTTCATTGCGATCAACCATCAAATCGCTGGTGCGATGGGAATTTCTGACCCAATCAAGAAGAGTACTCCGTCGGCACTTCACACGCTTCATGAGTTGGGCCTGAAGGTCATCATGCTGACCGGTGATGCAAAAGCAACGGCCGCAGCTGTTGCCAAAGAACTTGGACTCGATGAGTTCCATGCTGGCGTATCGCCACAAGACAAACACGACTTCGTCAAGTCCCTAAAAGAACAACACAAATCGGTCGCCATGGCTGGTGATGGCATCAACGACGCCCCGGCACTTGCCGCGGCCGACGTCGGAATCGCGATGGGAACGGGTACCGGAGTCGCGATCGAATCAGCGGGTATTACACTCGTCGGAGGCGACCTTCGTGGCATTGCTGCAGCCGCGATACTCAGCCGAAAAACGATGAGCAACATTCGGCAGAACCTCTTCTTTGCGTTTATCTACAACGCACTTGGGATCCCGATCGCCGCCGGACTGCTCTATCCAATCTTTGGCGTTCTACTAAGCCCCATGATTGCGGCCGCGGCAATGAGCTTCAGCAGCGTTTCGGTCATCGCGAATGCACTAAGACTGAAAGCAACAAGCCTAGAGATGTGATGACTCACGGCTTTGCTCCCTTCCGCAGTCCCCTTTAGGGCCGCACCATGGTCTGCAGAGCACACGTTTTCAAT
This sequence comes from Stieleria sp. JC731, assembly GCF_020966635.1. Classification (NCBI taxonomy): domain Bacteria; kingdom Pseudomonadati; phylum Planctomycetota; class Planctomycetia; order Pirellulales; family Pirellulaceae; genus Stieleria; species Stieleria sp. JC731. The sequence continues at coordinate 1,217,765 of NZ_JAJKFQ010000005.1, read as the reverse complement.
GGAGTGAAAGCCGATCATGCAAAATCAGTGGCGTCAACGCATCTGACGAACACGAGCCTGCCATCCTCCAGCGAAGCAATGAAAGCATAGCGATTTTTTCGACACTCAAGTTCTACGCAACATTTTCGACCGACCATCACTTTTAGGCCTGATGATGGTACCCTTAGTTGTTAAGCCAATGAGCATACCGCCCTTCGAAGGAAAAGTTCATGAATGGTCGTTATATGGTTGCCACGTTACAACTTCCGGTCATCGCAATCTTCCTTGGGATCTCACTCACGCCAGATTGTCTCGCAACAGAACGCTTCTTTCGCAACATCACGGCAACGTCCGCCAACCGACGATATGTCGTCGAAGCAATTTCTCCGGATAACGCGGACGGACCATGGCGGAGATCATTTCAGTCGAGTTTCAAATATCAATTGACTGACCGCAGCGAGAATCTAAAGCGTTGGACACGAAAGCAGCCAGTCAAAATCAGGAACGGTCGCGTCCAGCGTCTCTCCGCAACTGAAGGGCCCCCCGTCGCAATCCATGTCAGCAATGATGGCTGGACCGTCGTTCGGACAGCCGATGTCAGTGGCCCCATCGAAATCTTTGCGATTGATCGAGACGGTAAAGAAACAGCTCGAATCGAACTTTTCGAGACGCTATTCAAAGAAGGCGAAGACCAATTCAACTATACCTCCATCTCAACGGCCGGCATTCGATGGGGATCCGCATTCTGCCATTTCTATTTCACGACGCTCGATGACGCCCCCTGCTTCTGCTTGAGAACCTGGTGGGGCGTACGACTCGTCATCAATCTGGAAAACGGTCAATCGGTCGAGATCGGAACGGATGCTGATCAACATCTCACCGCGATTGAATCCCAGTGGGTCCTCCAGAACCTCGCTCGTGCATCAAACTGGCAGTGGGAACAAGAAGACGACAGCTACAAATTGATCCAAAAGCCATTGCAACCAAGTTTGATCGAGGGCATGCGAGCGATTCAAATGGCAGGCACAATGAAATTGACTCGTGCGGTTCCATACCTAGAAAAGTTGCAGTCGTGTCCATACATCGGATCCACAACAGGTTCCAGCGGCTCTTATCAACCTGAAGTCGGGAAGATTAATCCATATGCGTATCAAAGCCTTCCCGTGCGTCAGCGAGCTCAGCTATCACTACGACGAATCGGTGTACTTCCCTCACACCACCAATCCACCAAAGTCTTCCTCGAAAGACAAGAGTATTGGTGCCCCACCGATCCACTGCCACACCCTCGTGAATCTAAAATCGATGAAATCACTCAGGGATTAACTCCCGACACGATCGTCTCCATGATCGGCACTCCCGACTATATCCACTTCCGAGTCTGGGAATACGATATCGATGGCGATCTCCCATTCACCCTATTGATCGAATGGGATGAAGACGGTGCGAAAAAAATCGACCGCCTAATCCCCGCTAAATGGTCCGAGGGCCATTCAAGAGACCGATCATTGGCACTTTAAACCAATGCCACTAGAGCTCTTGTCGTGTCGGACGATAGAGGATCTCATTGATATCGATCTCTTCAGGTTGCTCGATAGCGAACGCAACTGCACGCGCGAATGACTCCGGTGGGACGGCTACTTGGGCGTAATAGTCGTTGATCCCCTCGTGAGATTCTTCGTGGGTGATATGTGTTGGCAATTTGGTAGCGACTGCGCCGGGTGAGATCACCGTTGTCCGAATGTTATATGGCTTCACCTCCGTACGAAGGCCTTCCGAGATCGCTCGCACCGCATGCTTGGTTGCACAATAGACCGCTCCCGACGGAGTCACCTTGTGGCCTGCGACAGATGAGACATTGATGATCTGCCCCGACTCCTGACGCTTCATATGCGGCAAGGCTCCAGCAATCCCATAAAGGACGCCTTTGATATTGACGTCAATCATATTGTCCCATTCGTCAATCTTGAACGCTTCGAGCGGCGACTGCTGCATCAGCCCCGCGTTGTTAAGCATCACATCGACTCGTCCGAATCGTTCCACCGCGGTGTCGACAAGACGCTTCACTTGTGCGACGTCCGTGACATCCGTCTTGATCGCCAACGCTTTTGCGTCTTGTTTGGTCAACTCTTGGGCCAGCTTCGCAATTCGGTCTTCACGTCGCGCACCAAGTACAACGATTGCCCCCGCTGCTGATAAGTGCTTCGCGGTGGTGGCTCCCAAACCGCTGCTGGCACCTGTGATGACGACGACTTTATCTTTGATGTTGCTGTTCGTAGATGTGTTCATTTTTTGCTCTCAGTTTTCTAATGTGACATGCCTTCAAACACCACGGCATCGTGGTTGCCATGCGATGACTAGCCTTCGTATTGATCATCCGTGACATGCTCTAGCCATTCGACGACTTTTCCGTCTTGGGCTTCTTGAATTGCGATGTGCGTCATCGCATTGTTGGGTGACGCACCGTGCCAATGTTTTTCTCCGGGTGGGAACCACACGACATCGCCGGGGCCGATCTCTTGAATCGCTTCGCCCCAAACCTGAACGCGCCCAACTCCCGAAGTAACAATCAATGTTTGCCCGAGAGGGTGGGTATGCCATGCTGTTCTTGCGCCAGGCTCAAACGTGACACAAGCGCCACCCGCTCGTCTGGCACCTTGCGGATCAAACAGTGGGTCAATCCTCGTTTTACCGGTGAACCAATCAGATGGTCCTGCCACGGAAGCCTGCTGCCCGTTTCGTTTAATCTCCATTGATCTTTCCTTTGGTTTTTCTCTTGTTTCAAACGCGCTGATCGGGCGAACCGTCAGTGCCGCCGCAATGGCAACACCAATACCGCGGGCGAATTGCCTGCGACCAAGCAAGAATCTGGACCGGACCGCATCTCGATTCGTTTTGCGTATTCCCAATCGCGTGATTTGCTTCTGAATCGTCTTCTGCATTTCGACGTTCTCACCGGCATTCATCTTCAGATCCCACTTTGCGTTTCATTTCCAACACTGTAGGCATCTACGCCTCGCAGGCAGTAGAACGATCCTCCTGAGACATTGCCTAATTCTCCGCCCTCGTCGATTAAAAGCGTTTTCAATCACCATCGGGCAATTGAACCCGCACTACGAAACACAATAAGATCTCGGCTATTCGACACGCCAACGCGGAATTAAATGCCGCCCAGACTTTAGCAACTTCACTTGCAGGACAATTGCCTGAATACACCGCAAGGTTGCCTGATCCTATTCAAACTCATCATCATTGCAGTGGCCTGACTAGCAATCTGGGGATAGACTTTGATTGTCTCCGGCCGACGTATCCCAAAGACCAAGTCCCAAACGAGGATGCCGATGAACGAAATCACGTCTCAACAGCTGGTTGAATGCATCACGCGGCATTCAACGCCTGACAACACGATTCAAACGGCGATTGCCGAACTTCAACTTTCACAGTACGCCGCCCCGACCGAACTGACTTCACTCGTCTACGAACCCTGTTTGTGCCTGATTGCTCAAGGTTCCAAAGAAGTCGTTTTATCGGGCGAGTCCTACCGCTTGGATCCCGCCCAATTCTTACTCGTGTCGGTCGATCTACCCGTTGATGCTCGTGTTGTTGAAGCGACCCAAGATGAACCCTACCTTGGTCTCCGCATTTCGCTTGACCCTAAATTGATCGGCGAAATGCTTGCCGACGGGACAAGTATTCCCACTGGGTCATCTTCAGAACGTGGACTTGCAGTTACCGATGCAGAAAGTCGGCTTCTCGATGCGGTGACCAGATTGACAAACTTGCTTGACGAACCAAACGACATTCGTCCGCTTGCTCCACTGATCCTGCGCGAAATCACTCACCGCGTTTTGACTGGCCCACAGGGATTTCGACTTCGCCAAATCGCGATGGCTGGCGCGCCTGCAAATCGAATTGCGATGGCGATTCGGTGGTTGAAAGATAACTTCACAAACCCACTGACGATCGAGTCTCTAGCAGAGCAAGTCGGTTTGAGCGTCTCGTCGTTTCATTTGCACTTCAAAAACGTCACAGCCATGACGCCGTTGCAGTATCAAAAACGACTTCGGCTTCAGGAAGCTCGTAGCCTGATGTTGACCGAGAAGCTGGATGCTGCCGGCGCGGCATATCGCGTCGGCTATGAGAGCCCATCCCAATTCAGCCGCGAATACCGCCGCATGTTCGGAGCCCCACCCCGCCAAGACGTCGCCAATGTTCTTTCAGAAACCCGATAGCACGCCGAATATTTCCAACGTGCTCACGTTCACGCAAAGCAAATCCATTGGCGACTAGGATTCATACCTTGCTAGCGGTTCATCGGTGATCGAAGCTATCGGCACTTGTAAGCTTCGACTCACCTCGGTCCCAATGATGCATGTACACGCTCTGCGGACGTCCATCGCTACCAGCAACGCCCGCGACAATCAGTGTTGTCAAACTTCCTTCAGCAAATCTGGAATGAGAGCAATCTGGGACTCAGATGAGGGAATCATGGGCGAGACTCGCCAACAGAATTCAGTGTCAAGCTGACGGTACACATCCAATTTCTATATTGATTTGCAGCGGGAAATCAACACCGAGTCTACGAGAGCGCAGACGCCCCGAAAATTTCAATGCATCGTTTCGCAAGGGGATGTTCGCACAATATGAGGCCCTCGATTGCGTTGCCATCCACCTCACCAAGGTATTCTTCTGTAAATCGAGAAGACGAGGAAAAGATCGGTCACAACGTAGCGGTGGTTTTCCAACGATTCAAAGAAGCAATAAGACATTGCTCAAAGCAGATCTGCAAGAGTGCTCGACAGCATTCTTGTGCCATCGGCTCATCACAACAGGTTCATACAACTTGAGATTGTCAGTTCTCCGAACTGACAATCGGACTTGGCCCGATTGTCGCCTCCGGCGACAGGCCGGACCGACCTGCGACAAGGCGGAAGCCCAGAAAGTTGACCCGGCCCCCAGGGTCGGACGCGCTCCGGTAAGCCGATCGGCAGACCCGGGCCGAGATGATCCAGCCACCACCACGGACGACGCGATCGACGCCTCGTTCACGCGGACCTATTGGGTTAACGACATCTGAAGTGTCGTAGGGTCGAGGGCCATCCAGACACCACTCTAGAACATTTCCATGCATGTCCCAAAGTCCCCAAGTGTTTGGCTTTTGCGTTCCAACGTCCTGCGTTGTTTTCTCTGAATTCGCGTAGTACCAGGCGAATTCAGACAAACGTTCGGCCTCATTGCCAAAGCTGAAAGCGCTTTCTGTCCCGGCCCGGCAAGCGTATTCCCATTCCGCTTCAGTCGGAAGACTTGCTCCAAGCCCGCGATGCTTTTCATTCAACCGTGACAGCCATTGGACGCAATCGTCCCACGTTACACCTTCAACCGGTCGTCGCGGCCCTTGGAACTCACTGGGATTTTCAGCAGACGCTGTCAACCATTGTTCTTGAGTCACTGGGGTACTGCCGATCCAAAACCCCTCAGAAATTCTTACTCGATGGCGGGGCCTTTCATTGTCGTACGCGTCTTCACTGTCGCTAGCGCCCATCATGAATTCGCCGGGTGGTATCCACCGCAACGGAAATCGTACGCCGTCAATTTCGAATGCAGCGTAAATCCCGAACTCTCTTTCATCACCAAAGTCGACTGCCCATGAAGGCGGCAACGGACTGGGTAACGTATTGCTAATCTGTTGATTCATCGGTCGATTGAAAGTTGCGGAACCGGGCGATTTCGAACTAGCTATCCCGCGAACCTACTAACGCCCGAATCCGCTGAACGCTGTCCATTAGATGGACAACAGCGAAAGTCGGGTCAGCCGCCGAATCCACGACGGGTGAGCTGCGACAAGGCGGAAGCCCAGATTGTTGTTCCGGTTCCCAGGGTCGTTCGCGTTCCGGTAAGCCGATCGGCAGTTCTGGGCCGAGTTGATCCAGCTACCACCACGGACGACGCGATTGACGCCTTGTAGACCTCCGCCGTCGATAACATACCAAATAACATCTCGGTTTAATTCTCAATGCTTGAATCGACTTCGGCGAGTGTCGCTCGCCGCCAATCCAAACAGGATGAATGATCCGTAAAAGCGAGCAATGCATCTGTCCGTCGCTGTAGGTCGGCCATCTCCAAAACGCCCATTGAGTACTCCTGCTCGTTTTCGATGTGTCGACGCCGAAAACGCTGCCGAGAACGCTTGCTCAAGTAAATCCGGTCGGGCTTTATTCGATAACCAAGGAAAGGTACCCCTTCGGCCGATCGTCCGAGACGTGAACTCTCTTTTAGCCGCAATCCAGTCTGCTGAAACAGCCAACCGCAAATCTGTTCTTGCCAATCTCTCAGCCGGTATTCTTCATCACCAAAAAACAAAAAATCGTCCATGAATCGGACGTAGGGCTTGCACCTCAGAACTTCTTTAACGAACCGATCAAGTGGATCCAAAGTGAAGTTGGCAAGGTATTGGCTAACAAGTGCCCCGATTGGCAATCCATGCTTTGGAACAGTTTCATAAGCATCGACGATACGTCCCATCAAATTCAAAAACTGCTTGTCCTTAAATTGTTTTGCAAGATTGCTCTTAAGAATCTCGTGGTCGATCGAGTCGAAGAACTTGGCGATGTCGAGCTTCATCCAAAACGTATTTCCCCGAAGGTATCTCTGAGCAAAGCGAATCGCCAGCAGATTACCTTTGCCTTTCCGACAGGCAAAACTCGCTTGATTTGCACCACGTTCGAGGACAGGTCCGACGACATTGACAATCGCATGGTGCAACACTCGCTCCTGGAAGCATGGCGAATGAATGACCCTGACCTTGGGATCACCAATGATAAAACGGGTGTAGTTCCCGACAGTGACTGTATCGTTCTTGATTTCATCAGCCATCTGATGCAATTTCGACGAGAGTCCACGGGAGAACTGTTTCACCGCCCCGCGATGCCGCTTCCCCTTCGCAGCACGACGAAAAGCCAGCAACAAATTTTCGTACGTTGCGATCTCGGGGATCACATATCCGACGCGTTTCATCTCGTTCTCCCGTCACCGTCCGATTTCGCAACTTCAACACCGCAAACTTCGATCAGATTGTCACCGTACTTTTTCAGTCGCGTCGGGCCAAAACTTTCAATTTTCGACAATTCCGATAACGTCTTTGGTTTTTGTTTCGCGATGCAAGCAAGTTGCTCATTACTTGCAATGGCGTACCGCTGAATCCCAAGTTCCTCCGCACGCAAATTGCGCCATGAACGCAGCGCTGAATAAACTTTGAACGTTTCCTCGTCCAATACTTCCTTGTAATCGACGCTTTCTGATCCACGTTTGGGAGCATCCTGCGCTGCCGCGAAATACTCAACACACACCGACCAACCGGGTGAATTCCCAGGAAAAAAGACTCGCTCGACATTCCCGATTTTAAATTGCTTCAAAAATGCGTTCAGCTCAGATTCCGCTTGTGCGCTCTCAATCATTGGGATGAAGAAAAATTTGATCTGCATGTGAATCCCCAATGCTCCTCCGGAGCAATTATCCGGCTCCGCCGGATGTCTGGTTGTTTTGGCCCTCCGGGCCAGACAAAAACTGACCTGCGACAAGGCGGAAGCCCAGATCGCTGACCCGGACCCCAGGGGCGATCGCGTCCCGGTAAGCCGATCGGCAGTCCCGGGCCGAGATGATCCAGCTACCACCACGGACGACGCGATTGACGCCCCCGTCAAGCGGACCAACCGGGTCTACGACACCCTGATTTTCGAACTCACGTAAACCGTCTAGACACCACTCGTAGACGTTGCCGTGCATGTCCCAAATGCCCCAAGGATTCGCAGCCTTCATCGCGACATCGTGGGACTCGTCTCCGCTATTTTCTTCGAACCAAGCAACGCCGGAGAGAGCTTGTTGACTCTGGCCAGATGCGAACCTTGTCGTTGTTCCAGCACGACAGGCGTATTCCCATTCGGCTTCCGTCGGAAGTCTTGCAGGAAGTCCTGGGACGCTTTTTTTCAGCCTCTCAATCCAATTCTGTGCATCTTCCCAACTCACTTGTTCGACAGGCCGCCTTTCGCCGTTGAAATGACTTGGGTTTGCTTCCGCAATTACGGTCCACTGCCGTTGAGTCGTGGGCGTTGTTGCGATCCAAAAGTCTTGGCTGATCGTTACGCGATGCACGGGACCTTCATCTGAATCCCGCCCGTCTTCACTTTCCGGCGATCCCATTTGAAACGATCCATGTGGGATTTTTCGGAATTGAAATTCAACCCCGTTGATCTCGAACTCGGCGAGAAATCCATATTCATCCTCCCAAACTCTGGTCGCCCAGTCAGGTTTTGTCGTTTGCTTTCGTGCCAGAAATCTCAGCGGTCGCTCCGCGACCGCATCGCCGGACCAAAGCCCGACCACCGCTCCGCGGTGACTAGACTCCGTACTCGTAACCGGCTGACCTGCGACAAGGCGGAAGCCCAGAACGCTGTTCCGGGACCCAGGGTCGATCGCGAACCGGAAAGCCGATCGGCAGAACCGGGCCGAGTAGAACCAGCCACCACCACGGACGACGCGATAGACGCCCTCGCGTAGAGGGCCTAGTGGGTCTGCTATCAAGTGATCTTGATAGTCTCGCTTACCGTCGAAGCACCACTCCAACACATTGCCATACAGATCATAGAGGCCAAATGCATTTGGAAGTTTCGACCCGACTTCATGCGTGCGTTCTTCACTGTTTCGATCGAACCATGCATGCTTCTCAAGACCGTCTTCACCATCACCAAAGTAAAACGCCGTGGTGCTGTCCCCACGGCATGCGAACTCCCACTGTGCTTCTGTGGGAAGCGAAAATGTCAGACCAGAAACGCTCTGGGAGATCAATTCGCAAAACCGCATCGCGTCGTCCCAAGCGATCGATTCGACCGGCAAGTTATCGCCTCTAAAATGACTCGGATTGGAAGGTAGATTTCGATCCGAGTCGCCGTGCTTGGCAACAACCGTTTGCCACAAGTTTTGCGTGGTCAGCGTTGCTGACATCCAGAACCCCTGTGAAATCAGCACTTCTTGCTGAGGTCCAAACTCACCATCCCCCATGATGAATTGCCCAGGTGGAATCCAACGAAGACGCAACTCAATCGATTCAATTTCAACCGTTGCGTAGATTCCGTAACGGTCGTGCCCAAACCTCGTTGCCCAAGCGGGACGCTGAACTTTGCAAAAATGGACACCTTCGGTATCGGTAACAACCGTCAACGTTTGTGGGACCGGCGACAAATCGCAAATCGACGCGGCGTGATCGTCCTTTAACAAAATCGTACGATTGACATTGTCAATTGCAACGCCGATTTGCTTCCGCCGCGCTCGGACGATTGTTGCGGGGAAATTGCCCGCGGCAGAACTGCCAGCCTGAGACTGCTGAATTTCCATTCGACCGTCAGCAAGACTCACCCGAAGTTGGATTGTCTGCTCTGGTAGATCGATCAACCGCTGTAGTTCTCGGTTGGCCTCATCCGCGTCAATCCCATCTGGCCACACCACTTCCTCGTCCGTCAGTTGCGCCGCAAAATACGCACGTGCGGTCCCTTTAGCATAAATCGCCTTGCGACGCTGATCCGTCGGCACACGATCAATACGTGAGATCCAATGCTTCACCAGCCCAGTAGGGTCTTTCCCGCCTGGATTCGCCGCCAATTCACGCAACCGCTCCGCTACGAGATGGTCTGTCTCCGTATCAACCCAAGGATTTGCTCTCGCCCATGAGCTGACAAATTCCGCCCGCGACCACGCATCCATCGAAACCGGATCAGAACAGGTGCGATGATAATTCGCAATCAGTTTCATCAACTGACATTCGAAGTCTTCGTCGACACGTCCACTTCGAATATGAGCGCGTAGCTTTACTAATCGCTCCAATGTTTCTTCGTTATCAATACTGAACCACAACAACGAAGCGTTGCACGCCGGATGAAAGAATGCGTCGAACTCTGCACCAACGTCGGCGGACTTTCCGCACAAAAACCGCACCGCTCGCAATAGTCCTGGTTCGACGAGGGCGGCTGGCGAAACCAGATCCAATAGCCAATCGCTACCGGAGTCATGCTGCGGCGCAGGTTGTGACCGCAGCCCATCGCGTCGAGGCATCTTGGCGAAGTGATCCCAAACGGCACATCGCCATTGTTTGGCGATTGCAGTTGACCAGCGCTGCTGGGGACAAGGCACCAAGGCACTGCCGAAGTGTCCATCGCGAATCAATTGGTCACCAAATCGAGTCCACGCATGAATCGCAAACGGATCCGCCCGCAACTGCCCCATCGCAGAAACGACCAGCAATCGGCATTTGCTGGGGAGGGACCGCAACAACTGGCGACCGGGTATGTCCCGAATCCATCGAATATCAACTCGTAAACCAAACTCGAACTTTATATGACGTTCCAGATGATGAAGGTCGTCACGAAACGGCATCATTTCTTCGCTGTAGTCAAGCAGAACAACAGCGGGTGCGTTCAAACTCGGCTGAGAAAGCCGCGGAACGTCGACGATCGGTTCCCCGTTTGCGACCATTCGAATTAGTCGCGTGATGTCCAATCGATGCCCATGGCACTCGTCGGTCAACGATGATCGAACAAACGCGCCTAAACGAGACCAGGGGACCAAGGGCGTTTTATTCGGTGATTGCACCTTTGGCAGCGCGAGCGCACGCGCGGATATCGCTTTCCCAGACGCTTCGCGAGGCAGGTCCGGCTCAAAAGCCGCAGCGAAGACAGGCAGCAAAAACTCTAAGGGTGGGACTTCCGTCGGCTTGGGCGGTGGAGCGGAGGCTGAAACTTTGCTAGTTCCTCCGCATCCCATCAAGATCTCAGAATCTTTTACCTGAATCGGTTTAAGCGCGATATCGAAGCCACAGTATTCCGCTACAGAATCAAGAGACGCTGTCAGCCTGCCTGATTCTTCGGCGTCTAATAGCCGCAACAATTCGGCTCGACTAACGCAAGTATTTTGACCGGTCGGCGAACCCACTCAAATCGCCTCCGATCCTTTTCGCAACGCGAATTTGCTAATCCGTGCAAGCCGATCAAGTTGTGCAGCTTCATTACCAGGATGAAGATTGACCAGCACTCTGGCAATATCCAAAAATTCGGCCGCACCTGGCTTGGCAACGCCCCCCTGTTCCGCGCGTTTTCGGTCGCCCATCAACTGGTCCGTGACTTCGAAGCAAACATCATCACTAAGATCCTCTTTCGTGAAAAAGACACGAGCTCGCTCCAGCAAGAACGACTTCTCGTCAACTCCGGTCGGCGGAAATCGCATCATCAGCACAAAACACCGCCGCAAAAATGCGGTCGGCAATTCACGTTCTTCGTTGGTCGTGATAATGACCAATGGCCGCGAGGCATTCTTAGGCAGTTCGACAAATTCGTCGGTGTATCCCACGCGGAACCCATGGTTTCCAAGACTCTCTAACAATCCATTCGGCACCGACGGATCGGCTTTGTCGATTTCGTCGATCAACACGACCGAGCTGCAACAGCCGGCGGCTTGTTCACTCGATCCTTTGCGCCCGTCCTGATTTTTAAGCGAATCAGGACGTGGACAGTCGCGAAAGTAAGCTGCTGCTTGCCGTTCTGCACTCTCGCGATTGAACGCCCACCACAGAGGCCCGGGACGAATGAATCGCTTCTCTGCCATTTCCTCATCCCAAGTCATCGTTGGCATCCCGTCTTCGGACGATTTGCCTTCTAAAGCATCACCGCGTTCAGCAGGCTGTCGAAATCGCACGGAAGCGAGTTGTGCTTGCGCCAACCGCGAGACGGGATCAAAGCGGTACAGCAAGTCATCTCGTTCGGTACGTTCATCGACGACGAAGGAAAAGAAAGGAATTTGCAAATAGGCTGCGACGGCACGGGCCACCTGACTTTTCCCAATTCCCGGTTCGCCACGCAGCAACAGAGGTCGCCCTGCTGCGATTGCCGCCTGCACCGCCTCCACGGTTTCTTGCTGAAACCGATGCTTCGACTCTGGCCACGTTTCAACCTTTTCAAGCTTGAAGACTTTTTCGAGACTGGGTGAAAAAACAGAAAATCCCATTCTTTGATGCACCTACTTGGATCGCTGTTTAACTATGAACGTATGAATCTGGTGAAGATAGCTCATCACGAAAACTGGAAAGTCGAACATCGCGCAATCAGGGCCAGATGCGGGGCAAATCACAAACAAGTCGGGGATCTGCAGGCTTCCAAGAATCCCGCCGATCTTTCGGTACCCCTTTCCGATACCAACATAGGGCTCACCATCTTCGTGATGAGCATACTCCATCAACTCTCTCACTCTTGAAAATTTGGAATCCAAATAATCCAAGTAATCAGATCTCGTGGAATCTTTCAGCCGAGCGCTATCATACTCGTTTGGCCGCAATACCGCGGTTACAAAGAACGTTTTCAACATTGCCTCCTGGTCACGCTGGGCGGTTCCTTTCCCACGTTCTGGTATATCAAGACAGACTCGACTCGAATCGCCATCTGAACTGGCTTCGCGAAAAACGTCGGAGATACGCGTCGCTGAATCGATCAACACTTTCGTCGCAATTGCCAAGAGGTTCGCTTTAGAGTCAGACCTAAAGTCAAACGCAGTTAACTCAGACGCTTCGAGGTCGATATTTACAAGTGGAAATCCGAATTCAGACCGCATCTCGCGGGTTTGCTCAATCCAAGCCCTACTGATTCCTAGAACTACTAGACCTCCAATAACATGATCAAACACGTCAAATTCATCGTCCTCGAACTCAATCGGTAGCCCCCGCTGCAACAGACCATCACGCAACGACTTCAATAGAACGTGAAGCTGGAACATTGATCCACGAATACGATCACTTAATCGGAGGCACTCATCCTCTTCCAAAACAACGTCGGGAAGAAAACCTCGCAGCACAGCACAAACTCGCTCGTGCTCGTTTAACAAACGTTCGACCTCGTCGACGGTTTTGATTAAAAACGCTGCTCCATCGTGTTCTTCAGCAGATTGATTTGATATGGGAACTTCGTATTTCCCGTCTGATTCCGATGTCGCAACGCCTAGCTCGATAGGATCATGAGCACTTGCATCACTATTCTTTGGAGACCTCACCAAATCGCTGAATTTGTCTTGCAAGGCAACGGCGATCGCCGAAATTGGAATACCTTGGCACACCGGACGCTTCGAAGCAAAGTAGTGGTGCATGGCTACGAGCCGACCATGGATGTCAATAACCGGCGCCCCTGACGAGCCCTCCAGCGTATTGGTGCAATATCGAAGGCGAGTGCTATTGGTGTTCAACTGGAATCCGTAAGTTGCTTCGCAGAAGCACAATGGCAAACCAACGGGATGCTGAGAAACCACGAGCATATCTAAAGAATTCACATCAACGGGGTTCGTTGAGATTGACAGAAACCCGCGACGACTACAGGCCTTGTCTTGAATTTCCACACCAAAACCAGGACCTAAAGGCTCAGCGCCAATTTCACGATCCAACTCGATCAACGCGAAGTCGAGATGAGTCAATTCTGACTCCCAATCCAAATCACTATAGCCGCAAACCTCTTCCGTCGTCGGTGGACTCGAATGGACGATGCGACCACTCAGCTTTGTACCTCGTTCTCCAATCGCTCGCGTTCCACCGGCAAAGAAGTCGAATGTCACGTCAACCTTTGCTCCAAATCGCGAATTCTGCTCCGTGACGCCTACCACGTGACCGCAAGTCAGCAAATGGCGATTCCCCACAAGAAATCCGGTACCCTTTCCACTTTCAGACTGCACCAATGCGGTGCAGCGGAATAGCTTGATCAGAGCAACAATGTGTGACAGCGGATCACCAAACCCACGTCCTTTTTCAATAATTCCCTGACAACCTGAAACTGCTGAATCGGAATCCACCGATGCAATCTCGGAACCAAGCGATGCAATTAGCACCGCATCCTGCTCATCGACCTTGCTCAAATCTCTGGTGACGATCCTCGCAACTGCAACGTATGGCCTGAGCTTCCCTTCAGTCAAATCAAGAATTCGCTTATGAGATGCCGCAATATCTTGATCACCCAAGCAAACGCTAATTAAATGCCCAAGCAAACCCTTCTTAGCTGCGATGTCTACAACATCTTTTGCAGAATCCTCTGCTCGCATCTCATATATACGGAGCTTCTTCGTTGGTAAACCGCAACGATTCGCCACATTCACCAGACACCGCATTTCGTCGTATGCATCAGAAAACACATCTAGAAACAACTGTGGCTCGGGATCCTGCCAAGCAATCGTAGGCTGACTCCACCATTCACTCTGATAGCCACTCATTGTTGATCCTCGATTCGATTCAGCACATGCTGATGCAAGAGACGCTTTACGATTGGAGCAGGAACGCTCAAATTGAAGCACCCTGGTTTCCCACCAAAATGCAGTCCGACCGCATAGCCAGAAGTTAAATCCAAGACGACGGATCCTGAGTTGCCACCAAGCGTAGTCGCATCATGGCGCATCCGATCGAATTCGGGCGTTCCAACTAGCTTCCCCGGTTGCAACCTTTTAACATCGTACACGTGTTGGAAAATTCGATGTTGATCAACTGCCGCGTAACTGTCTGAGAAGGCTGGATACCCGACTACGGCTAGCCAGCGTCCATCGCACAGAGAACCGTAGTCTTTTGCGCACATCAAATGGATAGGAGCATGGCTTGCGTTTTTCCCGTCTGTAGCCATTGCCTCCACTGATAAGAATGCTACATCGTAGGGTTCAGTGACCGGTGAGATCCACAATGGTGCTCCAATCCGAAATTCAATTTGACGAGCCACACAATGCTCACTTGTGGGGTCGAAATATGCTTCAGCGACCTGCCCTGGGGCTGTTTTAAGAAATGCACATTGACTGCCGGCTCCGCTTGCAAACTCCATCGCCACATGCCGGTTTGTGATCATTACCCCGTCTGCGACAAGCCAACCGGTCCCAATCCATTTCTTGTCATGGTTACGCAGATTGATTCTCCCAACGCTTGGCATGCTCGGTAACAATGCACCGCGTGCGGCTTTGACAATCGCATCAACTTCTTTCGAGGATGAAGCCGCTTCCGAAGTATTAATGTCATCATTTTGTATGAAATACGCGGGTCGTCCAAATCGACGAATAATTGCTTCCAGACCAGGCTGGACAAAATCATCACGTCGCTCCTGAAATCCATTGATCGCACGATGTGCGTCGTCAACCGAATAAGACAGACTGTCCAGCCCCTCCAATCCACCGCCCCTGGCTTCGTAGGCAAGTTCATCAAACCGATCCAGGAATTCTTCCCGGACCCGAGAATCAGAGAAGATCAAATTGTCAAACATGCAGTACCGAAGAAGAACGAAATCGTTGCTTTCAATTCACTTCGGCGATTCTACCGGTGGATACTCGACCAGAACAGCAGAGGGGAGCATTGAACAACCAGGCGCTTCCTGACCGAAACAAGACACTTGGATGCTGGAAACCAGAAAATGCCGAGTCGCTTTCATCGCAACAATCAACGAGAACGCCCCCAGCAGGCGCAAGTCGAATAGACGGGCCAGAGCAGGAGAGACAAAAGCACTGGTAGCGAACGTTGCTTTCGCGGAGCGAAAGGCGACGATGGCTGCCAAGTCATCGTTTGGGTAGCGAGAAGAGGACCGCGAAAGAATGGAACCTGCGGTTTGTATTTGCCTGATGGCTAACTAGCGGCGGACTTCGTGACCGACGATTTGGTTTTGAGCGTCGGCAAAATCGGCCGCTTCACGTTGACGATTGCGAACCAGATCGTCAGAGATTTTGTCGTTCACACGCCGAACCGTCTCGGTCAAACTTCCGCAATGACTGCCACCCGACAAACGGGCCTCCAGATCACTGATGCTCATCCAACCCGATGTCGTTCGATCGGTATTCGAATTAGACATGAGAGGGTGGGACTCCAAGATTGTGGCGGAACTGTCGGAAAGTACTGTATGGGTTTCCGTCGACATAGTCTAGCTGCCAACTCTGCTCCGTAGCTATTGATCGAGCAATATAGGGCCCAATCCTTGCAAAAATTGGCTCCAAATCACTCTCTCCAGCAGTCGCATCCAGCAAAATCTCTCCAAATGCCCGATCTTTCGAGCGCAACTCCGGAGTAGACAATTCGACGCACCACACGAAACGCGGTAGCGATAGCACCAGAACATATCGCAACGCAAGGTCATCAGGATCGTCTATCAGCTGCTTTAATTTGAACTGCTTCAGTGAAACCCCCGTCGCAAGAAAGGGTCGATAGATGACCGGACCGGTGACTTCAGACTTGCGGATCATCTCCTTCATCTGATCCGTTCCCAGTAGCATTTCCGTGAAACGGTCGACGTCCTGAGGCCGCAAAAACGCCTCATCCGGCAATGGCACGACGATCCCGCGCACATCCTTCAGAGTCCACGCGTAACCATCAGGTTCACTCTCGGACCGGTTCATGAATTGGTATGGGAAATAGTTGTCGTCCATCACCACATATCGGTCGACCAACTCGGATGCGTGAATCGGCCCAGTCAAAGCGGAAATACGATCATGGACTTTTTCTTCCGGCTGCGACTCATGACCGATGATGCTAACCACATGCCCACCAAAGGTCGCAATCACGGGGAACCCTGATTCGACATAGCTATACAGATCGCGAAGGAAATCTACGAACGCGGCTTGGTCACTCAGCGTCGGCTGCGTCATCGAAAATGGACTGCTGCCGTAACCGTGATTTGCCAGGATAACCGGATGGCAACCGAACCGATCAAGCATCTCCGAATAGTCCGCATACGTCAGACCATGGTGCGGGATGACGCGCCCGCTGCGTCGATCGGCCATCTCGACTAAATCGAATGGCAACTGCTTTCGATAATGCTGAAACTTTGTTGACAGATAACGGCAGACTGCCCACATCGTCACGTGTGCGCAAACCGTCGCTTCGTCGTTTTGCGTGCGGTACGGAAATCCCCGGCACTCATACCGCAAACCACCAAGCCGGTTGTGAAACGTTGTCCCCAACAAATGCACATTCTTCGCATCGTAGCCAAGCTTGGCCGGATCAAGAACGGTACGCCCGATACATCGCTTGACAAGTGGCTCAACGACAGAGCTACCGATGTAGTTTTCAGCGGAGCCTTCCATCAACATCTGACTTTGATCGAGACGATCGTCAAAGAAATGCAGTCGGACGCACTTGCTGGATCTCTCTCGAAACTTTCGACCGTAAAAATTCCGATGCAAACTTCGATAGTCTTCACAGACATACGGGGTTTCTACAAGCACAGTCTTCACAAAAGGATCCAATCCTTTTCGCAGCAGCGTGATTCCCCAATCCGTTAAGATGCCGTTCGTTGCTTCCTGAACCTGCTGCCAACTCACGTTGGCGTTAGCAGGATCGATCTGAACTGCGGTGAACTCAACGTTCTCGTATGCAGGAAGCTTTGCCATCGTTTCCAAAATTGACTTTCGTTTTCAACCTTCAACGATGCAAACGAAAGCACCGTCACTGCGAGCCAATACCGCGAATGTATACCGCTTTCGAACTGTATTTTAAATACCACGACGGCACGCTCGAATTCCGTCTACTGTCGCAAGGGCTGACTTATGCATCGCATTCGAACGAATGGAACCGAGTGGAACCGACTCTACAACATGCGATTGATCTGACGGAAAAGCTTGAAACTGAAACGGCAAGCCAATCCGGCGTCCTTGCAGCATGGACAGAACTCATTGTGCAAGTCATCGGACAACCAGCTTGTCACGCGATTCATCGTGCTACCCCAGCAGAAATCACAATTCACCTAGACAGGACGATTCCCGAATCACACCGATACCTATTTGAAATCGCACCCTGGGACATTGTGCTTCCGACCATCGCGGACACTGCGACCGATGGGAAGCAAGAATCGCGACTCACCGAAGAGAGAACGATCATCGTCAACGATGTGATGATCGACCAGTCTGATCGGGAGGCTCCTAGGATGATCGCAGGCAGTGATCCTGTTGCCGAACCGGATTTTTATCTCGAAATGCCAACCGGCAAACAAGCTGATAGCCTGACTGGCACACTTTTCCCTGTTTGGTTTGGAACCAACCGCCAACTCTTCGAAAAAGACGGCCACGTTTTTGAAATCGAAGGTTCAACGAACATTGACAATGTTCACTACGGTCAATGTGACGTCTGGATCCCAACATCCCACCGACGCGGAGAACTGAAATCGCCTTGGTACAAAGAGTCGCGTCTTTTCAGCGATTCGGCTTTGCGAATCGAGAACACACGATTGCTTCAAGACTTCGCTGCAGAGATCAAAAGACGCCTCCAAAACGAAAATGCATCGACCAATCATTTGCTATTCATCCACGGCTTTAACAACTCGTTTGCCGATGCAATTCTTCGCGCCGGACAACTCGGATTCGACCTAGGCATTGATGGAGCCACGATTGCGTTCAGTTGGCCAAGCCGAAACCTCTTCCCTTTTATCTCACGATACAACGGAGACGGCGAGGTCATCTCTGGCAGCAGAAAGGCCCTTGAACAGGTGTGTGAGCGATTGCAGAAGTTGGAAGGGACTCTTCACGTCATCGCACACAGCATGGGCAATCGAGGTCTACTGCAAGCTTGGAAAAAAGCATTCGAAAAGATCGCCTCCTGCAAGAACCTTGATATCGGACAGATCGTCTTCGCCGCTCCGGATGTCTTTCAGCAGACGTTCAAAGATGAAACGGAAGGGATCGAACAGTTTTGCAAGCGGGCGACGCTCTACGCGAGCAAAAAAGACCGCGCCCTCGGATTCTCTCGCCTCCTCTCCCACACGCCGCGAGCAGGACTGCTACCGCCACCGATGGTCATTCCAAACCTGGACACGATCGAGGTCCCGTTCAATGCTGATCTGCTGGGGCACACTTACTTCGCGAATACGATTCCTGTTTTAGACGACCTCGCCGCACTGATTGAAGACAATTGTGATCCCGGTTCCACTCGCCGCGCAAAGCTCACTCGCCCAAACGAAAACTCTCACTGGACCTTTCAATTCTAAACTAGCGTGAACCGGTGAAAACACTCAGATGCCAACCGTATCGCCGACAAAATGACTCGAGCGCAGATACGATCGGTTCACTAGACAGTGAACTGCCTGATCGCTCCTTTGGGCAGGTCGCCGAACCACAATGCGTTCTTCTGTCCGCGGTAGTGTTTGATGAATTCTTCGGGCGTCTGACTGACGACCTTGTTTCTGGAGTTGCTGTAGTGCCAGACTTTGCCGCCTACCAGGATGCCGATATGCTTCTTGGGAACATTTCGCAAGCTGGTCACACCCGACTTGGCGGTGACAAAGTTGCTTACTCCGCTGACAAACATCAGCCCTTTCTTAGCCAACATGCTTGAATCGTATTCACTGACCGTGGGGCACGCCGCAAAGATTTCGTGAACTCGTAAACTGGCACTTTCACCCTTTCGCTTTTTGCGGCTCGCCATCCCATGGCAAGTCAATCCGACTCTGATATCCAGCGCGTGACCGACAAAATGAGCGCAGTGATTATTGGACGTATCGGCGTAGCCACTCGGACAGATCTCGCTCATCCCTTTACCCAAAAACGCTTTCGACAACGAAAGTGTTCCCGTCGCCGCGGGGTGTGGAGCCGGAACCGCTTTGACGGAGCTCGCAGATGTTTTTGTCGGTGTTGATTGGCCTTGCGATGTCTCGTTCAACATCGCAAGAGTTTTACGGCCAGGTTCGACAACTCCATCAGCATTGCGCATCCAACGCTTCTGGAACGCAATGATCGCCGAAACCGTTGCCGACGAACGAGGCGGCGTCGCAATCAAACCGTCGATATCGCCAGGATTGTAAGAATCATTCTGAAGTTGGATCGCGGCCTCGCTAAGCAACTGCTGAATCGTCAATACGTCTTGTCGTCGGTTACTCGCATTGTTGCCTCGATTTCGACCGACGCTCGCTTGAATAGTCGCTGACATAGTAAGATTTTTGTTTGAGTGAGACCGTAGTGCCTTGCGGGGAAGACAGCAACGCGAGTCTGGATTTTACCATTGAGTGCGTTGGCTCAACGATCGTGATTAGCAATTTTGAGCCACCAAATCCAATCTAGACGAATGGTTCGCGTACCAATTGCCGGAACACCTGCTCCATTTAAACAACGACTGTTCCCTGCTAAGGCACATCGGCATTCTGTGCAATATGGAAAGCGGCTTGACCGAGACTCTGTTACCGACTTTGCTTCAACAAAACCTGGAAAACCGAATGTTCGTGTATCGCAGAGATACGTATGACTCGCCATGTCGCACGTTGCAGGCGGTAACAACGACTGACTGAGCCCTCTCACAGCGATCGCAAACGATGTGAAAACTCGTTGGAAGCTGCGCGACAGGTGTTCAGGAAACGCAACGATCTGAGTTTCATTGGCACCTTCGTCGTTCCGCGGACTGGACACCGGTTCGATTCGGCATTAACTAGTTGACATCACCAGTGGCCTCGTTTGTGTCGGGTATCAACCACGACCAAAACGTTTCCTTCGTATCCATTCGCCAGCATCCCATGCCGTGTGACCAACTTGTGTCAGACGAGAGTCACCACAGAAACAAGCCTGCTTTCATTGCTGCAATTCGCTTTGCCAGTGAGGTACCTGCGTTGTCCTGCACTTGCAAAATGGCACCAATGATGAACGGCCAAAGCGGTCAGTGAGTACAAGCCCTCGCAATTCCAAGCATTCATCGAACCGAACCGAAAGTTCAAGCTAGTTTGATGGTTGCGCATTTCGGAATCGCCTCAGGCGGCGTCCTTCGTTTTTGAATCCAAACAGATGCCCTACCTCCAAAGCATCCTCTCGATTAGGTGAGACCGCTTGATACTCATCGCTCATCACCATTTGATGAAACGCCTTCTCTGATGGATACATGACTAGAACAACTCGATCGTATCGCTCAGTCCCGGCCAACATCAGTTCCGACTTGAGACCGTAGATCACCTTGGACCCAACGTCACGAATCATGGGCAGAACATGCTTTGCGTATTCGCCGTAGTACTTATCTTCGCCACCATCGGGTCGAAATCGGAGAAGATTGAGTTCGAAAAGTTCTTCTCCATCCGGGAATTCCGGTGCTACCACGGTATCGGCCAAGCTGCGGCGCTCGCCTCCTCGAAGCGTTCCGTTTAGCGCATGAATGTTGAATTCCGTCAAATGGGATACAAGCTCAGCTTCGGCTTTTTGGTAGGCCTCCGTGCCTCGGAGCTTTCGGAGATCTTTGCGTGAGCGAACCCGTTCAATGGCAAGCAAATCCCAAGGGTTCTCTTTCAATCCAAACAACTCATGAGATGACTCATAGCTTAGCTTGTACGGAGTGGTGCTACCCAAGAATAGGAGTTCACCACCCAATTCTCGTAGCAACGGTGAATACGAATCGAGAAACTCTTCGTAGTGCTTCAGGCCATCATCGCTCTTGAATTTTAAGAGCCGCATCACGATGAGCGGATGCACATCGGAATTCTGTTCAAGATTTGCGAGTCGATCCTCAGTGACCGATACACCCAGGCTTGGTTTTTCCGATTCATCCGCATCGGCCCACGAGACGCAGGCGAAGAGGCACATGAAAGTGAGCAAACAACATTTCATTTTCTGCAACATTCCGCCGGTCCGTTGAAGGTGTCGTAGGTCACACTCAAAAATGAAGAGGTTACAGAGAACGAGTGCTGCTACCAATTCGACAAAAAAACGCTCATCAAATTGTAGCAACAGATCGATGTAGATGCGTCCCGACGCATATTGAAGCACACATGTCTCTGCTTTTCAGAGCCCACTGAAACGCGTATTAGCTCAGTGTCAGACGCAATTCCCTAACTTCACGCAGTACGACATCGCGTTGTGAAATCCACATTTCGCTTGCCTGTCTAATCCTGCAGTTTTTCTTGCCTTCACGAGCTGGACGTCAGCACCAGTAAGCTGATCGCAACTGCGATTTACTCCACGTTCGTCAGCTACTGACTGCCGCCCCTAAGTAAGCGGATCCAATGCAACACTGACTTCAAAGCAGCTAGTTCCACAACGATGCACAGCAGAAGTTCTCTCGCCTTGGGCCAACACAAAGAGAAACTTACCTTGCCCGCTCAGGCAGACGTTCGCAGCCTACAACCACGAACGGTTGCTCGTGTCCGAATCCTGCGGCGTTTTCAGTTCGGCATTCATTTTTTCCTTGCAATGGTGACACTCGACCGAGGTTCCGAGTTGCTCAAACAGAATCCTACAGGATCGATGACACGCAAAGCAGCGTTGGATGAAATACAGGTACATCGCTAAATCCGAAGCTTTTTGAAAGGGGGCAAGCATGCTTCATTCTTGTACTGGTAGTGGCCATTTGGCGAGTGAAAAGCTCAGAATTTTGTAGGTAAATTTCCCACGCACTGTTGCGGTGCAGATTCCCCCAATGGTTCGGCTGTAGGTAACGTCGTTCCGCACAGTCGTGCGATAGCGACCACAACGACTCAGGTTCAGGTTCGGGTCACATCGCTTCCGGGATTGCCGAGAGCCGATGTTGGCAATTTAATCCACTTGCCCCACCCAGAAAGGAGAGGACAAATGGACGATCCTGAAAACCAGGCAGGTGAACTACTCCAGCAACCGAGTTCTCGTGCATTGCGAGACCAGCCGTTGTTCGACCTACTTATTTCGACATCAATCGCAACTTGCCGAAACTCACAACTCACCGAAGCCGAAGAAGTTCGATTGAACAAGACTTCGCAACTACCTCTTGATTCGACCGCTATCACTTGAGAAGTCGTTGACGCAGAGTTGAAGGATGGACAAATACCATTTTTGCATCTCCATGATCACAGCACGCTTCCGTTGACCAAATCAAACGGGACTCCCCACCACATGTCCAGACGTGGACGCGACGATCAAACCGATCTGGCGTGAAGCAGCCCGAGTCAGGTTGTTTCCACCAAGCCGATACAACCGGTCAAACTTAATAGCCTTCTAAACTCGCATCGTATCTTTGCCTTGCGAGTTACGCTTCATCGTTCCAGTCAAAGCAAAACATCGTTCACAACTCAGTTCATAAAGCGGCTTAGCGAACAAACGAAACACATCGACAAAAATTTGACATCAGATGACGGCCCCAATATAAATCGTGGCGAAGCGTCCCAAACCATATTGACCGAGACGGGCAGCAAGCTTGCCGATGTACATCAAGTCCTCGCAACAGCAGCGTCCAAAATTACAGCCCGTCTTGTCTGAAGGAACTGTCGAAAAGCCGTCCATCGTGATTCGGACACCCAATGGCGTTCACGATCTTCTTTTAACCCAAGACGCTTACGCGAAGCCTCAGCTTCGATCGCTCATCTATCCCATCAAAGGCATTGTCGAAGAGACGCTCAAAGCGATGCTTCCGCAGTCCCGAGATGTGGTCAATGGCATTTCGGTCGTCATCGACCTGACGGTAAAAATGGCTGAAGCGATCCAAGATTCACAAATTGACTCGTTAAACCCAGTTGATGCCACTGACCAACTCTGCAGCACACTCGATAATTCAGAAGGCGACGAGACGCACCAACAGGCGATGGAACGAATATTCGGACTTGCTCGCAAGCCAGAAGGTATCGTCAGCTTTATCGCAAGCTTGGATGATGACACGACGCTGGAACACTACAAGCCACTAGGTGATGTGCTCGGTGCCGCACCGTACTTGAAAGAGTTCTGTCAAATCGGAGCGTTTATCGTGCAGTCGCTCGATGCGCCAAATGAAAGTGATCTTAACGCGACGGTCCCCAGCGGTATTTCGATGGAAACACTTCGAAAACGACTTGAGCAGTGATCCGAAATATCCCATCTCATTTGGGACGGTTGCGATCGCGATGTTGTGCGTCACGACGCAGCGTGACGGGTACTTTGGGGTTGCTCAAATTGTACCCATCACGGTCCCCGTGATGCCGGGCGTCGGTTTGGTGGGATGGGAAACCGGTGCGTCACGACGGAGCGCGACAGGTACTTTTGGGTTGCTCAAATTGTGCCCATCACGGTCCCCGTGATGCCGGGCGTTGGTTTGGTGGGATGGGACACTGCTGCGTCACGGCGGAGCGCGACAGGTACTTTTGGGTTGCTCAAATTGTACCCATCACGGTCCCCGTGATGCCGGGCGTTGGTTTGGTGGGATGGGACATCGGTGCGTCACGACGGAGCCTGACGGGTACGATGAGTAGTTAGGAAAGGTGCGTCACGGCGGAGCATGATCGGTACGATGTAATCAGATTTGATCACGCGGAGCGTGATCGATACTATTGGCGACGCTGCATGAAAATTGACACAGGAATGTGCCGGCGACAGCGACATCAAGTAGGATTGGTGGTCAGCTTGCGAGGCCCGCGACATAGACGTCGACTTAGCGGGCACAATGACTCCTGCCTACTTGAACCTAGACAAGTCGAATGCAGTTCTTGATTAGACCGATCTCACTCCCGCTGACTGTCATCTTAGCATTCTGCTTTATCGGTCGGTGTCGACTCGGCGCGACCGAAGTTCCCCGCGATGTGTCGACCTTGATCGACCAGCATTGTGTTGATTGCCACAGTGGCGACGAACCGGATGGAGACTTAGATCTTGCGACCTTGGGCTTCGATCTCGATGACTTAGAAATACGGCGACGTTGGATACAAGCCCATGATCGGGTTCTTGCCGGAGAGATGCCACCGAATGACGCGATGTCGCTTGAGCCCGAACAGCGATCAGCGTTCGTTCGCTCGCTCTCGCAAACAATCGTTCGTGCCGAAGCCGGCCGGAATGATGTCGTTTTGCGACGTCTAAATAAACACGAATATCAAAACACAGTTCGTGATCTGTTCGACACCAATGTGATCGTGCATGGCTTACCAGAGGATTCGTCGACCAATGGTTTCGATACGGTCGGCGAAGGTTTAGCGGTATCTGCGGAAGCGATGACCGCTTACCTCGCTGCCGCCGACCAAGTCTTGGATGCTGTCCTCGGCCCCAAAGGTCAGCCAAAATCGATCCGCCATGAAACCAATCTCCTTGATCAAGTGGATTGGCGGGGCCAACCGATGGACCAGCAAATCGGAAAGATGTTTCGGAAAACCGAAGATGGCCTAGTGGTATTCCAGTCCGGATACTGTCCAACACATCTTGTCAATTTTTCTCGTTTGCGTGCTCCCGCTGGCACCTATCGCGGAACGTTCAAAGTCCGTGCGGTCCAAAGCGAAACCCCGGTGACGTTGCGGATCTACGGCGGCGACACAATCGTCAATCGCCGTGAACAACACCTAGTCGGTTACTACGACGTTCCCCCTGGCAACTGGACAACGATCGAGTTCACGGATCGCTTGCTCGAAGATGGCGGAACATTTCATCCGAAATGCTATGCGACCCGGGATACACGTAAGGAAGCGGACTCGTGGCCGCACCCGGGAATCGAGATCGGCGACATCATTATCGAAGGTCCTCTCGAACCGTGGCCTCCGGTTTCGAGGACGAAGCTGCTTGGCGAAATCGACGTGACGTCTGCCAACCAAGTGGACGCCCAAAAGGTGTTGCAGCGGTTGTTGCCAAAAGCATTTCGCCGACCGATCAATGACGACGATATAACAAGCTATCTGAAGCTGTACCAGTCGAGTGTCTCCGCAGGACAGTCGTTTGAATCGGCAATTCGCGTCGCGATTAAAGCAGTCTTGTGTTCACCGGAATTCCTCTTCTTGATCGAACCGCGGGAATCACGAATCGATCCTTACGCCCTCGCGTCACGGCTTTCGTACTTTCTGTGGAGTTCGATGCCTGACGAACAGCTTTTCTCGTTGGCCGCAAACGGTTCGCTGTCAAATCCAGACGTTCTTCGGAACCAAGTCGAACGAATGCTGAAATCACCACGCTCGGCAAGACTGACAAAGGGCTTCACCGGGCAATGGCTCGACCTACGCGAAATCGACTTCACGCAACCGGATGCCAATCTCTATCCTGAATTCGATGAACTGCTACGGATCTCGATGGTTCGAGAAACCGAATTATTCTTTGAAGAGATCCTTCATAACGACTTGAGCTTGGTGAACTTTGTCGATTCTGAATTCACTTTCCTCAATGAACGGCTTGCCCGCCACTATGGGATCGATGGAATCCACGGTCAGGCATTTCGCAAGGTCCAGTTGCCCGCTGACAGTCAACGCGGCGGTGTTCTGACCCAGGCAAGTATCTTGAAGGTGACTGCCAACGGAACATCGACCTCCCCGGTTTTACGCGGCGTATGGATTCTGGAAAACATCCTAGGAACACCGACGCCACCACCGCCAGACAACGTCGGCTCGATCGAACCGGACATTCGCGGTGCGACGACGATTCGTGAACAACTGGTCAAACACCGGGACATTGAATCATGTGCCGCTTGCCACCGCAGGATCGATCCTCCCGGATTTTCGCTCGAGTGTTTCGATCCGATTGGCGGCTATCGACAACAGTACCGAACGATGGCCAATGAAGGTCAACGGCCGAAACTCAAGCAAGCTCCGTTCACGTACAATTGGGTTCGCTATCGTTTGGGACAAGACGTCGATTCCACGGCGATAACGCCGAACGGGACCACGATCACTGACATACCGAGTTTCCGAAACGCTTTGGCAAGCGATCCCGATCGATTGACAACCAACCTTGCCGAACAACTGTTGACATACGCCTTGGGCCGAAGACTTGGTTTCAGCGATCGCCCCCTTGTCGACCAAATTGTGAAGCAGACTCGTGAACAAGATTATGGCTTTCGTTCATTGGTCCACGCGGTCGTCCAAAGCCCCGCCTTTCAACAACCCTAGGTTCACTTGATCATGTCTCGTTTCGATCGCCGAAATCTGCTGCGTGGTGCCGGTGTCGCGATTGCCTTGCCGCTCCTCGAATCGCAAGCTTTCGGCAATGCTACGAATAAACCGAAACGTCGTCTCGTGGCGATCGACGTTGCACTGGGGTTGCATGCGGCAAACATCATTCCGCAACAGTCCGGTCGCGATTACCAATCGCCAACCTATCTTAAATTGCTCGACGACTATCGCGATCAATTCACGATTATGTCAGGCGTTTCCCACCCGGAGGTCGGTGGTGGGCACGATTCGTACAAATCATTTTTGACTTGCGCTCCTCATCCCAATAGCGCAGGTTTCCGAAACTCAATCTCACTCGATCAATTCGCGGCGGCTAAGTATGGCAGCGAAACGCGATTTGCTTCGCTCTCACTGAGCAGCTCTGGCCCCGGCTTGTCATGGTCTCGCAGTGGCGTCGAGATACCAACTCAAACGCGTCCATCGCAGGTGTTCAAACAACTGTTCTTGGCCGGCAAACCAAACGAACAGAAACTGCAGGTCCAGCGGTTGCAAGAGGGGCGAAGTGTGCTGGATGTGGTAAGCGAGAAAACCAAACGATTGCAAACCACGTTGACCGGACGCGATCGCCAAAAACTGGACCAATATTTTGAAGCAGTCCGTGAAGCCGAGCGTCGGCTTGCGAAAGCCGAAGCTTGGCAACAGAAACCCAAGCCGTCCGTCGACGCAAAAGTCCCTCGTGATGAACTCGATCACACAAGAATCGTCGAGCGGATGCGTTTGATGTACGACGTCATGCACCTCGCGATTGAAACCGATTCGACACGATTCATCACCTACAACATCTCCGGAATGAATTCGGTGCCTGTGATTCCCGGGATCGACATCGATTACCACAACCTGTCGCATCACGGCAAAGATCCCGCCAAGATTGCTCAACTAACGATCGTCGAGTCGGCGATTATCGAAGAGTTCCGCAAGTTTCTGGCAAAGTTGAACCAGACCGTCGAAGAAGGGCAGACACTACTGGATTCGACGATGGTCCTGTTCGGTTCGAATCTCGGCAATGCGAGCAGCCACGATACAAAGAACATGCCAGTATTGCTTGCAGGTGGAGGCTTTAAGCACGGCCAGCATCTCGCGTTCGATCGCGATCAAAATTACCCGCTACCGAACTTGTTTGTTTCGATGCTACAGCGTCTTGGCATGGAGACCGAAAGGTTCGGGACCGGAGTTGGAACGATGCGTGGACTTGAGATGAGTTAGATGGATTGGTGAAGGAAGCAGAACGCTCACGATTCGGAGAATCGTGCGACATTGTCCCTCAACTTTCCAAGTTGAGAACCGAACCAAGCAAGTGACTCCAACACATCAAATCACGCGACAAGTCAAAACGCCCCCTGCCCTAGAAGCTCAGAAAGAGAGTCCTGGCTCTCTAACTTGGCCGCAACCAGTCGACTAATCGCATCGGTCAAAACGCCAACGATTCGGAGAATCGTGCGACAATGTCCCTCAACTTTCCAAGTTGAGAACCAAACCAAGCAAGTAACTCCAACACATCAAACCACGCCACAATTCAAAACGCCCCCTGGCCTAGAAGCTCAGAAAGAGAGTCCTGGCTCTTTAGCTTGGCCCCGACCGGTCGATCAATCGCTTCGGTCAGAACACCAACGATTCGGAGAATCGTGCGACATTGTCCCTCAACTTTCCAAGTTGAGTACCGTACCAAGCGGACGTATTTGCTTTCCCTACAATTTGCAATGTTCCATTGTCACTTCGTTTCTTTTCGGATCGGGCCGGGATGCAGAAGATGCGGTGCATCCCTCGATGCTCCTGGAAAGTCGCCCCTCTGCTCTGGAGTGACATTTCCAATGACCGATGTTGGATGCACCGGGATGGTATCTCCCGTCTGTTCACACCAAGTATCCAGGACCCCGCGTAGCTCTTCCAAAATCTCACGATGCTCGGAAGACTCAACAAGATTGGTGAATTGTTGTGGATCCGTTTGAACATCGTACAACTCTTCAAACGGTCGTGGCTGGAGGAAGACGTCACGCTGATGCTTTTGCAATTTGCCATCCGCTTCGGTATTCCACAATTCTTTGCCCGCAGGGAAAACGTCGGCAGATTCGGCACACAAGTTTTGATCTTGATGGTTGTGGTTGCGGAGATAGACCCAATTCTTGTATCGCACCATCCTTTCATTCGCAGGATAGGTATGCCAATTGTGCTCGGCGAAGATATAGTCTCGAACATGTGCGTCGGGATCAGATAGAACCGGCACAAGACTGACTCCCTGAAACTGTCGCGGAATCGCAATATCCGCTAGCTCAAGAATGGTGGGTCCAATATCGATCAAGCTCACGAGCGATTCGGTGCGTTGGCCTTCGACGATTCCAGGCCCAGAAATGACCAGAGGGACTTTTGCCCCGGAATCGTACAGCCGTGTTTTGCCCCGCGGGAATGGTTTGCCGTTGTCGCTGGTGAAGATCACATAGGTCTGTTCTCTGATCTCTTGCGTTTCGAGTGCGTCGAGCAACAACCCGAGGTAGAAATCGGTCCGCGCGACCTCGTGGTAATACCCCAAAAAATCTGTTCGAGTCATTGGGCCATCGACCAAATACGGAGGCACAACGACATCCTCGTCACGGAACCGGGGAGCGTTCTCGTTGAATTGCCAATCACGATGAGCATCATGCGAAGCAAACCAAAAGAAAAAGGGTTGGTTTTCAGGGCGGTTAGTCAGCGTTTCCACCCAATTCTTCGCCCCGCTGGGACGCCCTCCATGATGGATCTGATCGAAGGCGTCCGCCAATCGAGACTCATCGTTCGACCGTCCGTCGTAGCTCATGTGGTTTTTACCGCAGAGAACGCTGTGATAGCCTTTGCGTCGTAGTCGTCCGGGAAATTTCCATTGATCTCGCGGCAGCGGCGTGTGTAACTCGGGGGCTCCCGTGTTGTGTGGGTACCGGCTGGTGATGATGCTGCAGCGACTGGGGCTACAACTGCTAGCGGTCACATAAGCGTTTTCAAATGTAAGTCCCGACGCCGCCAATCGATCTAGATTTGGGGTCGGAACCGGGCCGCCATAGGTCCCGACGTCTTCGAAAGAAATGTCGTCGGTAATGAAAAAGATGAAATTTGGACGAACCCCATTCTCCGCAGATGCAGTCGACAGACAAGCCAACAAAAAGGAGAGCAACGCAATGGCCAAGCATCGCATCTGGAAAACAAAATCAATCATAAGTGAAAGTTAAAGAACGGTCGGGAAGACACTGATACACAAGCTGCTGCATCCGTAGGCGACGAGTGTAGTCGGCTTCGTTTGGAGCAAGGAGATTTCCGGTCAATGTAGCCTCCTTGAAAATTCAATTTTACCAACACGCGTCGGAATCTGCAGAAGCGGCGTCTCCTTTCCGTCTTCAACCGCCAGAGCTCTCTTTGGATTTATAGACGTTGGTGGTCGCTTCTACGTCACCGACCACTAAACGATTGCTTGTCAGCTACGTAGCATCGGCCCTAACAGCATCCATCTGATGTGTCACTAGGACGCGGAAAACGAACAGGGAGAGATTAAAGCTGATGCTGTCACTCATTGTGGATGCAAACCATTCACGAACACACCCGGAAGGAGAGCTTCCCACCCAGGACGGAGAATTCAGTTCAGCTACAAACTAGTTCCTACGGCGTTACATTGGATGCTGTGAACTGCAGTTATCAAATGATGAAAACACGCGATCAGTTTCCCATCGGATGTGCCCCATCGCCGTCCGCGTGTACTTTACTAAAAGCTGATCGGATCAATTCGGTTCAACTTCCAATGGTTGATTTTAGGAGCGTTGAAAATGAAAGCCGCACTACTTTGTTTTGCGATGGTATACCTTGTGTTCCCGTGCGTCACGGTCGCGCAAGCTGTACCAACGGACGTAATAAAGGACGGATACTACGACCTCGGCGGATTTCACTACAAGGTCTCGACGGACTCCGCCACTGCGCAGAAATGGTTTGATCGTGGGCTGGCCCTTTGCATCGCCTTCAATCACGAAGAAGGCGCACGCTGCTTTGAACGGTCGATTGAAGACGATCCTTCGTTGGCGATGGCCTACTGGGGTTTGTCATACGCATGGGGGCCGAACATCAACAACACGGAAATCGAACCACACCAAATCGCCGAAGCTAATCTCGCAATCCGACTCGCCCAGTTACATTCGCGGGACTGCACATCGCTTGAGAAAGCGATTATCAACGCATTTGCAAGTCGATACGAGACGCCTGTACCAGAGGATCGCGAGCCACTGAATCGTGCATATTCCAATGCAATGCGCGATGTCTATAAGAATCACAGTGACGATCCACTGGTCGCTTCGTTATTCGCCGAATCGCTGATGATCCTGCGACCGTGGAAACAGTGGAGTGCCGACGGCACACCGGCCCCAGAAACGCCAGAGATCGTTAACGTTCTCGAAAATGCCCTGCGAACCACACCAAACTTTGCTGCGGCTAATCACTTATACATTCATACGATGGAGGCCTCGCCCACACCTGAAAAAGCACTCGCCGCTGCGAACCGGCTCCGAAACCTGATGCCTGGCGCCGGGCACCTTGTTCACATGCCGTCGCATATCGATGTGTTGCTCGGCAACTATGAAAGCGTCGTCCAAACCAACCTGCGAGCCATTGAGATAGACAAGGAGTTTTTAGAACGCCAGGGTGGTATGAACTTCTACACGTTCTATCGAATTCACAACTATCATTTTGTCGTGTACGGCGCCATGTTTCAGGGGCAAAGCAAGATCGCGATGAAAGCGGCAGAGGATCTTGTTACGCAAGTCCCGGATCAGCTGCTGCGCACTCAGACTGATTTCTTGGATGCGTTCATGCCAATGAAATTCCACGTTCTGATTCGCTTCGGCCGCTGGGACGACATACTCGCCGAACCGGAGCCAGCCGAATTCTTGCCAATGAGTCGTTCGGTACGGCACTATGCAAGGGCGTTAGCATACGCTGCGACCAACCGAATTGATGATGCGGAAGCCGAGCAAGCTCTTCTCTCCAGTACCAGAGCGCAAGTCCCCGAGACAAGCATCCTATTCAACAACAAGTCTCGCGATATTTTAGGAGTCGCAGAAGCGATGGTGGCTGGCGAAATCGCTTATCGAAGAGGCAATTTCGAAACGGCATTTCGACATCTGCGCAACGCGGTCAAGCTTGACGATGCAATGAACTACGACGAACCCTGGGGATGGATGCAACCGGCCCGACATGCGTTGGGCGCGTTGCTACTTGAACAACGCCACTATGAGCAAGCCGATCCAGTGTTTCGAGCGGATCTCAAAAGGCACCCAAAAAATCCTTGGTCGCTAAACGGTCTCGCTGAGTGCCTGATGGAGATGGGAAAAATCGACGAAGCAGCCACGATACGAAAGCAATTCATCTCGGCAACTGAGCATGCGGACGTCACGATCGATCGTTCATGCTTTTGCCGACTCGAATAACACAACGCCAGCAGGACTGTCTTTTGGTCAATGCACTCCGATGCAACTTCCAGAAACGAAAAACTCTCATCGCTGCCTGGCTGTCCAGCTTTCGACGAGAAGCCATGTCTCTGGAACAGTACAGCCGCCATCATTGACTCGGCAACCGAAACAAAGAGAACTGGTCCCAATTAATACTCTTTGATTCAGATTCCAAACTTACGCCCGCGTTGACCTGGCTGCTGACTTGTCATTTGACTGTAGCTATAGAGCGGATTCAGCAGAGCTGTCGCGATGGTGGGCGTATGCTCCAATCACTGCGACATGATGATGAGTCCCCATGTTAGAAGACAAACCGAAAACGCACCGATCGCGCATCGCCATACCCTGCGATTGCTGAGCCATGCCCATGGGCCCGTCCACGCATGGAGTATTGCGGCGACTGTGCCAAAGACGGGGATTCCCCAAACTCCGATCACAATTGGGATATAGACGCCGAATCAATGAGGCTTTTGAATGATGTGTGAGTATCCAAATGTCATGGCGCATGAAGTCCGCTCATACGGTGACCGGTTGCTCTTTTACTGGCCCCTATCAATCACCCTTTGTAGTTTGGTGATTTTGCTTTCCGCGGGATGTGATTTTGGTGGAAGCACGCAGCGTGAGAATCGAGAAACCGGGCCAGGTGATGTTTCGGTCGATCCCCAGATGCTGATTGGGGCACGTTATCGCGGCAGGACAGGCGGCCATAACTTTGACGATATGATTTGGGAGTTTGATGAGTCACACTTTCGCATTATCGCTGGCCAAGCCGGAATGCCATCCGATCTGACGGATGCCTTGTTGCCTCCCGGCGAAACCGGCTATCGCATTGACGGTCGCTGGAAAGTCGATGGTGATTCAATGTCTCTCACGGAGCTATTCCTCGATGGGAAGCCCGTCGAAACGCCGACACGAAAACTGCGGGCGATTTGTACGCCGGTGATTCGCATTCAAGCAGCCCAGCACCAATACATGTTCTCTAGTGGGGCGGAGGCGTTGGAATGGAGACAAGCCGAGATTCTGCCATGGCTTCCCGACACAACCCTGGCGATGGGCAGCGTTGATTTCGACAGAGAGAACGAGGGTTGGTTATCGGTTGGCTACCGAGGTATGAGCGCCGACGGTGAGACGACTAGCGATTCGGCGACTTTATGGTTGAGGCTTGATAGCAGCGGATTTAGTTCAGCGAAAACTAGTACGCACGCTCCTCGCGTGTGCCGACTGCAACTCAACGGCGACCAACCGGCAACCATGCAATGCCTGGGGCTTTCACCAGGTGTCTATTTATTCTATGCCGCATGGGCTCCACCGGACCCAAGAGCCCTGAACGGCGAGGTCGTCGTCAAATCGGAACGCTGGCGGCTTCGCAGTCCATTCGTTGCGACTTGGGTCGTTGTCGACGATCGCCCAATCACTCACCTGAAGTTCGACTTGGCAAGTGTCGACCAGGGCGACATTGAGGTACGTGTTCCTAGCAGCGATTCAAAGCAGTCGGTTTTCGTCCTGCCATGGGGAATGGATGAAACCACTTCCGCGACACTGTCTCTGGAACAAGCATTCGAGTTCGCGTGGTGGACCGGTTTCTGGATCCCCATCGAAGATTCATCCGGCGCGATGAAGAGTATTCCAGTCGGACGATATCGAGTCTTCCTCGTGGAGCACGACTTGGATGCCAGCAACGATGACTCCATCGCCTACGACACAATTGCCGATTTCAGTTTGAAAGACGACCAAATCGTGATTGTCAAAGAGAAAAAGACGTCGGAAGTAACTTTCTGAGAACCGCCGACAACATCGCTGCCCAAATAAATGAGTCTCAGCCTGGCGAGGATGGCTTGCGCAACTCTGTTTCGACTAGCTCCTCACAAGCAAAGCTCTGGCCATTTTGCTTTGCCAGACACAGCGAGTCGACAATCTTCTCCACGTCGACGCCCTGCTTGTCTGCCTTTTCCAATTGCCCGACTGTCAGATCTTCACCGACAAATGCTGCTCTGATTCGCTGCTCACAGATTTTTTCGCTCGCATGCACCCTGTGACAAAACCAATTTGTCATGCTGGCGACCGGTTTTGAAGATCATCACAATACAAATCCAAGCAAGACGGTGGTCAAGTTGGCCAGTAGCGATGCCCGCAAGGCAATTGACCATGGCAGCCGCGATGTCCTATTAGACGTGGTCAGTACGCCGGTGTAAAAGACTGTCTCAATCAGGAATGCCATCGCCTCAAGCCCCAAGAATGCGGCGGTCCCCTACCAAAGTCCAAACCGGAACAGGAACTCGCCACGATCGAAAAATCAAAGAGAAAATAACTAGTGAATAGATCCTTGCTCTTTTCAAATTGGGACCAATCAAATTCCAGTTTCAGGTTGTCGAGCAGCCTATCCGCAGTCGACCGACAAACCGACCGCAACAAGATTTGCCATTGAACTTTAAAAACTTTAAACGACTTTCAGGCAGTCCCCATCATGACTCACGACAAACAAAACGCCGTCACTAGGAAGGCCTCTGGTTTTCAATTCGCCATTGCGAGCAGAATCGAGTTTCTTGATGCGGAGCACTGGGATCGCGTGACTGCAGGAGCGTCCCTTTTCATGAGTCGACGCTACTTACTCTCTGCCCAGAACGAGTTCTCTGGGCAGATTGTTCGCGACTTTGCGATCGTTTACGACGATGGCGAGCCCGTCGCCGCAATTGCGACTCAAACGTTCGACGTCATCGGAACTCAACTTTATGGAAATCACTCAGCGGCCACGCAGAATCTGCCGGAGCAATGGAAGCGGAAATCGCTTTCACTGCTGAAACGACGAATCATGATTTGCGGCAATGTGCATACGTGGGGGCCACACGGTGTTGCAATCGCAGCAGGCCGAGACCAACAGCAGATCTGGCAGGGTATCGCCGAGTGTCTGTATCGAATCCGACGTGCCAATCGACTTCACGGCCAAGTCGACTATGTGATCGTTAAAGACCTCCTTGAATCTGAACCACTTGATGCATCGGCACTGCAGCCGTTCCGCTACGGATCGATGGAAACCGAGCCGAATATGGTTCTTTCGATTGATCCAAATTGGCAGGTGATGGATGACTACCTAGGCAGCCTGACAAAGCGTTACCGCGCGGCAGCAAGAAAGGTAAGAAAACCGTTCGACTGCGACACTCTCTCGATATCACCGATTGAAAATCTACGAGACGAATCAGAGCGCATCTTAGAACTTTATAAAGCTGTCGCTTCGCGGGCCGATGTCTGTTTGTTTGAATTGAGCAAGACAACGCTTCCACGAATCGCCGAGTCGTTGGCCGATGATTTTGTAACGATAGGGATCCGCGAGAACGGATTACTGATAGGCTTTGTGACGATCATCCGTGATGGCGAAACAGCGATCGGCTTCTACTTGGGCATGGACTACGAAGCAAACTCACGTCTGCCGGTGTATCACGCCTTGCTGTTGGCCGTGATTGAACAAGCAATTCGCTGGCAATGCAAACGGATCTCATTCGGTCGAACGGCGTTGGATGCCAAGAGTCGTTTGGGTTGCAAACCAGAGGCGACTCACGTCTGGGTCAGACACCGAGTTCCTCTCCTCAATTTCGTCGTGCAGCAAATCATGAAAACCGTCAATCACGACGAACCGCCAGAGCGAAACCCCTTTAAGGATGCGAGTTGATACGCATCAATCATCGCTTAAATGAGCGGCGGCGAAAGAATTGATTAGACCGCCTACGCACGATCGTCATTTCTTCGCAGCAATGGTATCTGACCCACCGTGTAGAGAACGTGCCGAAGAGATGATACGAAAAGCAACGCCTAGCCCGTATGGCCAGAAACTCGCGTACGCCAAGAGCATCTGGCGTGCAGCACGACCGTCGCTACCGTGAGATCGATCGGTAGGCCATCATTTCGATGATCGTCAGCTTCAAACTTCGAGCCGTGTCGCCCGCGAGATGGTATGACATGCCGATCTCCTTGGGTGTCGTCATAGGCGAGGCCGCAGCATCTTGCAGGCACAGCGATCCTTTGACTCGGTCACCTCTGGCCCCATGTTTGCGAACAAAATACGCAAGGGCGCAATGACGCGAAGATGCAAAGGACAGACTTTCCGGGCGGGCGTTGGCTGTTTTTGTTTGACGACAACGCCAGATGCGGGGAACTCGATTCCAAATCAACCGATGAAGCTCACCACCACCGCGACTCTGTGAACTCGGCGTCTCTGTGTTTCAATTCCTTCTTGCCCCAACCCCCGAAACACCGTCAAGCATTCGTCTAACGCAAGCCAACACAACAACGACTTGCCGCGTTCTCTGGCCGCTAAGGGTGCTTGCAAGCCTAATCCGTTTGCTCGTGTTGAGGTGTTCTCAAATGTAACGGCTGTGATTGCAAGGGTCGCTCATGTTGATCACGACGGAGCGTGATCGCAACAATGGGGCAATACGTGGCATGACGATCAGTGACGTCGAAGAAAAAACGTCACAAACCGAAAGCACGCCCAGGAGGATTCGAACCTCCGACCGTCGGATTAGAAGTCCGATGCTCTATCCAGCTGAGCTATGGGCGCGGGACCGTAAATTGCCGGTCGAATCAAATCGACTGAGAAGCCTAAAAAGGCTTGGTACAACTGTTGATGTTGTACCCAAAATGGCGGCTAGACGACATGTGAATCAGCAATTGTAGATCATCGCTGCGGTGTTGAAAACCGAGCTATTTTCTTCGTGATTGACGCGTTTTCAGTCTGAAAGAGCGATTGAAACGGACAGGGGTTCGCACCTTTGTCCGGGTCCTGATACGCAGAAGCTAGGCAACTCGAGCGCTCAAAATCCTTGAGCCACGCCAGTCGCAACGCATCCGCCTATTGAAACTCGCCACGAATCAGTTCCGGTACCAAGAAGACGCCGTTGAAGAACTGCGCCGGATGAAGCTCTCGCTCCGAACTGCGGTAACCCAACCGATCGTATTCGTCTTCGGTCAGCGTCTCCGGAATGCCAAAACCGGGGTTCAAGTAATGGTCTCCGTTGAGATCATGAATCTGCCGTACGGATCCGTCGGCAAACAAGAAGTTCGCCCAACCACTGCCGCCTCCATGAAGCGTCAACCAAGACAACGTCGACTGCAAATAGAACTGGTTGCCGCTGCCGCCAGTCGGAGGACGGCACTCCAGAAGCTCCGAATCACACTTCCACTGTTTCGCCAATCGAGAATTGCTTGAGCCGATTAACTTCAGCTTGCGATCACTCGACCGATAGTACGCCGGGCCGTCATTGATCGATTCGCTCAGCAAGCTGCCTCGATTGATGAACGTCCTTCGGTCGGAATCACCAGCCGCGAAAACTCCCTCCGGAGTGTATTCGAAATCAACCGGTGAGATCGCTTCATCGATATCCCCTGGCCCCGCATCACCCATCAATGCGATCGTGCTGGATGGATGCGGCGTCAGCTCCAAATACTGAAGTCGTAGTGGCCCCATCGTTTCACGCAAACCCTTGAGTCCCTCGGCGGCGACTTCACCGGCGGTTCGCAAGACTCCCGTGGTATCGATCCGCACGCGAGGCATCGTGTTAATCAGAAACCAACTGGTCGCGTAATTGTTGTTGTAGCCTCGCCCCAAGAAAGCACGCGAAACGAGCTCGACTCGCGCAGCAGTCAACTCAGCCGTGCTGGCGAACCCATCGCCACAAGTATCGGGGCCGGCGATCTGTTTGAATTCGCAATCACCGCACACGCCGTCTTCCCAACGACTTCTTAGGTTGCCCGTTAAATCGCTACGGCCATCGTTGGTTTCCAGTCCGTATAGTTCAAGGATCTTTTCGCTTCCTCGCGACGGACTGCTTGGACAGAGGATATTGTCTTGGCTCATCTGTCCAGTTGATACCCCATCAGCAACCCAACCCCAAGTATCCACGCAACCGGATCGTTTGAAATCGAACGCACCGGTTGTCAAAGAGTCGTCTGCAGAGCGATCAGCAAAGACAAGAAGTGCGATACCAATGTTTCGCAGGTTTGCGGTACATCGACGACTTCTGGCAGCCTCGCGAGCTTTGGTGAGTGAAGGGAGAAGCAAAGCTGCCAGTACAGCGATGATCGTGACGACGACCAGTAGTTCAATCAGCGTGAACCCGCGACGATTCAATTGCTTTGCCATTCGTATCCGTCACCCGAAGAGAATCTCTTGCAATCCAATGCGGTGACGATACCGATCATTCGGCGGAGTGATAGACACCCTTGAAGGTCTTCATCAAGAATTCAACCTGCCGTCGCTAAATCGCAATACCGGCGGAAGGATAGCACCACCCTCCCCTCTTCCGGACTGTCGGTTTGTCATTTTGGTAAAATTGACTGTTAAAATTTACTAAAGATGCAAACTTTGCGGCCGAGATTTCGGGGTTGTCACTAAATTGGTTTGCTGAGATTTGATGTCCCAAATTTCCGTATTTCCAAGACGATGTCCATGAAAAAACAACTCACCCGGATCGCCCGCCGTTCGGCGATCCTTTCACTAGCCCTCGCCGCGGCATTCTCATTCGGTGACAGCTCCAGCGCGAACGCGGAAGCAGTGACTGCGATGACGAACGCCGAAATTCGGCTCGCTACCGGTTCTAGCACTGACGACGACAGCGGCATCCGCGTTTTCAGCGGAGCAACGTCCACGCTGTTTTTCAATGTTGAAGGTAGTGGCGTTAGCCCATTCTCGGTATTGGCTGTCGCTGACTTTCAAATGTCAGCTACACCACTGGCGACAGGCTTTGCCAACACCAGTCTTAGCCTGTTTGAAGATCCTGCCGGTTTTGCCGCGGCTGGCGATATCGAGGTTTACCTGCTGAACGATACCAGCGCAAACCTGATTGATGCCACCAGCAACCCGGTTGGTTCACCAGCCTATCAAGACGGAAACGATGGTTTCGCAGCAATCGACCCAGTGTTCAATCCAAGTGCTACACCACTTGGAATCGCGACGTTCACTCCAACGACAGTCGATGGCACCGAAACGAATGTCGCGTTGAATTTCACCGGTAGCGATTCAACAACCTTGCTGTCGGCAATTCAAACTGGTGGCGTGATTCGACTCGCAGTCGTTTCGTCGGCGAGCACCCCGAACGTCGCAGCTACGTTCGCTGGTCAAGGGAATTCAGCAGGCCCTGCACCGACTTTTAATTTTGATGTTGTAACTGCAATTCCAGAGCCTTCGTCCGCGTTTGCATTAGCGTTGACCATGACGACCGGGATCGTGGTACGACGCCGACGCAAATAGTTAAACAGTCGGAAATGAAAAGAGCACATCGGGCGTCATTGAATGAGTGGCGTCCGATTTTTATGCGCAAACGACTTTCATGAACCACACATGAAATCATGACCTGCGCACAAAAAAACCCGTTTGCTGCGGCCAAGGTAAAACCACAACAAACGGGCGTTTATCTCGCGATCAAAAGGATGATCTCGAGTGGGGAAGCTGACCCATAAGCGTCAGCCCGCCGACTTGGTCTACGGGTTGCTTCCCCGTTGGCTAGTACAGCAAATTTCCACTTGATCACCTCCTTTAAAAACATGGTTTGACGCATCCGGCCCCTTGCGCCAACAAGAGCGGAACCGGCGGCGTTCGGAAGTAGTCCGTCGCACCGCGTCAGTGCGACCCGACATGCGAATTATCCTCACCCGACAAGTGCTAGGCAAGATTGATCCGCCGCAGAATAGGACGGAACCACTGCACTATAGGTTCGTTTGTACAAAGCTTTTTTTCAAGATTTCCTTCGCGATGCAGGACAGTTTGAAAACGCTGATATGCGAACTTGATAGTCCTCCACAATCGATCGTCAGTCGCGACGGATGTGAACCGCAGCGGACATCGATCCTTAACCGGCTTGCTGGGCAAATAGGCTGATTTTTGCCGGAAGCCAAAATCGGGACGATGAAAAAGTCGGCATCCCGAATTCTGGTGAATTGATTCTGCCCCTCGCATCGTCAGCCCCCGCAGACAGCAGACTGTTGATCATCAGGTTTGATGTTCCACAAAGTCACCTGTTACTCC
Organism: Stieleria sp. JC731; assembly: GCF_020966635.1. Lineage (NCBI taxonomy): Bacteria > Pseudomonadati > Planctomycetota > Planctomycetia > Pirellulales > Pirellulaceae > Stieleria > Stieleria sp. JC731. Next base: position 1,177,476 of record NZ_JAJKFQ010000005.1, on the reverse strand, counting down.
TCAATCTCCACTGAGAAGAACGCTACCTTCACGGAGTGAAGGGCGACAATGAAGAACAGGCTGATTGGGTCGACCAGTCGCATGAGCTTGATGTTTCGCTTTAGTTGTTAATCAATCTGAATGTCGATACTGTCATCCCAATCGGAGAATGCCTGATCGACGAATTCCGGCTCCGCAACTTGTTGTCGAGCAATTTGGTTGATCACCCACAAAGCATCCATCGGCGTCGCAAAGCCATCTCCGTTGACATCGTAGAACGGAGCCGGACCGACCAAATCGGTGATCTCCGCGAACCGTCCCGTTTCCAGGTCAAACACGCTACCGATTGCCAGCTGATTGAGAACAACGAGAGCATCAATGGGGCTAACGGTTTGTGAATCATTGACGTCATACTTATCGACAGGGTTCTGCCAGCCGTTGGTGGAATCCAGCCTGATGTCACTGATCTGAACCTGGCTAGCATCGGTTCCGAACCCCGCCAGATCAAACGTCAACGTCGTCGCTTGACCGCTGGTCGACTCTGGCAATGAAACGAAGACATCGAACGGTTGGCTGTAGTCGATTTTAGAACCGCTTCTGGCGTAACCTTCGATCGATACGCCATCGGCAAATCGGATGGTCCCATCGGGCTGAATATTCAGGATCGCATCGCCACCTGAAATCGATTCAATCGGCTTGAGTTGGCTTGTGGAACTGACACTGTTGATCAGACCAACTTCGAACACCTCGGGGGGATGAATTGGCATTCCAGCGTTCGTTCCCGCGTCGATCTGCAAGCCGCTGATCGTGAAGGACAGCGTATTCTTCCCGGCAGGGACAACGAACGCTTGAGAAATGCTGGACAGCATCACGTTGCTTTCTTGCAAGGTTACCGCACCGACCTGAATGGTTGTGGTGCCGATCGTAGACCATGCAAAATCAGTGGCCAGTGGATCCGATTGAGCAAAGGTGGTGTTCAGCAGCCTTGTATTGACCACGGCCGGATCGCTTATCGGCAAGTCAACAAACTCTGGCTCGGCCGAGGCCATTGCGCTTGATAGAGCCGCACTGCTATCGGGACCAACCTGAACACTGTTCGTTGTCTGCGAACGCTTGCTTTGGTAATCAAGATTCCAAATCGCGGCGACAGGCAATACATCCGACGCAGTCAGACCTTTCACCACAGCCGGATCGAGTTGTCCGCTCATCACAGCGTCAGAATGGTATTCGCTATCCAACTCGCTACCGTTGCGTTCTAAACGCAGTTCTTGATCGCCCAAGTGATAGACCAAACCCTGTTGATCACTATCGACGAAAAATGAAAAGCCCGGCGTTGTAGCGTCGAAACCGAAGGCATGACCGATTTCGTGAAGCAGCACTGACTGCAAGTCATACCCGCTAGCAGACCAACCGAGCCCTGCGGCATCGTCGTCGACGGTAATCATCGCCGCTTCGGGACGTCCCCACTGGTCACGCCGCAAAATCCGAGTGCTAGCGAGTGCCTCGCCAGCAAGATCATCAACAACGAACTGAATATCAACATTTGGAACGGCGTCGATCGCATCGATCCAAGTCTGCATCGCTCGCAGTCCAAGTTCGTCAACCTCAGCGAACATCTCGTCGTCACCTGACGGAATCGTGCAAACGTTGATCTGATCGAACGTAAGCTCCAATTCTGAAGGCAACAGTAGTGGGCTGTAAACCGTTGACGCGAGGACCTCCAATGCCTTGGGAGCCCGCAGTGGCGCGGGAACATTAAAGTTCCCATCGAGAACAATGAACTCGGACGTTCCGACAAAAGCGCTACCGGTGATCTGAACACGCTGAATCACCGATTGGTAGGGATTGATACGCTCGTAAAGTCGTCGCAAGGCACCGTCGCCAAGTGCGGTTTCCAGCTGAGCTGAGTAGGAGAATGAGTATTTGCGTGCACTCGTCGAGATGTAGCCGTGAGCCCCTTTCTTGACCGGATGACCGGCATCGAATCCATCACGCACAAGTTCCCTAAACTCATCGACATCCTGTTTATAGAGTTCCACCAACTCATATTTACGATGTGAGTTCTCGTAGGTGTCGAACGATTCTCGAAGAGACTTCAGCTCCGTCGTCAGCGCCGCATCATTGTTGGAAATGGCGCGTGCAATTCGATCATCAAGTTCGTCCTTGGCAAACTCATAGAACTTGTTGATAGCGTCCGCACCAACAATATCTTTATCTTTAACAACACCTTTCTTGCCGGTTTTAGGGTCAATCTTGTCTTTATCGAAGACCTTTTCCGACTGCTTCGCAATTAGCTTTTCATATTGCTCCAGCGTCGCCGTTGTGAAGTTCAAGTCGAAATCGCTAAGCGGTCCGAGAGGTGTTTTGAATAGGTCAGAAACAATCCGCCATGCGTACGCATATCGCTCTCCTTGCAAAACGCTGAACGGTGTCGACTTTCCGGTGACAATGTTGGTAACCCAATCAGCCCGGAACAGAAATTGATCGATCGATGCTCCGAATGATCCCCGCTCGAATACACCATTGATTCCTAAAGCTTTACCTTGCTCTGAGAATGCGAACTGAGCCGTGATCTCTGTCATCACCGGATTGCGTACTGATTTTTCATCAATGATCCGAATCACCTCGGCAGCTTCTTTTCGCGACAAACGGTTTAGTTTGTCTGTAACCGACCCAGTCCCAGGCTTAACCGAATCAATTGCTTCGTGCATGACTTTATCAAGCTTATTCCAGACGTTGGGCAGGCCGATGCGACCCTTGTGCCCCATGAATTCGCTAAGTGACTTTGAGAACTTGGCCAGGCGGGGATCCAGTGACGAGGATGCGAACTTTTCAAGCTTTTTCGCAACAGCACTGGTTTGCCCGATTTTGCCCTGAACGTCCGGGTCCTTGAAATCCAACATTCTCTTGGCAAGACCATCGGTTTCGTGGAACAGATAATCCTCTGGACCTGGGGCATCGGGCTTGATGACCTCGTAGTAATTCGGCGCGATCGGTTCTTTGATGAACCTCGATGACTCGATCGTTTTCGAGATATCCTTTAATCGCTCAATTTCCGCGGCAGTCAGCCCCTTCAAGCGTTCCTTCGTTGTTGGAAGGTTGAAGAAATCGTTGACTTCTTTTTCAACCTTGTCGAAGTTGTAGTTTTTGTCTCGAAGCTTGTGCTTTAAGCCATCGAAATCAAGCGAATCTGTCCGGACCGCTGCGATCAGTTCGTCGTACATCGCCGTCGGGTTGGTAATGCCCTTTAGCAACGATTCAATATTGCCTACACCGGGACGGCGACCGCCTAACTTTCTAATGACGCGTCCGCCTGTGCGAACAATCGCAGATGACGCTGCTTTTGCGGCCGGGGCGGCGATGAATTCACCGATGGTCGTCAGTGCTTGAGCGCGGACAGTCGCGTCATCGGAGAAGAATTGGTTTGGCAGGTCAATGATGGCATCAATCGCAGCCTTCGCTACAGCAAGTGCGCCTTGCTGCTGGATCGCCGTCGCGACTTTGGAATAGCGTTCCCGCTTAGCACGCTCGCTTGGTAGGCCGTAGCCTTCCATCGAAACCACTGCTGCGTCAGCGAACATCGCGCCGACGTCTAATAGTTCATCTGCAACGGTCAGGAATGTTGAAGCACTAACCGCCGACCAGAACATCAATCGGTTTTTCGCAATGAGGCCCCAATTTGAAAACGGATCGGAATTGACAAGTTGGTCATACTGCTGACTCATCATCCGAGAGTCCGCAGAAATGGCCTTCAAATGCGAACCGATCGTTTTTGATTGGCTATTGGTGTAGGCTCCCAATTGGTTTAGCGTTTTATAGCCAGCCTGGTAGACGTTTTCGATCGACAGTGATTTGAGCGTTTCCGGAGAAGTGAAGACGCCGACCGCAAGCGACGCGTAAAAACCGGTTAATTCGATGACCGGCTTTAGATCTTTCGCGATCGCGGCATTGATGTTGGTTGTGTTTTGGTCAATCGACAACTGGAACTGGCGTGCCCCATTGCCGAGCGGATTCGCCACACCGCTTCCCCAGACGCGTGCGACTCTACCACTGTGTGAGGCGGCGACATCATTGGAGACGCTAGAACCACCAACAGGCACCGCTTTTAAACCGCTTGGGTCAACCATGTTGATCGGATCGCTTCCCGCGTACCGATAGAGATTGGCATCGCCACCAAGAAAGCCACTCGGATCGGCTGATAAAAACCGACCGGTCGACGGGTCGTAGAACCTTGCACGACTGTAGTACAGATCCAGTTCGGGAACGAACTCGCCCCCAGTGTACAAGAACCTTGATTGCGGACCGCTAGCCTGTTGCGAAAGCAAGACGCCATAAGCACCGTAAATCATACTGTCGATTACGGTAGCCTGAGGATCGACAATCAATCGGGTGGACTTTTGACGGTCGTGTAACAGCCAACTAAAGTCGCCGCCGCCAAAGTCTTGGGCATGAACCGAATCGGTTTCGGATTCGCTGAGGTAGACGACATCCACGGTCGCGACGTCATTGGTGTCCACGAGAACTTCGGCAACCAGATCAGTACCGTCATAGATAAACAGTCGTTCCTCGCTGACCGTCAAAGGCTGACCGGCCTCGGCAACCTGAAGCGTTTGTTTGACGCGGCGATCCAAGCCATCGAATAGGAAATCGAGTTGCCACAAGACACTGCCACCGGAATCTTTCATCGTCACTCGAGTTAATCGATTGCGGTGATCCCAATGAAGTTCCTTTGTTTGTCCTGTTGATTCGTCAGTAACGCCAGTCAGGTTGCCTTCGTTGTCATAGCTAAGCGTCAGGTCACCGTTTGAATCCAGCCGGTTTCCATCGCCGACAACAAAGCCATCGTCGAGACGGTTCCCTGCTTCGTCGTACAGATAGCCTTCGTTGTCCAAAGCAGTCGTATCGTACTGGACACCGGTCAAACGATTCGCATCATCGTAGCTGTAAGTCACCACCCCGTTGGAATCTGTCGTGCTCGCAAGTTGACCGTCGGCATAATACGCGTATTGGTACGACTGGAGTGTTGCGCTGCCTACAGTGTGGACAATCGATTCCGCGAGCGCACGGTTGTTCCGATCGATCGTTGTAACGATATCATCGTTGCCATTGGACCGTCGCGTGATTGTGGAATAGACGTTGGCTAGGTCTGTCGCATCGGCTAATTCGATGGACTTGTCCGAAACAAAAGTGCCTGATTGATCAACGCGTTCGAGTTGATGGGTTGCCGGATTAAAGACGTATTGACTGACAACAAAGGGTTCAGCCTGACCGACCAGCGAAACTGCGGTTTCGGTAACTCGTCCAAGCTGGTCGGGGGTGTGCGCGAGATGAAACGACTGGTTTCCGATCACTAGTGTTTGCTGCACTAAGCGGTCAGATGAGTCATCAGTCAGTTCTAAATCGACGGTGGTACCATCACTATCAATTCTGGTCACTCGACCGAGTGCGTCGACTTGAAAATCGATCGCGCCGACTTGAGTTCCATTGGGATCGAACCAAGATTCCGTCACCAAATCGCCGGCGAAGGTGTGCTGGAATGTCGAACGACGACCGTCACGGTCAACCATGGCAACACGTTCGCCTTGAGCATCAAGGGTGTAGGTCTTGGTTCCGAACCGATTCGTCTCGGCGATCAAGCGTCCTTCACCATCGTATTGATACGAGGTGATTTCCCCACCAGCATCAATCAAGGTTTTTAGCTTGCCCGATGGGTCATATTGATACTGCGTGGCGTTGCCAACCGGGTCAATAATTCCAACCGTCTCGTTTCGTGCGTTGTAGCGATATTCAGTGGGGTCGGCTCCGTCAGCTTCGAAGAAGAATCGAAGATTGCCAATCGCGTCAAACTCGTAGCGAATTGTATTGCCGTCCCCATCGGTGGTCTGACTGAGATGGTTGCGGGCATCGTACTGATGAGTTTCGGACCAGTTTCCGATGGCTTCCGATTTCAGATTGCCGGAAGCGTCATAGGTGAAGACACGGTCTGGTTCACCGACCGTTTCGATTTTACTTTGCCGCCCCGCTTTATCGAAATGCATCACCTGGGCGACGACTCCCGTCGCGTCGGTGATTGCGATGGTCGGACCATTCGCTGTCATCGCGTAGTCCCATGACTGCACAATGTCGCCACCGAGCTCGGTTGACTCCATCGTTTTCAATGTCCGACGTCCAACGGCATCGTATTGATAAGTTGTGCGATGCCCCAGGGCGTCAATCAATTCGACAAGATCGCCGTTGTCGTTGTAGTCCATTCGCGTGACGCTGATCCGTGACGCCGCTGCGGTTCCGGTGTCACGAGTGACTTCGGTCGGCTGATTCGAAAGGTTGTAGACGTATTCGATCGCATAGTCGTCGCCGCCTTCGGGAACTTCACGGACAACATTGCCAATCTCGTCGTAGAACATCTGCGTCACGAGGTCGCTAAAGCCTGGCGTCACCGGTACGTTGCTCAAGAAATCAGGCGTTGCCGCCGACCGATGAACCTCGGTGACTCGGCCGAGCCCGTCATAGTGGGTCGTGCTCGCGAAGAATTGCCCCGTCGGATCACGAGGATCCGTTTGTCGAATCAGACGCCCCAGCAGATCGTACTCGAACGTCACTTTCGATTCGGACTCACTGCCCACACCAACGGTTTGTACCAACGGAAGGGAACGTGCATCATAAGTCGTCTCGTGAACGTTCCCCACCGCATCAACGAGACGCACAAGGTTGGCGACTTCGTCGTACGTGTATTCTGTTACATCTCCAAATGGATCGGCAACCGTTAAGATCCGACCAAGACCGTCATAGGTTGTCGTGGTTTCGTTCCCACGCCCGTCCCTGGTCATCGTCGTGTTGGTGTCTGGGTAGAATGTCATGGACACATCGCCTTCACCATTGGTTAGCGATGTTTCTCGATCCATCGAATCGTACGTCCGTTGTGACGTACCAAACTTGTCGGTCGCCACAACGAGGTTGCCGTACCGATCTGCGGTGTAGCGAATTTCATCACCGACGGCGTCAATGATCGCTGCGGGATAGTTGAGATCGTCGTATTCGAATCGGGTGACGTAGTCCTGGCCGCCAAAGTCTTGCTCCCACACCAAGTTGCCTGATTCGTCGTAAGCAGACTTTTTGTAGAGCCGCTTCGGGTTCAATTCTGTCCCGGCAAGCGTTGACGATTCGATCAAGAGCCCGCTGGCATCGAATACGAATTGGTCTTCAAATCCGGCACCGCGTGAATCGATATAGCTGGCCAGGTACCCGGCCGCATCGTAGGTCCACTGTTCAACCTCACGTTCATTGTCGGACAATGTTCGGCCGCTGAACCGGTCAACGCTGCCTATTTGCTCATCAACCGTGTAGGTGTAGATCGTTGCAAAATCTGGCCCACGCGGATCGATTTCCGTAGCGATTTGCCCGGCATTATCATAGATGTATTGTGTGACTGCGGCAGGCCCTGGACTTAGTTCCGTACCGGTCGGCACAGAAGTCTCCACGACACGACCGATCCCATCGTACTTCGTCTCTGTCGTGTAGTAGTCGCCTCGGGCATCGGTGATTGCAATCACATTGCCGGAACCATCGTACTGATAGGTCGTCGAATTGTGCTCGGCGTCGGTTGCCACCCTGACTCGGTTGGCGGCATCATAGACGGACTCGAATCGTATCGTGTTGCCATCCGAATCAAGCAATGGCCCAACGGTCGCGGTCTTGTTATTGACCGCGTCGTACTCCAATTCGAAGATGTAGCCTTCGGCATTCGTCGTCGAAGTCAAGCGATCATTTTCGTCAAACGAATGGACAATCATTCGCTCGGCAGCATAAGCATCAGCCGCATAGCGTTCGTTGATCACATTTCCGTTGGCATCGTAGCCGTATTGTGTCTCATTGCCGGCGGGATCGATACGCGATATCTGGCGTCCTGCAGGATCGTAGTCATAGGTCATTCGCAAAGGCTGACCGCCAGTTCCCACCCGCGGGCCCTCGGTAACAATTAGCCGTCCGACGTTGTCATAGATGTACTTCTCTGTCGATGGCGCTAGTGGCTCCGACGGAATCCCGCGTGGCCGGTCGACCTGAACGACGCGGTTTAATTCATCGTAGGTGGTGTAAGTGGTGTAATACTGTCCCCGAGGATCTTGGCTCGCGATTTCATTGTTGTTCTTGTCGTATGAATAAACCCACGTCGCGACGGGGCCCGGTGCCGAAGGCGTCCCGGTGTTGTTCGTTCGCGATGTCAGATTGTTCGCACCGTCGTACGTCGATGAACTGTCAAAGAAGCTGCCGCGTGGGTCATAGGTATAAATCACATTGCCAGCTTCGTCGAAATCGAATCGCGTTGTCAAAATGCCGAAACCATCGAATTCGCCGGTACCATCAGCCGCAAGCGGCACCGCGGTTTCTTGGTGAATCGCGATCCGACGGTTCAAAACGTCGAATTCATAGCGAGCGGAAACGCCTCGAGGATCCGTTTCGACCAGCAAGTTGTCGTTCAGGTCATACTCATACGTCGTTGTCAGTGTTTCATCGTTGCCGTCCATCCCTGACGGTCTGACAACTTCGATCAGGTTTCCGCGTGGATCGTACTGCAATGTGGTCGTCCACAGCTCCGGATTGGCGCCCGCACGAGGATCGATCATCGACGTCTTCCGACTCGCCGCATCGTATCCATAGCGTGTCGTATTGCCTTCGGCATCGGTCATCGCAATCATGCGGTTAGCATTGTCGTACTGCATCACCTTGGTGTGAGTCAGTCCTTCAGCATCGGCGATTGAGATTCCGGTACAGAACGTCAGACCTGCGTTGGGCATGATTTCGGCAACCACGTTTCCGGCCGCATCAAAGACGGTACACATCGTGTGCCCCATCGCGTCGCTGGTTCCGATTTGGCGATTGAGCCCATCGTAGTGAAAGACTTTGGTTTCACCCTGAGGATTGGTAACGGACGTCTGATTGTTCGCGTCGTCATACCCGTAGAACCACGTGTGGCCTTGCGCGTCTGTTTTGGAAACCAATCGGCCTGCCGAATCAAATCCGTAGGTTGTGAACCAGTTCGGGTCTCGTGCATCGTACTCTTTGACGATGTTGCCAACAGCGTCATATTCAAACACGGTGGATGCCAGTCCGTCACCGGAAGGCTGAATGCGTTCGATCAACCGATCGAGCTTGTCATAAACAAACTCTGTCGGAGCGATCGTTGGACGCGGATCGGACTGTAATACGAGGTTACCGACATCGTCGTAGGTCGTCTGCACACTGATTGCTGAGCCTGTTCCGAAAGCTTGAATCGTCTCACTGAGAAACAGTCGATCGTCGTACTCGTAACGAGTGATCGTACCTTTGGCATCGACGAAGGTTTCGATCTTGCCGACGTCGTTGTATTGACGCTGCACCTTTGCCGGATTTTCGGAACCGACACCCTCGATCTGGGCGACCATCCGATTGAGTTTGTCGTATTGCCACTGTGTATAGACGTTTGTTCCGGGCTTGCGTTCGGAAAGCTTGTTTCCGAGCGTATCGAACACCTGAACCAGTTCGACTTTTCGATCGTCGCCGACATCATTGCTGAGAGGAATCGTCGTGGTTTGCCGACGTCGATCGCTTGACCAGGAGTTCGTAACCACGTAGGTGTCACCGGACAGGCCTTGATCTTGGCCCGGTAAAGGCCGAGTGATCGTCGCGACGGCGTCATATTTATCGTACGTGTAGGTCGTTTTGTTTCCTTCGGGATCAATTACCTCCGTCACGCGTCCCATGACGTCGTACTTTGTTTCGGTGGTAAAGGCGTTTCCGTTGGCAAGTGAATTCCGTGGATCGGTGACCTTCGTCTTGCGACCGACTTCGTCGTATTCATACGTCGTCGTGCGACCATCGGGATCGATTTCTCGAATCAGCCGTTTTGCACCGTCGTATTCGAAGCGGAAGATATCGGTCGTGTCCCGGGCATCGTCGACCTGCAAGATATTGCCTTCGCCACTATAAGTCGTTTTCGTGACGCCGCCTTCGGGATCGATGGATTCGACGATACGTCCGAATTGATCGATGACGTTTGTCGTGGTGTGCCCAAGTTCATCCGTCGTTGTTTTCAGTTGGCCTTCGGGATAGTAGGTGAATGTGGCTGGCTGAGAGGCACCATTGGTTTCACTTTCCAATCGGTTCCGCGAATCGTAGACAAATTCGCTGCGGAATTCGTTTGCCGTATTGGGGGCGAGAACAGTGGCAATTTTGTTGCCGCCGAGGTCATATTCATACCGAGTCTGCTGATTTTCGGCGTTGGTCATCAATGCAACTTGGTTGAACAAGTTGTACAGATACTTCGTCGTTTGGTTCTCTGTAGTGTTATAGATCGTGGTCTGAAGCACACGGTCGGCATGGTCATAGACCGTTTCGGTGCGCATATCGGGCAAGGGCCCCGTTTCTGCGGTGACCCGTCCGCGACCATCGAGGGTATTCGTAATGACTCCCCCGTGATGTAGCACCACCGAAGTCGTCCGTCCGGCATCGTCAAGCACGTAAGTCGTTTTGCGTCCGAGCGTGTCGTAGCTGGCAACGGGTTCGTTGTACTCGTTGTAAACGGTCGCGATGACAGATCCATCGGGCTGTTTAATCAGGTGCACATCGCCGCCTGCCTGAGCCGCGATGCCATAGCCAGCGTTCAACTGGCCAATCGCATAGGCATACTCAGTTGTCAGATCGAGTTCACCGACGGCTTCGATCTTCATCTTTTGCCGGTCGAGGATATCCCACTGTGTTGTCGTCGTGACATTGTCACCATCGACACTTCGGATCTGATTCCCGTGAGCGTCGTAGTCGTAAGTCCGAGTCACCGAGGGCATTTGTTCCAGCCCACGTTTAGTTTCCGAAGTGATGCGGTTCATCGCATCACGCGTGTATTCGGTCTCGAAGCCGTTTGCGTCAATGACGCTTTTCACATAGCCCGATGGAAAGTAGGTGTACGTTCGCTTGCCGTCTTCGAAAATCAACTCGGTCATCAAACCTTGGGAATCGTAATTCCGATCGATTTGATGGCCCAACGCATCCGTAGCGACATCAGGAAGATAGCCATGCCCTGAGTCATACGTGTATTGCTGAATCGTTTGCGTCGGGCTTCCTGCCGGTGCATGCGGATCGCTGATCGTTGTCTGAAGGATATTGCCTCGGGTGTCGAGCGCATGCAGGGTTTCTCGTCCAACTGCATCCGTGATTTTGACCGGGATATTGTACGAATCGCTGTAGGAAAACTCCTCGTCGTAATCGTAAACGATCGTCTGCGTTGCAGGTGAGCCATCGGGATAGTCGGTTTGCGATACGACATTGCCCAGGAAGTCACGGACGTAACACGTCAAGTTCCCGACCGCGTCCTTCTCGACAAGCACCCGTCCCCCATTCAAACCACGTCCGACTTGCTTGGTCTGACGTGCGTCATCTTTGGAGTCATGGTACTGACCAAAACTGGTCATTTTGAACTCTCGACGCGTCCCTTTGAAATCCGTGTGCATCGCCGAAGCGGTATAACGCACCGCCGATGACTCCGGTGGGTCACCGCCACACTGACTAACCAGGTCTTCGCTAAGCTCCGCCGTCGCTGGGCTCGACAAAACATGCAGTTCCTCAGCCATGGTCGGATCAGAAATCTTCTCCGGATCGGCAAGGAACATGACTTGAGCTGCCGTAAGTGTCGTCGTTTTCGCATCGACACGTTTGCCGCTTTCAAAACGACCGTTCAAGTCGTTGTATTCGTAGGTCTCTTTGAAGCTACCCGACAAAGGATCGTTGTTATCATTGCCGCGAGGCAACGTTTGCCCCGTCATCAGATGCACACCGATTTCGGGATCATCTTGATGGACGTATTCGTATTGGAAACTCAGTTTTGCACCGTCGGGGTGCACGATCTGTTCAATGTTCCCATCGTCGTTGCTGATCGTCGTGGTCCGATTGATCGGATCGACAACGCTAGTTAGGTAATCTCCCGAATAGACAAGCGTCGTCTTCATCCCCACTGGGTCAGTCACTTCGACCAGCTTGCCGTCTTGGTGCACAAACTGTGTAGCGTTGCCATTGCGATCGGTAGACGATTCCAGGTAGCCGTCTTTGTCGAAGACTTGCTCGGTGCCGTCTCGCAACCGACGATAAAAATGATTGTTTTCGAATCGCAGTTCGCTGTAGTCTTCAACCGTAGCCGTATACAGATTGCTGCCGTCTTCAGGGGCAAGATAGATATGTTCCAGCCCGTTTCCGTCGACTAACAGGACACCGGCATCCCCGGGATACATCCGTAGGTAACCTTCCAGATTCCAACCGCCACCGAACGGGCTTTCGGTCTCATTAACCACTGCTTCGATTGATGTTTGTGAGATGATTCGCCCGTCGTACGAATCCCCATTTCGACGCATCAACCCATAGCTGACTTCGAACGTGTATAGCCCCGTTGGTGCATCAGACAGGTCAAGTTGCAAGCCAACGCCGTAAGTTTCCTTCTCTTTGGCTTTAGGTAGCTTGAAGTAAGCAAACCCTTCTTGCAGACCATTGCTTTGCGCAGTCGCTGAATCAATACCGTCTGACGAGTATCGTTTTCCGTCGGGTCCGATCGCGGTCACCTGATAGGCAAGACGGTCGTTGGCACTATCGTAGGTGACTTTGTCAAGCGAAGTCAGGTTCAGGTGATGAATCGGACGCGGGTCAGCTCGAAGCGAGTCGTAGTGCAACACCAGACCGCGTTCGGTTTCGAGGCTTCGATACGTCACCAACGGTACGCTTCGCTGAACTGCTCCTGAATGGACCTCGACCATCGCGTTGACGCCGGCTTCGACTTCCAGCGGACGCGATGGAAATCCCAGCATCGATGGCGTTTGGTTGTATGGCGTTGGTGCCAATGCCAACAAAGTTCCTGACGCTTCGGGTTGAACCGAAATCCCACGTGGCAAATTACCACCAGGAAGCGGCGCGTACGTATTTGGCGACTCGCCATTGGGTCCGACATTTGGAACGCCATAGGCCAATACAAAGTCGCCACCGACATCGATCGTGTGGAATCTGAAGTCCGCAGCTTCCGCGAGTTTTGGATCGACACGATCGATCGGCAGCGTCGACAGTGGCCCGCGGAGCAATCTTGCCAACGGACCGTTCGCTGCCGGGTCTTCACCAATTTGGCTCCACGAAGGCACCGAATCCGCCTTCGCTTCCGATTCGATCAACGCGATCATCGAACTGAGATCGTACCCAGTCACGATGTCTTGTGCTTGTTGTGGTGCAAGCACCAGACCGCTTTGTAGTGACACTGCGATGTCATCTGTGAAACCGTTCACAATCGGTGTCGTCGCCGCAACCAAGCGTGGCTTGGTCAATGGGTCGTCAAAATCACCAAGAGGATTTCGGATGAAGCCGATGGTTCCGCCAGCGGCGATCAATTCGAACTGAGTCTGACCCGATTGATCGGTTTGATAGGCGTTGTATGCGAAGAAAGGACCGATGTTCGGGTCGTGCTTCGGATCGCCTTGAACAAATTGGCGATATCCAGAGACAACGGCGTAGGCTGGGTGCTTGCCGATCTGATCTTCGAAGGTATTTGCAGGAATGTACTGAACGCCTTGGGCGTTGCTCACACCGTGGACCTGTGTGCCACGCCCTTCAACCAGGCGTGGAATGGCGCCATAACTTTCAAAGCCTACGGTTTCATACTGCCACGGGCCCTCGTCTTGCTTGCGAATCACAGTCAAACCGAACGAGTCGGCGACGCGATCGGTAACCAGCATGACGTCTGGGTCGTCCGTCGCAGATAGTTCGTACGGACCTGGGCCGACAACCGTGACCGCCTGTTCGTCATCCGCTGGATCAAACGCCAACTCACTTAAAAAGTTTCCGTCTTCGTCACGGAGCGGAACCGACAGGACGACACCCTCGTTTCCGCCACGCACATTGAACAGGTCTTGTTGCGGAGCGGCGACAAACAATCGATTGCCACCGCTATCAACAGCCAAGCCCCGTAGGCCAATCACGCCGACAGTGCCAACACCCGGAATGGATCTCGGAAACGCGATCGTCTGGATGGTTTTGTTGTAGGTAGGCGAATACGGATCCGTATCGATGACATAAACACTCGCCGATCGATAATCCGATACAAACAGCCTTCGCCCGGATGGCGCAAACGACAAATCGAATGGCTTCGCACCTTCGGGCAAAGCGATGGTGTTGACTCCCAGTGTTTCTGGTTTGTCGTCGTCATCTGGAATCGTATCGATCTGCTGAAGTGCAATCGTATCCACGACGGCGACCATCCCTTGATCGATCGTCACATAAAAACGTGAACCGTCAGGACTGGCAGCGGTCTTTCGTGGCGTCAACTTTGATGAAGCCTGTCCGTTGACAAGCTCGATCGATGCACGAGTGAATGGGTTAAGTTTTGACTCACTATCAGGTTTGGCAACAGAACAGCTGAGATCGAGTTCCCCTTCGTCAATGCTCGCACAGATGTCGTAGATCAACACTGCACCGTCGGCACCTGAAGCCACCATTGCGTATCGCTGATCCGGCAGAATCTGAACAGGATTGCTGGTCAGTTCTTGACGTCCAAACTCGTTATCAACCGGCAAGTCCATCGGGCGAGTGACCGTGATGATTCCACCAGCGACCTGCGCACCGACTGGGATTTCGAAACTTAGAAATTCACCATCAAGTGTCAGCTTATCACCGGGAATTCTGATGTCCTTTCCGCCAAGAATCAGCGGCGTGCCGTCTGTGTTGAAGGTATCGCGAGCACCGATTTCGATGGTCACGTAAAGATCTTCAACTTTGGATCCTAGCGTCGATCCATCGAGCTGCGGCACGTTCTTGTACGGATTCTCCATTACAAAATCCGTGCCCTTTAATTTCACAACGAATGACCCGTTGTTTGACGGCGGAACCAATTCGGCATCGGTCAATGTCGGCGGGGTGTTGCGAGTTTGTGAACGAGGAACCGCAGGTAGAACAATGGTTGGTATAGAACCCGTTTGAATACTGACGTTTTGGTTTGCGGTTTCGACCAACCCGGACGGTGTTGTCTTGTACTGGGTCAAGACATAGTCGATGGAATAGACCGCTGGAACGAGGAATGTGCCAAAGATATCGTTTGCCGCGTAGTACTTCGTCGAACCGTCGGTCGCGTCGTTGATCGCGGCGTCCATACTGACGACCGCGTCACCGAACTGCGCGTCACCGGCTGTCGAAATGCGTGTACTCAAATCCGACATCGCGCCCAGGGCTGTAAACAGTCCCGGGCTGGCGGCGAACATCATTCCTGAAGGGCTGAATTGGAAGAGGTTGTTGTTGCCATCCAAAATACGCCCCGAGACGCCGACATTCGGTGGGCTTGTCGTATGCATCTGGCCATCGCTTCCGACTCGCATGACATCGACGATCATCCATGTCTTTAGCGGTCCAGTGTCGTCACGAAGCACTTCGACTTCTCGGAACAGATAGGTCACATCGCCCGGTGACAACCCCGGCCCCGCAGGAATCGAAATCTGAAGTGGGTAATCCGCTTCGTCGGGCACTCCCAAGATCTCAGCCCCGCCCGCGAAAGTGAATCCGGGCGGTAAGGAGAAGGGCAGGTCAGTTTGCAAAGCGGCATCGATGCTGATATTTATCGTGTCATCCAATGCACCTGTTGGAATGCCGACGATGATGCCATCGTTGCCAGCGATCAAGCCGCCTTCGGGGCCAACAGATGTGTCCGTTGTTGGGCTGGTGATATGGAATTCGGTTTCGAACGTTTTGCCACCCCGAACCACGGTTACCCGAGTCGTTCCCGCGGCCAATGCGGTCAACACCCCATTGGAATCGATCGATGCGAGCGTAGGGTCTTCGACAACATAAAACGTTTCGGCATCTGCGGTAACATCCACCACATCCTGCGAAAGCCTCTGGCGGACGATAAATGGACGTTGCTGGCCTGGTGAAAGCACATAGCTATCTGGGTAAACATCGATAAATTCACGAGACGCTCCGCCCACATTGATCGCCAATGCGGCAGACAATCCAAATGCGTTGACTTGCAACGCGCCGTTGCCAACGCTGCCGCCGATGATGAAACCGAGATCTGTTACTTGGAAAACACCCGGTGTCAGCGATAGGTAGTCAATGTCGCTTGGTGACAATCGCTCTCGCGTTCCATCATCTAACAAGCCGAAAATTCCGATCTCGATTGATTGTCCCAATCTGATCGAGGGATCCAAACGATCGAATTCCAATCCGACATAGCCGCCCGACTGGACTTCGATCGTTCGATCAAACGGTGTCGATTGAAGGATACCGTCGGCGGAGACCATGGTCAGCTGAACGATGCCGTCTGAAACCGCTGGCTGCACCAGTACCAGTCCGCCTCCGATCGCAGTCGCGGTAGCGTTCGAAGTCGAAATCACATCGGTCCAAAACTCGTCACCCTCCGAATCGGTCCAGCCATCATTGGCCAAGACAACGAAACTTGATTCTGTCCTGACCGATGAAAGACTAGCGGTCGTGTAGGTCGGAGCAGTATTCAAACGAAGCCCGAACTGAGATCGCAACGCGGCATCGTCGGTATCGTCAATGACTCCGTTGCGATCCATGTCGGCTTCGAGAATGTAGTTCGCTTCACCTTCGATCGATCCGAGGGCAGCACTAACGATCGAACTATCGAATGCATCGATGACTCCATCGGTGTTTGCGTCCGCAGCTAGATAGATACTGGCCGAATATGAAATCCCCTGGCTACCATCGATAAGCAATCGATAGGTTCCGGGATCGGAAATGGTAAACGTCTTTACGGTGTGCGCACCGTCAACGAGCGTTGTACCGGCAACGAGCCCGACGATATCGCCAATGCCGTCGACAACATCGATACCCAACGTTACAGCACCGGTAGGGCTCGATCGCAATTCACCATCAGTCACGGTGAATGTATACACAGTCGGGGTGATTCCGTGCGTTCCGACTAGCGGAGCGGACACCAATTGATTGGTGCCGCCAAGATTTGGTTGCACCGATGACGTGTTGACAGAACCGTTTAGATACTCAAAAGCTTTTCCGTTCTGCCCGGAATCTGTTAGAACAGCCAAGCGATCTTGATTGTCATATCCGAACATGGTGCGGGAGCCGATGACAGGTTCCAAAGTCGCGGCAAGTTTGCCATCGTCATCGTAGCGATAGAATCGGTGCTCACCACCCGGACCTATCAGTTCACTAATTTGCCCCGAGGCGTTGCGAACGATGGAAAGACGCTGGCCTGATGGAGCGATTATTCCGCTGTCAGTCACGCGCAAGGATGTCGTACCGCTTGCCGCCGTGATCCGGCTCAACCGATACCCCGTTGAAGTACGGACAAGCGAATGCCGTTGTCCGGTTGGGGAAACAAGTGTGAATGCAACGTCGCCTTCGGCAACAACACTTGGGTTGTAAGGCAATCCGCTGCCGACGACATAGTACTTTCCGCCCGCTTGACGCAAATTGGCAGGGTACGATTCCAATTGCCAATCGGTTGTTCCAGCCGCATCCCATGCTGGCGTAAACGTCTCGATTGAACTGTTAACCTGTGCTATCGGATCAAAGCTAAAGCCTACGCGATCACCTGAGGGCAGTGTCACATAGACGCGGCCCTGATCGGTCATCGCGGGAAACTCGGTTGCCTCCGCTCCGCCCACACTCATCGACAGTTGTGGCTCTAACAATGGAATCGCCCACTTACTGCCGAATGCAGAATCCTGCGCCGTCATTGTCAGCGAATCATGGACGCGAGTGACAGGAATGGCGATCCCATCCAGAACGACCGACATATCGACGGAGCTTTCCAAGAGTGCCAGTGATTTGCTTGATGAGTTGATTTCGATCGCATGGTCTGTCTGCGATTGAAGACCACCAAAGTCACTTGCCGTCACGCGCAGAGTATAGAAGCCGTTGGCAAATCGGCCCGGATCGATCTCGATGTTTTGCGTGATGCTGGTTGTGCCTTCGGCAATCAATAAGGCTCCACTACCACCGCGTGGAATCAGTTCGATTCTGTAGTCTGCCAAGCCGGCATCAGAAATATTGACGATGATGTCGCGAGGCTCGGTGAATACCGGCGGCGTGAGTTGGAGGACTTCGATTCGTGGAGCGTCGAAATCCGACGGGTCGCGTACGTACAATGGCGATGTCACCGTTGTCGTCCGGCCTTCGGCATCCGTTACGATCGCGGTTATTTCGAAACGCCCTGGTTGTCCGGAAACAAAATGCCCGCGTCCCAGATCGTCGAGCTCAATGAGCTGGCCATCGATCAGCAATGTCGCGTCGCCCAATGCAACATCACTGTCTGAAATTGGCTCGATCGTGATCGGCTGCCCTGGCGTGGCGGGAAAGCTTGGCGTTGTCACGATGCGCACCTTCGGCCCGGCCGGTTCAACCGAAGCCACGATGGTCAATGGTCGCTGCGTCACGAAATCGCCGTCGTCCGCAGTCACGCGAACGGTGTAAGTTCCTGCTTGAAAACTGGCCGCCGTCCAGCGAATCACGTCATCTGGGTCTAAAGTGGCACCAGCGGGTAGATCGCTAACCGAAAGTGTCAGTGAATCGCCGTCGGGGTCGATTGCAGAAATCGGGATTTCAAGCAGTTGACCGATTTCCGCTTGTCGAAGCTGAGGTAGTTCCAGCACCGGCGCACGGTTCGTCGACAAAATTCGAACATCGACATTCAACGTATCGATGTCGCCAGCCGGGTCGGTGACTTTGAATGGAAGCACGTAGTCGCCCGCAGATTCAAAATCGATATCCCAGATGACGGTTCGTGACAGTGGATCGAACGTGAATCCGTCTGGTGACGTACCGTCGAAGCTGTAAACCAATGACTCTCCATCAGCGTCGCCCGCATTGACCGCAAAGACCAACTGATCGCCTTCGCGTGTGAATAGCGTCGGCAACCGACTGAATCGTGGGGCTTGGTTCGTATTGGTCACATTGATGAAAACGTCTTCGCTGCGTGAACCGGCCCCATCGGTCGCGGTGATACGGATGCGGTACACACCGGACTGTGATTGATTGGGCGTCCAGCTAAAGACTCCGTTTTGCTCGTCGAACTTGGCTCCCGACGGAAGTGCAGATGTGATTCCGCCGGACATCAAGGCTGCAGTAAAGCTGACGTTGTCTCCGTCTGGATCAGAAGCCGATGCGGCAAAGGTCAGCGTCTGACCTTCGGCAACGGTTTGTTCGCCGATCGGACTAAGATTCGGTCGGACGTTGTTGTCTCGGACAGTCAACGAGATGGACTGATTGTCCGACAAGATATTCGTAGCATTGCCGTTGCCCGAATCTGTCGCGGTAAACGTCAGCGTATATGACCCAATATCGCTTGCCGATGGTGTCCAGATGAATTGACGTTTCCCATAGACGCCCGTGTCGACCAACTGACTTCCCGACGGCAAACCGCTAGCGACGACGGTCAAGGCGTCCTGGTCGTCATCGCTAATCAATAGGTCTATTTTGAACTCGCTGCCGACCAGAACGACGCTGTCATGGATCGCTTTGAACTTTGGTGGTTCGTTCTCGCTGGTGATCTGAAGCGTGAATTGGGTTTGCGACGATAGTGGCGACGTTCCATCGATTTCACTTGCGATCAAAGTCACCAATACATCATCACGGTCACCGGGCAGCGGCGCTAGTGAAAGCGTTCCGGTTCCGTCGCCGTTGTCAGTGAAGGTCGCATAGTCAGGCAGGACAGTCGATTCGCCAAACCGGACGTCAAGATGCAAGTCCGATCCTTCGAAGTCTGTTGCGACAACGGGGATGTCCAAGGTTTCGCCAACCGCGACTGACTTTGCCGTGATGTCCGTCCATTGGGGTGCAAAGTTAGCATCAGCAACATTGATCGAAACAACAACCGTATCGCTGGTGGGAACACCCGTGCCATCACCATCATCGCTCGCGCTAAAGGTCAGGTCGTACTGCCCCGCATCATCAAACCCGGGCGTCCAGGTCAGCAGTTGCCGAGTTTCATCAAAGCTTGCGCCGCTGGGCAGTCCGCTTACTTGGTAGGTCAACGCAGGCAATAGCGTTTCGAAATCGACATAGAAATCTTCGCTTGTCGTCGTCGGACTTGTCGGTGCGACAGGGAACTCGGGATCGAACGCGGCGACACGAAGGCTGAAGGTCTGACCTTCGAAAATTTCGGTCGGATCGATGGTTGCGAAACGTACCTGACCGTTGATGTTGTTGACGGTAACTTGCGTTTCGCCCACCGTCCGTACGTTGCCATCGTCGACATAGAATCGCAAATCGTAAACACCGTGCTGATCAAACCCGGGCGTCCATTCAAAGATCCCTGTATTGGGATCCAAGTATGATCCTGGCGGCAAATTTGGCGACGAGTATTTTAGCGAATCACCATCTTCGTCTTCGCCCGCCAAACGAATCACCAATTCGTCGCCTTCGTTGATTTGACGAGTCGGAATGGGTTGCAAAGTTGGCGCAACATTGTTTGCGGCGATAACGATATCGAACGAAACACTCGATTCGACAAACCCGTCACTTGCGATCAGCGTTGCGTCTTCATAGACCCCGGCGGCGTCTCCACCGGGAAGCCAACGTAGCTTTTGACTAAACCAATCGAAGACAGCCCCAGGCGGCAAGTGATCGGCAAAATAGATTAGTGAATCACCATCAGGGTCAACGGCACTGATCGGAACCTCGACAAAGTCGCCTTCGGTCGCGAAGACATTCTGAATCGGTGCCACGATCGGCGCTCGATTGGCACCGCTAACATCGACGGTCCAAGTTTGTCGTTTGTAGGCGCCACGGGAATCGTATGCACGGAGTTCAAAGTCTGCTTGCGGAGCGGTCTCGCGTCCCGGTGTCCATGTCACTTCGCCGGTACTGGCATTGACCCGTGCGCCCGCTGGCGCATCTGCCAATACATAGGAGATCGCTACACCGTCAGGATCCGTTGCGCTCGCATCGTAACCATAGGCAGCATTGACCGATGCAAGCTGGCCAGGCGACGTACTGAATTGGGGCAATTGATTGGGTGGTAGAGTCGCTAGAATTCGCGGATTGAACGCCAGGTCCAACAAATTAGGGTTAGCAATCGTGATCGTTTGCGGTGCTGACGAAGTGTTGGCCTGCAGCACGGTGCCTTCACCAAGTATCTGGAACCCATTGGCATCCGCGGGTGCTCCGTTATTGCCGAAGAACACAACGGAACTGTCGCCAAGGCCTTCGAACATGACATTGATCGGTCCAGCGATATCGAATTGTGCCGTGTTGTTCACAACAACATCGAATAGCAATGTGCCCTCGGCTCGATTCAGCCGCGTGTTTGAATAGGTCACGGACGTCGAGATCGAGACATCTTCAAAAACCCTGAAGGTCGTCGTAAATCCATCGCCACCGATCGGGATCCCCTGCTCGCTTTCGACCTGTGATGCGACGGTCAATTCATATTCGGCGGGAGCGAGTGTTTCGAACAATAGGCTGGAACGACGCGTTTGTGAATCGTATGAAACCGCACCGATGTTGACCGTTTCACCGGTATCGATATTCCGCAGCGCATAGTTCGCACGGTTGTTGCCTGCAGCAGGATCGCTGGACGATTGCAATAGTCCGACATCAAAGACCAATTCAGCTTGATTGCCGCCTTCCTTGATACGCGTTTCGATCACACGAGGTGCCGCGACTGTGTAGAACAAGTCAACTTGATCTCCCTGCGTCGCCAAGAATCGTCCACCTTCGATCGGTTGAATTCCCTCAACGCGTCCGACACCGCCGCTTGCGATCACGGTTTGACGAAGCGACAACGGATCGATGACCGATATTTTGCCGTCCTTTTCATGACCGACAATCAACGCCCCGGCGAAGAGCGAGTTTTCAGGTCCGACTGCCAGTGACTCGGCACGTCCGTCGATTTCGACAACGGTTTCTGCGCGACCACGGAAATCAAATCGCAGCACCTGCCCACCTTTGGGCCAAGCAGTTCCGTAAAGCGTTCCATCTGCCGCGACTGCGATCGAATCGACACGGATATCGCTGAAAGGAATCAGTTTTCGTGTCGCCGTATCAAGTCGACTTATCCCCGATGTGGTTGACACGTAGATTTCTGCGGCACCGGGGACAGCAGCGAGACCGAGAGCGACACCGGCACCAATTCGGTCAAGGATGGCTCCGGTCGTGGGATCCAATTGAATCAAACCTTCCCCACCGGTCGATGCCCAAAGTTGCCCGGATGCGTCAAACGCGAGGTCATAGATCGGCTGGGAATTCGGCAACGCCGCAAGTCTTCGCATCGACCCGTTGGGATCGATCGTCGAAGCGACTTTATACAACTCGTTCCGTCCCGCACCGCCAGATAGAAAGATTGATCCGTCCGGCCCAACTGCCATTGCCAGGGCGCCAATGTCGGCTCCGCTGGTTCCGGGGATGGTCAAGAAACGTTCCGCAGCAAGCGGCCGGATGATTCGACTAAATCGGCTCGGCTTCGACGCGCTGGTCGTTGACGGAATACCGAATGCGACTTCATCGAACAAGCGATCTGCAACCGAGTCTGATTGCGCAGTCGCGACCGGCACTTTGACTTCACGGACAACGGTTACCGAGGGAGCCGAACCCAGATTGATTTCGGGCACCAGACGCGGAACGCGAATTCCGTCAGCAACCGCCTCGACGTTCCCGGCGTTGTCAATCGAACGGACCAGAAACAGAGGCGTCTGTCCGGCGGACGCTTCATAGGTAAACGAAGTCTCTTCGGTTCGATAGAGCACGCTGCGATATCGGTTTCCTCCATCGAGAGAAACCAACAACGAATAGATTGCGACTCCGCTACCACCGGCGTCGTCTTCGGCGGACCATTGGACTTCGTAGCGATCGCCACCGAGTGGCAATACACTTACCGTACTGGTAGGTGCAAACGCATCGATCGTCGCTGTGATCGTCGCACTGTCAATTGGAGCGGCATCGTCAATAATTGACCGCGCCGTCATCTCAATTAAGTCACCCGTCGCGATCGGGGTTTGGGATCCCGCGGCCTGCACGTTATTGGCAGATGCCCAGAAACCAACGGTCAGTGTCTGCCCTGGCTGTAATAGTCCGATGGCCGGATCAACCGGTGGAAGACCATCTCGACCATCAACGGCGCGTAGCAAGTACGATGCAACACGTGTATTCGCATCAACCCCTGCGGTGACCTGCAGCACGTAGCCTTTTGTCTCCGTCAGATCGAATTCGCCGACAAAGTTGGGCCGACCGGCGGGAAGCTGAATCGATTCGTCACCCAACTGAATATCAGCAAGCTGGAAACTGCGTTCATCCAGCGTTTCGTCCAAAGGAATTAGCACACGGATCTGTCTCGCCGCATCAACGGCATCGCTGTCGTAAGTGACCTTCGCCGTATAGGGCAAAGGGGTTTCGATCGGCACATAGTTATCGATCCCGAATCCGCTGGGGCCACTCAGCTCGGCACCATTACCGGTCGTCTCGCCGAGTCCGTCGAGATTGAATGCGATTTGATCTGCGATTTCACCAGACTCCACCAACGGCGGTGGACCGGCGCGCAATTCGAACGTGGCAAAGGAAGTCGGATTTGACAATCCGAGGTCGTATTCCTCAAACAAGGGAACGTTGTTGCCACCGGAAGTCACCTCCGGCGTATGCCCGTGGAAGACCCGAAGCAGTTCGACCAGCCAAGTCAAATTGTCGGCAGCAGCAGGAAGATTGGTTCCCGCTTCGGAGATGATTCCCTCTCCCGTTTCGCTACCCAAAAGTCCGCCGATGATTGAGAAGAATCCGTTGACGTTATCGGATTTGGCGTCGGCAACTGGTGGCGTATCCTCTGGTCGCAGCAAACCTTGATCGATCAAGGCCTGAAGATACAAACTGAAAAACGCGTCCGCGTCCGAAGCAAATGATTGCAGCGCCGAAAGAGCTTCGATTTTGAATGCGTCAGTGCTGTTGTTACTAACCGAATCGGGATTGTTAGCCTGTTCGGTAAGGATCGTTTCGATATCGGCCGACAGAATCTCAGTTCGAATGGCATCGGCCTGATCTCGCTGATATTCGATGTACTCAGCCGAGGTCATCGGTGTTGACGCCGCCGCGACATAGAAGTCAAACGCCAAGTCATCCAGTTCGAAGGGGCTGAGTTCTTTCAAGAAGCCCGGATCCGATTCCAACTTTTCGCGCAGGCCCGGGTAAATACTGACGACAGAACCGATTTCGGTGACACCTTGATTAGGCAAGTCGATCGCGACCCCGCGTGCAGTCAACACCCCATCAAGATTAAGCTCCGGTTGAATGGTCGAGGTATCAAAGGTGCTGATCGAATCGAACAACGGATTGATCGTCGCCGTGTCGCCACGCAAACCGGCTTGCAACGTAATCGCAGCTCCGGGAATTAAATCGGGGCGTTTGTTTTCGACATTTGGAAACGCGAATTCAAACACGGTGTACGGCGTATCGATGTTTGAAAGATTTTCAATCGCAAAGCCGTACGCACCGGACGCACCAAGATCGATTTGACTCGGTCCACCGACACCAATATTTGATTCCAACGGATCTGACGATTCGATTTGGAAGCGATACGGATCAATCGCGACACGCCCGTCGGGATGTAAAACTTGAACGTCGTAAAGGCCCGTCGGCGCATCTCGCAGGTCAAATACAGCAACGATCTTGGTTGCATTGATCCGGTTGACGCTGACCGGAGCAAATTCGGCAAGCGTCGGACGGATTAGACGTACCGCAGCCTGTTCAGGAAACTCGGCACCATTGATCGTCACGGTGACGAAGCGATCATCCCCACCGCTGTCTGGTGATACATCCGTAATTCCAAACGGTATTCGTGTCGCATTCAATCGAACATCGTATTCCGACCGAAGTCGAGGATCGTACTCGCCATCTTCGGTATCGATACGAACCCCGGCGCGAGCCAGTACGAAATACCGGCCACCGAGCGTCTCTGGAATGACCAAAGTTTGATCAGGAGTCAGGTAGCCTTCGTAGGCGGCATCAAAGTCAAACGGCGAAGGCAACCGCTCGTACGCTGCATACAGCTCATGTGACCCGATATCGCCGAGACTATCCAAGTCGATTTGAATCGTTTGCCCAGGACTCGTATCCAGCTGGAATAGGCGACTGACACCTTGCGCAAGCTGCTCGTCCAGCGGAATGTCCATCCGCAAAACAGGAACGGAAACAGCGACTTGATCTGCGGACGTCAGGTTGTTGTTACGATTGTTTACGCCTTCGACGACGTCATCGAAGATGTCAGTACGAACGATGATTCGATAGTCGTCCGGAAGCACCGCGGGGACTTCGAAGTCAAGCGTCGAGGTGTAACTTTCGCCGGGATTGACCGTACGAACGCCGACGGAATCGACGCGACCGAGCAACTGATCCCCGATATCCCAAACATTGTCAGCAGATAGATAAACGGCATCCGCAATACGCGCCTTGGCTTTTTCATCGCCGCGATTTTCGACCGTCCAAGATACCGTGGCAATATCGCCGACCGATGCGGACAGCGGTGCCGCGATGCTGATGACTTGTAAATCGGAAGGCGGCGGCTGAACGATTAGGATCGCCCCCGTGGTCATTGTGATGTTGTTGTCTTCATCGGTCTCGATCACTTCGCCATCCGGTCGTGCCGAACGTGCAACGTCGGTTTCGACGATGATGAAATAGTCCCCCGTAATTCCACGTGGCATGCGGGCCGACGAAGTGATCGTCAACGTTTCACCGGCTGCCAACACTTCGTTATGGCGAATCTCTTTAATGAAGTGGTCACTAGACGGGTCAAGCAAGCGATCACGTGACAAGTAGATCCGATCGTAAAACGGAACCTGACTTTCCGGTATCGCTCCGCCATCGTTGCTGAGCGTGTATGTAAAGTGAATATCGTTGCCGACTTCGATCACGTTGACGGGTGGATCGCTCTGGCTAACGAAGTCGACGCTATCGACGACCAGTTCAGGTGCTTCGACGAACTGAACATCGAGAGCCGCGATCGCTTGATTGTCACCTTCGTCATTGAATTCTTCAACGACGTCAGCGACGCCTCGCAATCGCGTGGCGCCTTCAGCGATCGGATAGGGAAGCGGACGGTAATACGTTTGTGGACGAAAGACCGCGTCGGTCTCCGCGATCACATAAAACGTCCCGCCGATGTTGTTCGGCAAGCGGACTTGAAGTTCAACGTCGTAACTTTCGCCGACGGCAAGTTCTTCGTCTCGCAAAAACTGCCCAAGTGAAATGTCGTAGGCATCGGCGGACGTGTCGGTTGACAAGTAAACGCGATCGGACCATTGGCTTTGACGTGTCGTTCGCGTTCCGCTGTTGGTAACGGTAAACGAAACGTCCATCAGTGATCCGCTACTCGGGTCCGTCGGCAACGCGAATAGATCCGAAATCACCAAGTTCGGTTCGGCATATTGAATTTCGATCGCGTCTGAACTGCCCTGGTTGTTCTGCTTTTGTCCGCTCTCCCAAATTCGTGATTCGAAATACCCGGGCCAACCTGGGAAATCGCTTCGCGAAAATGAGCTGAGATTCGGAACACCGCGTCGGACAGTAATATTGACGAACACATGCGCGTACCATCGGCCACTGCTACCCGGTGGCGAATGAATGATGACGCTATCGTTGTAGGTCTCGCCCACGTCCAACGGTCCGTCCAAGACATGCGTTTTAGTGGCGACGAGGCTGGCTCGGGTATGGTCAAAGACGGGATCTTGCGACAAGAACACGTACTGAGAAAGACTTCTAGTTTCGGCGTAAGTTGCGAAGTTGCCCGTATTGCGAACCGTCCAGTTCACATTGATGGGCTCACCGGACAGGCTGTTCGGTGATGCGGCAACGGACTGAACGGTCAGATCGGAAACGCTATCGCTCACCGAAGCCGCGTCTGCACCGACGTTATTTTCAGTGAATGGCCCCTCGTAGACTTCGACCAGGGTGTTCGTCGGTCCTGCCAGAATCGACAGCAGCTCCGAACGAGAAAACTGCTTCAGGTCACCGATCTCAGTCTCACCAAGTGGTTTCCCAGTTGCCGCTTCAACACGTTTGAGAACAGCAGCGACTTCGGCGAGAAACTTTTCTTCTTCGGTCAACGCGATCCGTGGATCGACGTTGGTTTTGACGAGAAAATGCTGCCCCTGGGCCGACGGTGGGAGTGTGAACTCGGCTTCTTGCGAATACTCTTCGCCGGGTTGCAAACGCCCCGAATGCGGAAGCGCGAAGACCAACTGGTCTCCTGAATCCAGCACTGCGTCGTCGGACAAGTAAATCGCGTCTGCCCAAGTCGATCGGTCTGTCGCGACGGGGCCGATATTGTCCACCGTCCAGGTGAGTGAAACTTTTTGGCCACCAAGGATCGCCCCATCGGTCAACACGTCGACTTCGCGGACTCGCAAATCCGACGGAGGCGTTAGCAAGATGTTGACTGGGGTGCTGGCATAGTTGTTGCCTTCCAAGTCGTTCGGTGCATCTGGGTTGCTGTTTTCGGCAAAGGCAACTTCATAGACGCTGCGATAGCCATCGGCGTAGACCGTCAGGAAATATTGTCCTGTGAGCCCTTTGGGAATCTTGACTGTGGTCTCCGCCTCATACGATTCGCCCACATCCAAAACACCGCCGTGCCTGAAGGTTCCGATCTGGCGATCACCGCGACCAGGCTTGGGGCCATCTTTCCCGAGCGTCAACCAAATTTGGTCAGTCCATGCGCCGGGATCCGTCACTCCCACACCACGGTTGGTCACTTTGTATCGAACCGTGAACGAGCTATCGTCGAAACTATCGGCGGGGCCGCTGATGAAGTCGGCAACCAAGTCCGGTGGCGGTACAGGATTGGCATCGATCGCGATAGCGGCAGCGGCGCGGTTATTCCCGTCGTTGGGATATTCGTCAACGTTATTTCGCGCATCCGTTTCGACGAGCACAAACCAATTGCCAGACAAGGCGCGTGGGATCAAAAACGAAGCGGAGGTTGTGTACTCTGTCGAGCCGCCGTTCGGCGAACCGGCAAATGCCAATGCCGAACCGTTTTGGCGTTCACCCAACAGGATTGCCCCCGATGTGCTGCTAGATGAAGACGACAGCCAAATGCGGTCGGTCCATCGGCTTCCGCCTGAAGGCGTGTCGGCGGTTCCTGAATTTCGAACCGTAAACTGCACATCGATTGATGTCCCAGCGGTGATCGAAGATGTGTATTGGCTATCAACGGTAACTTGTAGATCAGCACGCGGACGATAGTTCAGCAGCAGGTCACCCGACTTTCCAACGTTGTCAGTCTCATCGGCTTCGAACACTTGGTTGCGATAGTCGGTGATGACTTCGACTTCGAAAAGTCCTGTCGCACGGGGCAATGTCACCAACTCAGTTCGGTCAATCGATAAACCCGCACCGAGCGATTCACCGTGGTCGAACGTTCCCAGCAGATAGCGTTGGGAAGATTCGCTTTTCGATTGGAGATAAACCCGGTCGGTCCAGCCACCTTCAGTTGCACCATTCCCATCGAGCGCATCGTTCTTGACCGTCCAAGAAACTTCGATCTGCGAACCGTCCAGGAACCCGCTTGGTGAATTGGGAATGGTGACCAAACCATTCTCAATCACGAGGTTTGCCGTTGGCGGAACATAGGCCACATCGAACGCATCGCTTCGGCCTTGATTTCCACCGAACGCGTCATAACCGCCATAGAGGAACTCGTAAGGTCCACCGGTCCGAACATAGATGTAGTAGTTGCCATCCAGATCTCGGGGCAGATTGAATGACTCGGTTCGTGTATAGGAACCGTCGACCGCAAGGGCGCCACCATGTGTGCTGCTGCCCAACAGTCGCAAGCCGCTTCCGTCGCTGGAATTCGAAACGTAGACGTAATCAGTCCAGGTATCGCGATTTGTTGTCGCGATACCTCGGTTGCCGACCGTCCACGTCACTTCGATAGGCTGACCTGATGTTGGGTTTTGTCCCTGACCAAGATCAACGCTGGCAACGAACAGATCGCTGAACGGCGCCGTTGCCACATCGACTGGGTTTGTGGGCGACGCGACGTTTGACGCGTCACCAGCCAGTTCAAAAACCACATCCTTGGCATCGGTTTGGACATACAGCGTATACCGACCTGTGGTCCGTGCCGCCAAAGGGATAATTTCGGTTTGCGAATACGACTGCCCGACTGGAACGGCGCCAACATGTTCGAACTCGCCAATCAGAATATCGTCGGCATCACCGAAGGTATCATCGTTCGATAGGAAAACTCGATCGGTCCAAGCCGTTTGGCGTCCAGGACCACTCCCGACGTTGGAAACCGTCCAGCTGACTGTCAGATCGACCGGATCACCGATCACCAACTCAGGTGCCACCACGTCGGAAACGGTTAGGTCAGCATACGGATAACTGACGACGTCGATTTCAATGGCACTGGTTCCGATCAGCTCGCCATCACCTTCACTGACCTGGTCATTCGCATCCGGGACAACGATCAAATTCCAAGTGCCCGAAATGCCGTCAGGCAGACGCGCCGAAAGTTCCCGAGCAACGGCTGAGCCGTCCGAAAGTGCAGCCAGCGCAGTGACTTCACCAAGAACGATGTCGTCAGCGGAAACGCTCTGGTCCGACGATAGATAGACTCGGTCGATCCACGGCAAGGAAGCAAACGTATCACCTTTGTTCGCCTCGTCCCATTGGACGACCAGCAGTTCTCCGCTCGTCGGTGTGGACCCAGCCTCAACAGCCAGATTTTCGATCGCCAAATCAGGAAGCGGTGCGAGCTGAACATCAACCGTCGTCGAACTCGCGCTCGCATTGTTGTTTTCCACCGTCGGCTCATAAACAACATTGGTCGCATCGGTCTTCACGATGACGTACCAGTCTGAAAGAGCCACCGAATTTGGGATCGTTGCCGCACGAGTCGTGGTGTACGAGGCTCCGGCGTCCAATGCTCCCGTGTGGGTAAAGCTCCCCAGAAAGATGTCGCCGCCTTCGACTTGATCGCTACTTAGGTACACGCGATCAACCCAAGAGTCGACGGCGGTGGTTGCCGATCCATCGTTTCGCACACGCCAAGTGACATCGATGGTTGATCCGCGATAACCGATCGCCGGAATACTGATGGCGTCGACAATCAAGTCAGCCGGAGGTGCGGCCTCTTGGATCGTAAAACTGCGTTGGAGCAGGTTGTTCGATTCATCTTCTTCGAAGACCTGATCCGAGCGATCGACTGCTATAAATAACGTGTAGTCGCCGGCATCGATGAACGGTGTTTCGAATTCGATTGTCGCGACGTAGGACGCACCGACTTCCAGGTCGACGTTGCGATTTTGAGTCCGAATCACCGTGTCATCACTGTCCCCATAAACATCGTTGACCGACAGTACCAACCGGTCAGACCAGGGATTCAGTGCGGAAGAGGCCCCTTCGTTTTTCACCGTGTAACTGACCGAAATCATCTCGCCATTGAACGCCGACGATGGAATCGATGGATTCGCGATAACGAGGTCGGGTGCGTCCAAACGGATTGTCCCAGTTGCCTGGTCATCCACCGGCTCGGCTCCAAGACCATCGCCGTCTTGATCCATCAAGTTGCCAACCGTGTCGGTAATCTGTGGCCCAAGTACAAAGGTGTATTCACCAATCGTGGATTGCTTCGGAAACGAAACACGAAACTCCTGTAGTGACATCGCGACAATCTGATTGATCGCTATCGCACCGTTTGGACCGACGAGCGTGATGTCTTGTGGTGTGAACGAAGCGGGGTTAATCGCTTCATCAAACGTGAAGTCAACGTAGTCGTAGGGACGATTGACAAAATCGGGGACGTAGCTGACCAGCTTGGGGCCAATCGCATCGATGAAAAAGCTATCTCGATAGACATCTTCGTTGGGTTCACCGACCAGACCATCACGGTCTTGATCCATCGCCAGACCGCCGAAATCATTGACATTTGGACCGATTTGGATGTTGTATTGCCCATCTGTAGACTGGTTGACAAAGCTGATTTCATATGTTCGGCTTCCGACCGCATCGATCGAAGTGATGCTGATCGGCCCATTGGGACCAGTGAAAACCAGATCCGCCGATGTAAAGCTGCTTAAGCGAATCGGCTCGCTAAAGGTAACTTGAGCCTTGGATATACCTGGACCGACCGTATTCATCGGCGAGAAGGCGGTCACGAAAGGTCCGCCTCCGGCGATTTCAAGACTGCCTACATAGCGGTCTTCCAATTCACCGGCGATGGCATCCCCATCACTGTCCATTCGAATGCCGGCAAGATCAGTGATGTCTGGACCGATCAGAAACTGATAGACACCGTCTTCGGTCGTGCGTTCCACCACAACACGAAACGTTGTCGCGCTGATTTGAACAATGTCAGTCACGGTCACCAATCCGCCGGGGCCGGAGACTCGCGCGTCGGTGGTTGCGAAGCTATTTGGGTCGATCGCCGAGTTAAACGTGACATCGAATTGGGTCAACGCGCCGTTGATCGTTCCCGTTGGTGACTGCGAAACGACTCGCAGCGGATCACGGTCGACGGTCACTCGGTGACGATAAACGTCGTCAATCAGTTCACCACCGACACCATCACCGTCTTGATCGTGGAGATTGCCGTGGGCGTCGGTAGCGACCGGCGCGAGTTCAATTTCATACTCGCCATCGAATTGCTGTGGCGCAAAAGAAACCCGAAATCGCTTGTTCTCCGAATCGACGGGAACGATGGCTTGGACCGGAATAAATCGGCTCGGTTCGTGAAGCACCGACTCAGCTGCAAGCCCACCATTGTCCGTATCGCCAACCAACTGAAAATCGGTATCAAAGGCGGCTTTGATCCCAGGGGCGGCTGACAATTCAAAGCCATGGCCTCCAGTGAGTTCAAAAAAGACAAATCGCAATTGATATTGACCAGCGGCGGGAAAATCAAAAACGGCCAAGTCCGTCGTGAAAGCGCGTCCGCCGGTGAACTCCATTTCGAAGCTGCCGATTTCTAAGCGATATCCATCATCGCTACCTACAGCGAAGGTCCAACTTCCAGCCGTCGGGATTGTGACTGTCGCGATCGCTTCATGGACAAAGTAGTCACCATCGAACGGCGTCGGATTGTCGTTAGGAAAGTTTCCGGCACTCGTTCCGAAATCGATAACGCCTTGTCGCTGCGTAGTCGCATCGTTGGCGTCTTGCAAAACAGCCTCAGCACCAGCAAGGTTGCTGAAGGACGACTTCGCCTTGACTGCTTTGACGCTAAACCCAGGTTGAATGTCATTGGGATCATGCGCATCCCTTTCTGCCACCATCGACGGCGAATACAAGCGAGCCGATTCGGGCGCTAGCGTGTTCGGGTCGATCGGTTCATCAAAAGTGATTTCGATGGATGTTAGAACCGAAGTCGTCGTTCCCGTTGGCGTCTGCGAAACAACTTTTGGTCCCGTGCGATCGACACCAAGCGAAGTTGTGAACACATCATCGACAGACTCGCCAGCGATCGCGTCCTGATCCTGATCCATCAACACATCTGAAATGCCAGAGATGTTCGGTCCGATCGAGATATCGAACGTCCCTTCGGCATCGAAATCGTTGGAGAAAACGACAATGGCGGATCGATCGCTTTTCGGAATCACATCGATTGCCGAAATCGAAATCGGTCCCGAAGCGGACACGTCTTCGGCTGTGAAGCTTGCTAGATCGATAGGACGATCAAATTCCACCAACACTCGGCCACGAGCAATGAACGGATCGATCGTCCCTGAATCGCGAAGCGAGATAATTTCGGACGCGCTGATCCCGCGTTCGACAATCGAGACCTCATCGATGGTTCCGTTGAAGAATTCACCGTTGTTGTAAGTCGAATTCCCGATGCGGACTCCACGAGCCGTCGGAACATAATCCGCTCCAATATCAATGGTGTTCTTTAGATCGCCATCGATATAGATCGAAAGGTTGCTGCCGTTGAGCGTCGCCGCAACGTGTGTCCATACCCCGGTCGATACCGCGATGCCGCTATCCAACAGCGAAGCGTTCTTGTACCGCGCGACGAAATTCCCGTCGTAGATTCCGATCGCCCAGTCACGTCCCTCGTGAATGCCGCCGAGGATCGTGTGGTAGGAGCCAGCGTCAACGCTGTTCGCGTTGACCCATGCAGCCAATGTCCATTCGTCGCTCGGTCCCCAAGCATTCAAGCTGACATAGTCTCCGTCCCCATCAAGCAAAAACGAAGATCCGCCGATTCGGCCAGGACCATAGCTGGCATCGCCTAGCAGTGTGCCGTTTTGAGTACCGGATGAATCTAACGCGTTCTGTTCCGCTTCGTACCGATGATGTGTCGCTTCGGCTGTCGGATCCAATCGCGTCGCGCCGATGATCCTAGGACCAGTCGGGATCGCAGGAGGCGCCGTTAAAAAGTTGTCATAGTTCACATGGTCGCTGACAGGTTCACCGGCGGGATTGTTATTGACAAAGCCGTCTGCCGCCGAAGGATCGTAAGGACCGCCCGGACTGTTCCACCAATTGCCTTCGAAATTTGCATTCGCGCGATCGGATCCCGCATGAACCACAGCGCTGAAATTGTTGATGAACGCGCTATTGGTCACGGTCGCCTTCTGACCGTTTGCGATGTAGATACCTGAATCGTTGTTGCCACCATTGCCCACAACTAACAGGTCCGTTGCGATCAGCTCGCCACTACTGACCGCGATACCGGCCGACGCATCATTTGCAGATGTAACGGAATCTATTCGCCCTCCGTTGTAAGTAACCGTTGCCCCGTTGTTGATTACAAGCCCGCCTCCGAAGGATGACTCGATCACCAGATTCGTCAGTGTTACATCGGTTCGGGCTTCGACCGCAGGCCGTGCACCAGAACCGACGCCGTCACCATTGGTGTCCCCCGCGTATCGCACTTGAACGTTGGTCAGGACACTACCGGGCCCCTGCAAATAGACACCTTCCCAATTCCCTGGGTACGGCGTGACATTCCCATTGCCGTTGGTGTCACCACCAACCGAATCATCCTGGATCGATGTAAAGACGATCGGTTCCGTTGGCGTCCCTTCGGCAACTACGGCACCTTGATTCGAGTACAGATAATACGCGGGATCAAATTTAGCAACGGTGCCTGGAGCGATATCCAAAGTGACAGGATTGGATTCCGAATCGGTACCAATTTCCAAATTGCCGCCAACTAGATGGATCGGCAGATCACCGTAGTCCCAGAATCGATCTGAACGCAGGGTGCCGCTTTGAATTGCGATTCGGTCGCCTGCTATGTTACCCACACCCGTTAAGTCATTGACCATCGGGTTGGCAACCAGTTCAAGGTAGTACGCCGCACCGTAGTTGTCGCTCGAATCGACATCCAGCAGCACCGGTGCCCCCGACCGGATATTGATTCCGGTTGAAAACCCTTGCGACACCGTCACATGACTCAGTTGCGTCTGTGCCTCTGATTCCGTTCCGGTATGACGAAGTTCTAGCGATCCGATCGCGCCCGAGCCAACACCGTCACCGTTGGTGTCACCCGCATAGCGAATGTCAACATGCTCGAATTGATTATTCGCACCATCCAAGTAGATGGCTTCCCAAAAACCTGGATAGGGCTTGGTGCTTAGTCCATCGCCATTGGAATCACCACCAACCGAATCGTCGGTTCGGGCTGTAAAGACGATCGGATCATCGTCGGTTCCGATCGCTTGGATGTTTCCACTAGACGACCAGATGTAGTAGCTCTGCCAAACCTTGACCACGGTTCCCGGTGCAATTGTCAACGTCGCCGGGTTGTCTTCACCATCAGAGCCGACGACCAAGTCACCAGCGGTCAAGTCAATCGGAAGGTCACCGTAGTCCCAAGTCCGATCCTGCGTCAGCGTTCCGGTTTGGATAACGATTCGATCGCCACCCAAGTTGTCGCGGCCGCTTAATCCAGAGGTTTGTGGATCGGCTGCCAGAGCGAAATAGTATGGAACACCGAACTGATCTTCGACGTGGATATTCTGCAGCGTTGGTGTTCCACTGAAGACATTCAATCCGGTCGAGAAACCATCCGAAATTCGCACATTGCTTAATTGCGTTTCTTCGGCAGGGACACCTCCTGAATAACGAAGTTCGACGGACCCGACCGCCCCCGATCCCGTACCATCTCCGTTGGTATCTCCGGCGTAGCGGATCTCCACATGGTCCAGGCGATTACCCGGACCTTGTAAATACACGGACTCCCAAAATCCGGGATAAGGATTCGTCGCATCCGCATTGCCATTGGAATCTCCTCCGACGGAATCGTCAGAAGCGGCAGTGATCACGATCGGTTCGGCAGCGGTTCCTGCCGCGATGATGGTTCCTTCTAAGGCTTGCAGATAGCGAGCACTTTCCATCTTGATGATGGTGCCAGCTGCGATGTTCAACGTCGCCGGAACACTCATCCCGTCGGCTCGCACCACAAGATCTCCGATGACATGCAACGGTAGGCTGCCGTAGTCCCAATCGCGGTCTTCGGTCAGCGTTCCGCCTTGCAATGTGATGCGATCGCCCGCTGTGTTTCCTAGACCGGTCAGACCGGAAGTCTGTGGATCCGAATCGAGATCAAAATAGAACGGGTACCCATAGGAATCCTGCACATGCACATTTTGCAGGACGGGTGCTCCCGATCGGACATTCACACCGTTGGAATACGCATCGGCAACCAGGACTTCCGATAGGCGAATTTGATTCTGCGTTTCCCGGTCATCGAGCCTAACTTCGATCGCACCGATGGCTCCGGCACCGTTGCCACTTCCGTTGGTGTCGCCCGCGTAGCGAACTTCCGCGTGTTCAAAAACGCTGCCTTCGCCGTATAGATAGATCGATTCCCAGTAACCTGGGTAGGGTGTGGTTGCGTCACCATCACCGCCCGAATCATCACCAATCGAATCATCCGTCCATGCGGTCCACACGATGGGTTCGGCCTCGGTGCCAATCGCAACGATAGCTCCTTCGATCGCTTGAACATAGCTTCCAAGCGAAACCTTGATGATCGTCCCTGCCGCAATATCGAGCGTCGCAGGAACCCCCATTCCATCGGCACGAACAGACAGATCGCTGCTGAGGTGCAGCGGAAGATCGCCGTAGTCCCAGGTCCGATCTTCGGTCAGCGTACCGCCTTGAATCGTAATCCGATCACCGGCCAAGTTGTTGCTGCCGGTCAGTTCAGATACTTGCGGGTCTGCGTTAAGTCCAAAGTAAAACGGATAGCCGAATGAATCTTGAACATCCACGTTGTCCAACACCGGCGCACCTGAATAGATGGCGACACCATGCGAATACCCGTCGGAGATATTTACATTGGTCAAGCGGTTCTGATTAAGCGGATCTCGGTCGTCGTAATCAATCCTTACCGATGAGACCGCTCCGGCACCGCTTCCGCTTCCGTTGTTGTCCCCGGCATAGCGGATATCAACGTTCTCAAGAATGCTGCCTGCGGAGTTCAGGTAGATCGATTCCCAAAACCCGGGGTAGGGAATTGTCGAATCCGCATCGCCATTGGTATCACCACCGGCGCTGTCATCAGTACTGGCTGTGAAAACAACCGGATCGTTTTCGGTCCCGATGGCATGAAGGTTCCCAGGGCCGACGGTGATCGCGTACGAGTTTTGAACTTTGACAACGGTACCTGGAGCGATCGATAGGGTGACCGGTTCCATGTTCGCGTCTTGACCAATCGTAAATGCACCTCCGTTAATCTCGATTGGTAGGCTGCCATAGTTCCACGTCCTGTCCTCGGTCAACGTTCCTGTTGTGATGACAATCTTGTCACCCGCTTGGTTACCCGAACCGTTAATGTCATTGATGTTGGGTGATGCACCGAGGTCAAAATAGAAGGGAACCTCGGCCAAATCGTTCGCGGTGACTCGGGTTAGCGACGGGCTTCCGGACTGAATGTAAACCCCGTTGCCAAAACCTTCCGACACTGTGACATCGGTCAACTGGGTCTGCTCTAACGGATCGGTGCCGCCAAACAGCAATCGCAATGACGAAATTTTACCGCTGCCAGAACCATTGCCTTGTTGATCGCCGGCATATTGGACGTTGACGTGTTCGAAGACGGAACTGGGGCCGACTAAATTGATCGTTTCCCAGGCCCCTGCAAATGCGACCGTGTCCCCAGTCGTCACATCCTCACCGATGCTTTCGTCCAGATGGGACGTAAACGTGATCGGCGAAAGCGCCGAACCGATCGCCTCGATCGTCCCTTCGGCGTGGATCACGCGACCGGTGTCAACTTTGACAACGGTCCCCGGTTCGATTTCCAACTTGACGCCTTGGGGAACCGTCACCGAGTCCTTGACGTAAATCGTGCCCGACCAAACGTCATCGGCCGCAAGCGTCCCGGAGACCTCGCGAGCGAGAAGGCGTCTTGCCTCCAGCTGCTCAGCTTGCGATCGTCGTTTGCGACGATTCGGTCTGTTTTTTGGGACGGGTTTAGATTGACGAAACAGCCACTTCCAGTCGCGTTGCTTGCTCATCGATGCTGCGATAGAGAGTTTTTGGAACTTTCGAGGTGCAAACCATGCACTTCAGACCCCACATCCCCACCCGGCACAGCCCCAGCGCCAAAGGGGGAACTAGCGATCACCTAGAGTACCCAAGGAGAACGCATAGAGAGTGTCCAAATATCCATTCGGTATCGATTTTTATCGCCCAAAATCGATCTTCAGCAGCCATTGGTCGATTAGCAACCAAATGCCACGAATCTACTGAGCGTCATCGCGCATTCGCGAGCGGAAAACTACTGATCAAGCTGCTTTCGCAGGGCTTTCATTCCGCGGTGGAGCAGGCCTGCGATCGCTCCGGTTGATTTTCCAAGCTCCTCGGCAACCTCGCTCAGCTTCATGCCTTCGAGATAGTGCAGGCGAACGGCGTCGGCCTGCGCTTCGGGCAGCTTGGCGATCGCTTGACTGATCTGCACAACGCTCTCACCAAACGCCACGTTTTGACTGGGGGTTCGGTCACCTCCGGCAAGGAGGCCTTCCAGACGCATCGACGAAGCGGCAAGCTTCTGCTCCATCGATTGCTCACGGCGGATGTCGCGTTTGTCGCGATGCAAATCACGATCGAGATGGCACAGATGGTGGGCCAAAATCTGCCTGAGCCAAGCCATCAACTCGGCTTCAGTGCTTCCGCGAAATCCGTCAAATCCAGCCACCGCCTGCATCATCGCTTGCTGAACCATATCCGAAGCCCCAATCTTGGCTTGATAGGCCTGTCGCATCCGCGTCCGGGCAAGCATCCGCAAATAGGGCTCGTAATTGGCGATCACGGCCGGATCAGAAACATCGATAGGGTCAGAATTTGCGGATGAATCGACCATGTGCTGGATTTGGTTGCGGAATAAGCGCCGACGAGATTCACCGTTTCGAGTAAAACAGTGCGGACAAATTACACCACGTGGAATTGCACGGACGGAAGACCAAATGGCTCGAGAGGCAGTCTACCAACAATCCGATCCCCGAGACCCCGGTGATCAGGACGGTAACACCGAGAATTTCGACAGCGCGGCCGCAAAATTGATGGGCAATAGAAATCCGTCTGATGATTCGGACGATCGAGATCCTCCAAGCATTGATGGACTTTCGGGGCAATCGGGACAACCGGAAGAGCGTGACGGCAAGCTGCGTCCGACTCGGCTGGACGAAATGGTCGGACAGCGCGACGTGATCGAGCGACTGAAGATCGCAATTGGTGCGGCTCTGAACCGTGGCGAACCGTTGGGGCACATTCTGTTCGACGGTCCGCCCGGCTTGGGTAAGACGACTTTTGCGACCGTCATCCCGGCGGAAATGGGAACGACGATTCAAATGGCAAACGGTGCCGGTTTGTCAGCGCCGAAGGACTTGCTTCCTTACCTGACCAACGTCTCCGCCCATAGCGTCCTGTTCATCGACGAAATCCATCGCGTCCCCAAAGCTGTCGAAGAATATCTCTACACAGCGATGGAAGACTTTCGCATCGACATCGTTCTTGGCGAAGGCGTCAACGCTCGAACATTGAATTTCGAACTGCAGCCCTTCACGTTGATCGGAGCGACAACTCGCGCAGGTATGCTTAGCGCACCATTGCGAGATCGTTTTCAGATTCGTGAGCACCTCGGTTGGTACTCAGAGTCGCAGCTAACCGATTTGGTAATCCGCAACTCGAAGAAACTATCGATCGACGTTGACGAAGCGGCGGCAAGTGAGATCTCCCGGCGTTCACGAAGCACACCACGTTTGGCAAACAACCGCTTGCACTGGGTCCGCGATTTCGCGCAAGTGCGTGCCAAAGGTGTCGTGACACTCGGGGTCGCCAGGGACGCTCTCGATATGATCGGTATCGATCGATTGGGATTGGACAAACAAGACCGCAACTATTTGGAAACTCTGATTCGCGTCTTCAGCGGTGGCCCCAGCGGTCTCGAAGCGATCGCACATACGATGAACGTCAGCAGTGACACACTGGAAGACGAAGTCGAGCCTTTCTTGCTGCGGAGCGAACTGATTGTGCGAACGCGACGCGGCCGCATCGCGACGATGAAGGCATTTGAACATTTGAAGATGCAGCCGCCAGCTGCTTAGCCTCTAAAACAAAATCGATCTCACTGCATCGATCGCTTGTCCATCAAAATGCTGAAATCTGAACGCGCCGCAAAGGTCCACGAACGACTCGAAGAACTCTACCCGGAGACACCGATTCCGCTGGACCATAGCGATCCGTTTACATTGCTGGTCGCTGTTGTACTGAGTGCTCAGTGCACCGATAAGAAGGTGAACGAGATCACGCCAGAACTATTCCGGCAAGCTCCGACGCCACAAGCGATGTGGGACCTCGGCGAAGAAAACATCCTGCAGATCATTCGCCCCCTCGGACTTTCCAAGCAGAAAGCCAAGAGTCTGGCGGGACTTTCGGAAATGATCGTGACCGAGCATAACGGCGACGTCCCCGAATCGTTCGCAGAGCTCGAAAAACTTCCAGGCGTTGGCCACAAAACGGCCAGCGTTGTGATGAGCCAAGCGTTCGGTCACCCTGCGTTCCCGGTCGACACACACATCCACCGCTTGGCTCAACGTTGGGGCCTGACTAACGGGAAGAATGTCACCCAAACAGAAGCGGACCTGAAGAAACTGTTCCCCGAATCTTCATGGAATAAGCTCCATTTGCAGATCATTTTCTATGGTCGAGAGCACTGCACCGCTCGGGGCTGCGATGGCACGCGATGTGCGATTTGCAAGGAAGTGTATCCGAACAGGAAACGCCCTTTCATCGCCAAGAAGGCGTAGGTAAGAAGCACCGCACCCGGAATGTGACTTTCACAGCCCTTCAAGCTTCTTTCATACGAATACCCGCTTGGCTTCAGTCTTCTGCAGCGTCCAATACACTACATTGCGGACCCCGGAACTGTCTGATGATCGGATCACAGTTCACTTCCAATCATTCTCGAAACAAAAGAACTCATGCCAGCCAACTGGGACGCCGTCGCCAACAAACTTGCCGAAGCCAACACGCCCGACATCGTCGTCCGTTTGTTCAAGACACACTACGAAAACCTGTGTAACGGCAAAGAAGCAACGATCCGAGAAGCAGAGATTTCCCCAGTCGACTCGGTCGTCGATGCGGACACACTAGACGATTCGCTCGAAGCGATCGGTCGTGAGAACTTATCAGCGACCGCCGTTCTGAAGCTTAACGGCGGATTGGGTACATCGATGGGACTGGATGGCCCAAAGTCGCTGCTGCCAGTTCGTGGCGAGGACACGTTCTTAGAACTGATCCTTCGGCAAAACGAAAGCCTTGGCGTCCCACTTGTCTTGATGAACAGCTTTTCGACTGAAGAGCAAACGGCTGCGGCGGTCAACGGATTTAGCGGACAGGTCGATGTGATTTCGTTCTTGCAGCATCAAGTCCCCAAGATCGATGCCGAAACGATGTGCCCTGCCGAATGGCCTGAAGATCCATCGATGCAGTGGTGCCCTCCCGGACACGGTGACATTTATGCTGCGCTCGTGACCAGTGGCACCTTAGAGAAACTGCTTGCCCAAGGCCGACGTTATTTGTTTGTCTCCAATGCGGACAACTTAGGCGCGACGCTTGACCTGCGCATTCTCGGTCACTTCGTCGACGGAAAGAAATCGTTCATGATGGAGGTCGCTGACCGAACGGCTGCAGATAAGAAAGGCGGCCATCTCGCCAAGGACAAACAGGGTGGATTGCTACTACGCGAAAAGGCGCAATGTCATCCCGATGAAGAAACACAATTCCAGGACATCACGCGGCATCGTTACTTCAATACAAACAATCTTTGGATCGACTTGCAGCAACTCGATGACTTTCTGAAAGCCGGTGACGGGACCGTCGCACTTCCGACCATCACCAACCGGAAAACGGTGGATCCAAAGGATTCCAGTTCCACTCCAGTCTTTCAACTTGAAACGGCCATGGGTGCGGCGATCGAAGTTCTACCGAACACCGATGCAATTCGAGTCCCGCGATCAAGATTCGCACCTGTGAAAACGACCGGCGATTTGCTTGC
The DNA here is from genome assembly GCF_020966635.1 of Stieleria sp. JC731. Lineage (NCBI taxonomy): Bacteria > Pseudomonadati > Planctomycetota > Planctomycetia > Pirellulales > Pirellulaceae > Stieleria > Stieleria sp. JC731. Next base: position 1,136,027 of record NZ_JAJKFQ010000005.1, on the reverse strand, counting down.
TGTCCGAAGTGACGCCTACGAAGTTCGTCAGGATCATTCCGTAGGCTTAATCGATTCTCGCAACGGAATGCCACCGTCCATCAGTCTCGACGATCAATACTTCAAACGTATTGCAGACTTGCAAGAACGCGTCCCTGACGCACCATCACTGGCTAACTGTGTGTCGCTATGCGTTAAAGGGAATGTCAGCTTCGCACCCGATGTCGTCATCAAAGGTGAAGCCAGCTTGCTGGGGAGCGAGTCTCCTTCGACGATCCCCGAGGGGACCTACGAAGGTGAGCACCAGATCTAACGCGTCCGCTTTCGCATTGCCCCTGGGCAAGACGGAATCGGATACGATAGAAATTTTACGCTCCATCGGTCACGATTCCAGATTGTCCAATGAGCCTGATCTACCAATTAGGTCTATTCGCATCACTTTCGATCTGGTGCTTTGCTACCGCCGCCCAGGAAACCGATCCGCAGTCAACGCCGTTGGCTGATCAAGCGGAACGAGCCGATTGGAAATCCTTCGCTCGTACGGTTCTCGATACGACAGATCTTGATCAACGGCAAGCCGATGGCATGTCGGCCCTGCACTGGTGTGTTTTCAAGGGGCATCATTCCGGCGTGAAGACACTTCTCCAAAAGGGAGCGAGCGTTGATCCCGCAAACGAATACGGGATCACACCACTGGCAATTGCTTGTCGTTTCGGCGATTTGAAATCCGCTGAGGCGCTGATCGATGCGGGGGCGAACGTAAAGCATCGACTCGCAGGCGATGAATCATTGTTGATGCATGCGTGCCGGACCGGCAATTCGCAGCTTGTTGAAAAGCTGATCAAAAACGGCGCTGATGTAAATCACAAACAACGTGATGGGCAGACATCGCTGATGTGGGCATCCGCCGCGGGACATGTTGATGTCGTCGACGCATTGATCAATGCGGGTGCTGATATCGATACCAAACTTCGAAGTGGTTTTACCGCATTTCATTTTGCCGCCCGCCAGGGTCATCGCGCCGTTGCACACCGTCTGCTGGACGCAGGTGCAGATGTGAATGATAGGATGACGCCGGTGAATTCATCCGGGCGATCACCGCGCAAAGGCATGTCAGCGCTTTTACTTGCCGTCGAAAGTGCGCACTACCAATTGGCGATTGAACTTGTTGATCGAGGGGCGGATCCGAATGATCAACGCAGCGGATTCGCGCCGCTTCATGCCCTTTCGTGGGTGCGCAGGCCATCACGCGGTGACAACCCAGAGGGCGACCCTGCACCGATCGGCAGCGGAAATCTTGGCAGCCTACAATTCGTCCGTGAACTGGTTGCCCGTGGAGCCGATGTGAATCTGCAGCTCCAGCGTGGGCGGTATTCCAACGCGAATTTAAATCCCAAGGGCGCGACTCCGCTTCTGTATGCCGCCTTCACGAATGACGTTCCACTTTCAAAAGTCCTCGTTGAACTTGGCGCTAACATTTCGATCGCCAATTCCGACGGGACCACACCCATGTTGGCTGCGGCAGGTGTCGGAGTCTTTGTCGCCGATGAATATCCCGGATCAGAATCAGAAACATTGGCGACGCTTGACCAGCTAGTCCACTGGGGGGGAGACATCAATGATGTGGACCAGCATGGCGAAACGGTGATCCACGGCGCGGCTTATCGCAGCTTTGCCATAGTGGTCGATCGCTGCGTTGAACTCGGTGCCCACCCTAGGGACTGGCATCATCGCAATGCGTTGGGAAGCACGCCGCGTGAAATTGCCCAGGGAAAGCGTCCCGGATCGTTCAAACCGAATCAATCGACAATTATGGCAATCGATCGCGCCCTGAAGTCCGCCGGTATTAAGCCAGAAGATTGGACTCGATCTGCACCTGGATGGACGCCATAGCGGCATGCCGATCGCCCTGATCAAAGACGGGATGGTCCGTTTGGTCCATCTCGATCCAAGATCTGAACTGTAGATTGACTTGGTTTGGAATGACCGTTGGCCCCATCGCTGGCAGTGTGCTACGGTTGCCAACTAGCTTCATACTTTTTGCCGCCCGAGGACCATCATGTTCCTGATTGGTTTGATCACGGGATTGATCGTCTACAGTTTCTTCCGATGTTTCGTCGGCGGATTCTATACCGTCAGTCCCGACCAACGCGCCGTTGTCACCAGTTTTGGAAAAGCCGAACGCTTGCGAGAATCGGCGAACCCGTCGAGCGACTTCGAATCGATGTCTGCCGAAGAGCAACATCGGTACGAATACCCTCAGGTACGTGTCGTCGGTCCGGGCGGGCCGTACTTTAAGTTACCTTGGCAACGCATTCACAAAGTCAGCGTGGCGACCCAAGCGGTTGACCTATCTTGGGACCCGTCCAAAGCTCAGGACACAATCGAAGCGGTTACAAAAGATAACCTGACTACTGGCATCAACGGCCAACTGCGATACCGAGTCAGCGAAAGCAATCTCTATCCATATCTGTTTGGCGTCACCAGTCCGCTAGAACACGTGATGGGTTACTTCGTTTCGGTGCTTCGTGAACGCGTTGCGAACTTTGTCGATCCCAAAGGACAAAACCTGCTCGCGGAAGAAGAAATCGATGCCGCCGAAAGTGAAAACTCCGGACCATCGGTCGACTTGTCTGAAGGCGTTTCGATCAACGACCTACGGAAGAATCTGCCACTGCTAAATCAGTACATGGAAGAACAATGCCGTTCGACCACGGCACGCTACGGTATCGAACTTGACGCCGCACTAATCACCGAAATCGACCCACCATCAGAAGTCGATCGTGCCCTTTCGGCAATCAATAGCACTCGAAACCAAGTCGCGGCAGACTTAAGCACAGCCCGCGCTGACAGCGAACAGCAGATCACGATGAGTGCTCGTGCGGTGGAAATCGCCACCAACAACGCTCAAGCAGAAGTCGCACCCCTGCGTGAATTGGCCGGAACCCTTAGCGAGATTAAGAAGAACGGCGGTTCGCCGGCGCTGAAGGCTTACGTTCGCAACGCACGGATTCCGCTATACGGAGTCGCTAGCCGAGTGATCCAAACCACCGATGAAACCATTTCCCGATAAACGTGTTCATCACATAACTGTCAGCAGAACCCGCTTCAAAGCGTCAACTGAGATTCAAATCTCATTGACCGACCGACGGCCTTCGAGGCAAACCGAAGTTCACAGCGGGTTTTCAAACGCAACGAATCAAAACACAAACGATAAGAGATAGAACGATGGGATGGTTGATCGGAGGCTTCTTTTTTGGACTGATGGCGATTCCGATATTTCTAGGATTCGCACGGTTCTTTGGACTTTATGCCTGCGTAGGCGAGTGCCAAGCGTATGTATTTACGCTGTTCGGAAAGGTCATCGGTACGATTGACCAACCCGGATTGCAGATTCCGCTGCTGAAGTTTGGCCCTCGTGCTTTGTTGGTTCCATTTTTTGGCAAATCGTATGTTGTCGGCACCGCACTGCGACAGCACTACTTGCGAAACCAGATGGTCAACTCCGAAGAAGGAACCCCGATGGGAGTGGGCATTTGGTACGAGATGCGAGTCACCGATCCGGAAAGCTATCTCTTCACCAACGCCAACCCCGATGGCTCTCTGCAAGCGAACGTCACCAGTTCGACCATTTCGACACTTAGCAACCTTGAAATGGAAAAGATGCTTGAAGACCGCCACTCGCTTAGCCGAACGGTTCGTGCGACGGTCTCGCCGCTATCGGAGAAATGGGGGTACACGCTGGGATCGGTCTACATTCGAAAAGTTGCCTTTACCGATCAACTGATGGTCGACAACATCACTGAAAAGGTTGTCAAACGTTTGGTGCAAGTCACCAGCGCGATGAAACAAGATGGTGAGAACCGAGTCGGCCTGATCAAAAGTGAAACCGCTTTCCGTGTCTCTCAAAAGATGGCCGAGGCCTCGGCCGCACGTCCAAAAATTGTCGGTAAAGCGCTAAACGAAATCGCTGCCGAAGATGACGAGATCCTGCAAACGGTTTTGTCGGTCATGGAGATTGACAAACTGATCAATTCCAATGTGACTGTAGAGATGGTTCCTTCGAGCGGAAACCTGCTACTGCAAGTCGGGTCGTCTAACTAGCGTCCTTTACGCCAAAAGCTCGTTGATGACTTGTCCGCCAAACTGGCTTAACTGCTTGTAGCGTCCCGCGTGGAAGTAAGTCAGTTTATTGTCATCAAGTCCTAGCAGGTGCATCAAAGTGACGTGCACGTCTCGAATCGGATGGACGACTTCGACAGCTTCTGCTGCGATTTCGTCTGTCGCACCGACGATCGCTCCACGTTTCACTCCGCCGCCGGCAAACCACATGTTCATCGCGTCAACATTGTGGCCACGCCCTAATGCGGTGACTCCCCCGCGGTAGTTATTGTCCGGAGTCCGGCCGAATTCCCCGGTCCAAACGACAAGGGTATCTTCCAACATCCCGCGCTGCTTCAGATCCTTGATCAACGCCGCAATGGGTTGATCCACGCTTGCGATTCGTGACGCATGACCGCGTTCCAGATAGTCATGGGAATCCCAACCGCCTGAAAAGATCTGAACGAACCGAACGCCTTCTTCGACAAGTTTTCTCGCCATCAGGCATTGCTTTCCGAACTCGGCCGTTTCCTTACGATCCAATCCGTAAGCTTGTAGAACCTGCGAAGACTCTTTTGACAGGTCGATCAAATCTGGCACCGCCGTCTGCATTCGGAAAGCCAATTCATAGCTTTCCATCCGTGCGGCCAACTGGTCGTGATAGGGATGTGACTGGGCGTGTCGCCTGTTCATCTTCGCCAATTCGTCCAGAGCCCTGCGTTGGTGTTCGCGGCTTTTGAACTCTGGTGGTTGTAAATCCAAGATCGGCGAGCCGCTACTCCGCAGTCGTGTCCCTTGATAGTACGCAGGCAAAAAGCCGTTGGTCCAGTTCGCCGGCCCAGCTTGCGGAAGCGCCAGTTCGGTCATCACGACATAGCCGGGAAGATTCTGGTTCTCGGTCCCTAATCCGTAGGTCGCCCAAGCACCAAGCCCCGGATCGCCACCGAGCCGACTGCCGGTATTCATGTGCAACAGCGCTTCGGGATGATTTAGCGACTCGGCTTGGCAACCTCGATAGACACAAAGCTCGTCAGCCACCTCCGGATCGGCCATGAACTGCCAGGGTTCGCTCATTTCGATACCCGCGTTACCGACTTTCCGCGACTTGAATGGGCTGCCGACATAGAAACGTTTGCCGTTTGCCAAACCGGCTGTACGAGTCGACTCTGTTTTGTGCAGTCGATTCAGCACCGGCTTGGGATCAAACGTGTCTGCCTGCGATGGTCCACCTTCCATGAACAACATGATGACCGACTTGGCTTTAGCCGGATGCATCGGCGGCTTTTGGGCAAGAGGCCCTGTACCTGACGCTTTCCGCTCGGCAGCCTGCAGATCAGTCAAAGCCAGCGCCCCCAAGGATGAACCAAGCCCATACAAAAAGTCACGACGTGGCAAAGATTTCATGTTCGAATCCGATTGGCGACTTGTCAAAGCGATCAGAGGACTTTGGTTTTACGTTCGAAAGCGGCAGCTAGTGCTTCCTTCAAACTCGAATTTTGGATTAGCCGTATGGCGTTAACCACGATTTGAGTGCAATAACCGGGGCTAACGCCCGTCGGCTGATGACTCGAACCCGCTCGATTTTTGGATTAGCCGTTTGGCGTTTGCTACGGTTTCAGTGCAGTAACCGAGGCTAATGCCCGTCGGCTGATGAACCGAACCCGTATTTTCATATGGAACGAAGTACTAATAGACATACATGAATTCATTCGAATTGATCAGCAACAGGCAGAGGTCCGCTAGTGCCCGTGTCTTGGCACTGACCGTCCAAGGTTTGGCATCGGGTACGTAGTCTTTGTAGACATTTAGCTTCTCGATGAATTCGAATGGTTCTCCCGTGAACTCTTCCACCAGCGAACGAGTCACCTCAGTCGGATAGTGTTTGATTTCGGGATGATGGTTTTGATGGTAGTTCTGCATCGCAGCTAGATAGCCTTCAAAAGACTGTTGTTCGCTATCCGAAGGTCGACGGCCGAGCGCCAGCTCAACTGCTCGATTCACTAGAAAAATGTTGTCAGAGTTCGACGCTATTCCATGTTCGCGTTCAATTCGCAGCGCAACGGCAATCGAACGGTCGGTCATTGCATCGCTGTTAAGCAATGTGAATGCTTGCGGCGATACCGAAGCCACATCACGCAGTTCGCATGATTCATTCGGATTTGGTTGATTGAGCACTTCAAGGAACGGATCGGCCTGCCCACGAACTCGATAGGCATAGATCGTGCGGCGATTGCGTTCCTCCGGTGTCCGCGATGGCTGGTGGGCCGGTGCGATTGAAAACTGGATCATCCGCGGCTGCAACGCGACCTCCATATTGATCTCCGGCATTATTGGAACGCCGCCCATTTCGGTGCGCAGTTCACCCGAAGCGAATAACACACCGTCGCGGATTTCTTCGGCCGACATACGTCTCGGTCGAAACGAAGCTAAAAAGCGGTCTTCCGGATCAAGTCGTTTCGTTGTCTCGACGTCAACTGGTGCTGTCGATCGGCGATACGTTTTCGAGGAGAGAATCTGACGGTGCAAACGTTTTAGCTTCCACCCATGTTCGATAAAGTCCGCCGTCAACCAGTCGAGCAATTCTGGGTGTGTCGGCTTGCTTCCCTTTACACCAAAGTTGTTCGCCGTCTTGACGATGCCTTTTCCAAAGTGCCATTGCCAAACGCGATTGACGATAACGCGAGCGGTCAACGGGTTTCTGTCATCGACAACCCATTGTGCGAAAGCAAGTCTTCGACCATCCAACCCATCGGGCAATGCCCACGGCAATTCGGCCGATTCGTTGACTTTGATACCACATGCGCTAAGGACACCGGGCCGCACAGGGTCACCTTTGGAACCGAGATTCCCGCCCTGCAAGATGAAATTCTCCGGCCGCCATTGCTGATTGATTTTGTTTGCTTTGCGCAGTTTGCGGGAATTCTTCCAGTCATCTTGTCCGCTGTAAACGGCTTGAGCCATCGGCTCGTAACGTTCCAACCGCCGTTCCCAAATCCAGACATCTTGTTCGCGAACCTTTTTGATTCCCTTTTCCTCTGGAGTCAGCCCGATGTGCCGTGGCGGCTTCTGATCTTCTGGATCATCCTTGCGTTCTTTCTCGTTTTTGTATGGCAATTGATGTTCTGCGTACCAAAGCTTTGCAGCAGCTTCTTGCTTGTCATCAACGAGTTTCAATTCGGCTTTGGCGAACTCCAGAAGCTCAGCGACCAGTTCACGTTTCTTTTCAAATCCGCCTTGGTTCTCTTCGGGCAAAAACGCCGCATCCAATTCCGCCGGTTGCGTTGTCGCAAACGTGGAATACATACGGTAGTAGTCGCGTGTCGGAATCGGATCGAACTTGTGGTCGTGGCACTTGCAACACCTCATCGGCATCGCCAAGAAGGACTGCCCAACATTGTGTACAAGGTCGTCCAGATACATTTGCCTTGCTTCGTCTTGGGGAACCATAGCCGTTCCCCAAGGTCCCATGCGTAAAAAGCCAGTTGCGATCAACGCTTCCGGATCATCGGGTCGCAACTCGTCCCCAGCGATCTGTTCGACAACGAATTCATTGAAGGGCTTATCATCGTTAAATGAACGGATGACATAGTCTCGATATCGCCATGCGTTTGAACGTTCATAGTCGTTTGAGAATCCAGCCGTATCGGCGTAACGCACGACATCAAGCCAATGTTGAGCCTGGCGTTCACCATAGTGCTGACTGCGAAGCAAACGGTCGATCAATTCATTCCATGCTTCCTCTCCAACTTCGGCGAACACCTGGGCGAAAGAGTTACTTTCTTCGATCGTCGGAGGAAGCCCGGTGACATCGAGATAGATTCTGCGAAGCAATTGACGGGGCTTCGCAGGCCCGGATGCCTGTAAACCAACCTCTTCAATTTTTCGATCGACGAAGAAGTCGATCGGATTCACACCACTCGGCAAATCAAATTGTGGAGGATCAACCGGCTTGAACGCCCAAATCTCATTGGGCTCATAGCGCCGATAAGTCCACTCGCTAGACGTGCCACCACTTGTTCTGAAAATGACACCGTCGGCATTGCTTGATTCCGCCGATGCCTCCTGCAGGATTTGATTTCTCGTATCTGCGTTCGGCCATGGTGCACCGGACTTGATCCATTCCTCGATCCAGGAAATTTCTGCTGGGGTCAGCCGATCGTTTTCTTTTGGGGGCATCTCGTAGCCTTCCCAGCGGATGGCATCGATCAACACGCTTTGACTCGGATGTCCAACGATCACGGCGGCATCACCTGATTCACCACCGCCAATGAGTGCCTCCCGCGACAACATGTTGTACTGACCACGAATGTCGTCGGGGTCATCGCCATGGCAGCCGAAACACTTTTCCTTTAGCAACGGAAAGACCTTCAGCGTAAATAGACGTACGCCCGGATTGCTGTTTTTGCTCGATGAATCATCTGCGTTGACCGGCAATGCAGAAGCGAACAAGAGTCCACAGAAAATGAGTGCCCAGAAAATAAAACCGAGTGACGGTCGACTAAGGTTTTCCATTTCGATAGATCTCCTCGATCTCACGGGGCGATAGAACGGCAGAGAAAATGGCGAACTCATCCATGCTGCCGTTCAAATTTCGAATCGCGAACTCAGCATCTTCACGCGTTGGTGTGGACCAGTTACCAATCGTCGCCGCACCGATCCTGGTTTGATGAACCACAAGACTTGGATCAATCGTTTCCTGATGGATGATTTCTCCGTTTAGATAGTGAGTCGTTTCACCCGTGTCCGCGTCGTAGGTTGTTGCCAAGAAAAGCCAACGTCCACTAAGCGATGGGGTCCAGAACGGAGGCGACAAAATCGGTTGGTGCGTTTGACGTTTCGCGAGCTTTCCGGTCGCGTCGTCGGGCTTGTGTCTGACGGAGAAAAACAGCTGACCGCTATCAAGGATCTGCCAGTGGGGTTCACCTTGGTTGTAATGGTCGGTCAGAAATAACGAGTTGTACCAACGGTCCAAGCTGTCGATCTTGACCCAAGCGGCCAATGTCAGTGACTTGAATTCTCCTGGGATTTGCACGCGAACCCGGTCGCCGGGCTTCTTGAACTCCAACGCATACTTCTCGGACCACCGACCTGAGGTCCGATTCGCACCCACGATCGCACCATCCAATTCGTCGTCAGCTGGTGAAGTACCCGATTTGAGACGACGTTGTTTGACACCCTGACGATCAAATCGATAGTAAGTAATCAACCTCGCATCTTGGCGAAGACGTGCTGTCGAAGCGTCCCAGCGTTTAAATCGCGAATTCTCCTGATCTTGCTCCCGAGATTCCAGGCTTTCGATATCAACAAACAAGTCCGGTGAGGCCTCCGATTCGATCACTGCCCCTTCGGCAAGTTTCTTGATACCTTCGCCGGTGATCAGTCGCCGAACCGGTTCAGCCGAACGATGCAGTTCGACTTCTCCATCGAAAACTTGAACATCCGCCTGTCCGTCGTTGACAGAAATCCCAAACTCGGTTCCCAAGTCAACCACTTTCATTTCAGCAACATCAACCGAAAAACCGCGAGCGGCCGGTGGCACCTGTGCTCGAAGACGTCCACGGTGCAGCTTGGCCAACATTGGGTTTTCCAAATCAAGTTCTGCAGGACCTTCGACGACGACACTTGCACCACAAAAGAACTCAATCTGTGCGATCCCGGACACCATCGAGAACCTTCCTGCCTGCAGCGCGTCGCCGACTTCACGGACGTCGTCATCGCTTGGCCATTGGACATCGACCAAACTCTTGACGATCGCAATTCCACTCGCCATCGCTTCGCCCGCTTGTTGATTCGCCGTGTAGAGACGCTCACCGGACTTCGATGACTCTGTCGCGGTTCCCATTTCGAATTCCAGATAAATCAAACGGGCACCAAGCATGACGAAAACGAGCGATGCCGCGACAGCAAGCAGTCGCCAATGTCCGGCGTAACTTTGCTTGACAACTCGATCGCTAGAGCTTTGCGCAACGCCAATTGATGGATCTATCGCCGAATCCAAATGGGCTTGCGAATCCAACTCGAACGCCGCGTTCATCATTCGCGACCGAATGTAGTGCTCGCGTGCGACCTCGCTACTTCGTAAAATCTCGCGTACTCGCTGAATGCCACTTTCGTCGAGCGTTCCGGCGTCCCATTCGATGAGCAATCGTTCGAGTTCTTCGGTAGCTTCGTCCATCAGTTCAAGCCTCCGTCGCCAATCGCTTTTGTACACAATTGCCTAGCTGTTGCCGGATACGCACGAGAGCCGTCTTGATAGCGCCGACACTTCGTCCACATCGCTCGGCGACTTCGGCGATCGGCATCGAGTGAAAATACCGCTGTTCGATCATGGACCGATGGTTGGGGGCGAGAAGTTTAAGGCACGGTCGCAACGCTAGCCGGAACGAATCAAATCCCTCAGCCTGCAATTCGGACTCTCGCCCGATGACTTCGACCAGTTCACTATCCAAGAGCAAACGATCGCGTTTTTGATCCCTGTAGTGTGAAAGGACTTGAAAACGGGCGATGCCGAACGCCCATCGTAAAAAAGATTGCCCGGGAACAAATTCATCCATCTTTCGCCAAAGCACCAAATTGGTTTCCTGAACCACATCTGCGGCCAAACTATGGTCGCCAAGCAACGAATAGACATAGCCGTATAGCCGCGTTTGGCTTTCGGTCAAACATCGAATGAAGTCTTCGTGATTGGCGTCTTGATTCATTTTTTCTCCGGTTGCAAGCAGTTTCCGGCAAGCGAGAGATAGTTACACCGATTCCTTGAAAAATCCGGAATCTTCGCTGGAGGCATCTACACGGAGACGCACTCCGGACATCCCGGTGCAAGCTCGAGGTGGCGTCAAAACCGATCGTTCTACAGTCCCGCCCCAGTTTAGAATCGTGTTCTGGTAGACTTTTCCCAAAGTCATCCTGTCTGCTGTTGGAGTCGGTGAATTGGGCCTCATTGAAATTTTAATTGTCGGCACCGCGTTCACCCTTGTCATCTATCTGTCGGTGCGGCTGGACGACAACAACCGTTTTCAAAAGCTTCGGGCACGAGCCGATCGTGCATTGCAAGAACGCGACTTTGATGCCGCGTTTCAATTTTACGATGCGATGAATCGCATTGCTGATCGAACAAAAAAGGATTCAAACGCGAGAGCCTATCGCTTCAATGTCAACCATGGTCGTGGTGTCACGTTCTATTTTCAGAACGCCTATCCGGAAGCGGTTTCCGAACTGGAGAAAGCACTTCAAACGCGACACGACGACTTGTATACGCCGCAGTCCGCGATTGCACAGATTCATTGCTGTCTTGCCAGCTCCTACAAATCGCTTTCGCAACCGGGACCTTCTGCCGAACATTTCACAAAGATGGCCCAAGCCTGCCAGTCGTGCGACCCCGATGAACTGCCCGAAACACTCGATCACCTTTGTCAACATACGGACGTTTTAGTCAATGTGAATCAATATGAACTGGCGAAGCAAATCCACGCTTTGATCGACGAACAACTCAATCGGTTACCTCTTGAAGAGAGTGCCGTATTGAAGGCCAAATCACAGCTCGCTTTGGCCGGAATCGACTGTGCAAATTCCGACTATCGTCGATGCCGGGAGCGGTGCCAAATGGTCCTGGAACATTACAACGTATCGCAGGAAATCTCCGCTCGCGCGAGCGGCATTCTCGGAACAGCACAGTTTATTCTTGGCGAGTTCGAATCGTCGATCGCTAACCAACGGTTGGCGATCGACTTCCATCGCCAATACGCATCCGGAATTGACTATGCATTCTGGGAACTTTCGCTAGCCACCACGATGCTGTACTACGGCCAGTACGACGAGGCGATTTCAATCGCGGAAAAATCGTTTCGTAAAATCCAGCGATTCCCTGACTATGGCAAGGTCTATTTCTGCCATGCGGCTCAGCATCTGCTGCCGTTTGTGCTGCACCAAGACGACTATGTTCGAATAGACGATTTGCTATGCCAATTGGAACATCAGATCAGCAACGCGAACCAACAGGAATCCACGACGATTGCGGACATCCAAATTTGGCGAGGAATCTATTGGCTCGATTTACTTCAAACGGATCGCGCGGTGCCGTTAATGGAAACGGCAATTGCGACATACAGTCGGATCAACGGACCGACACATATCGCGACGATTTCGAACCGAACCTCCTTGGCTGTCGCATTGCTTCATCAGGGCAAAACCCAGCAAGCAGAAGGACAAATTGCTTTGGTACAAGAACGCGAGGCTGAACTTGAACAGGTAGGCCCGCTGTATTTATTTGACTTTTATGAGGCCAAAGCGGCGCTTGCGATCGCTCAAAACCGGTACTCTGACGCCTTGCAAATCGTCGAATCGGCAGTCGCAAAAATCGAGACGCTCGTCCTTCCTCAGAAGACCGTTTTCGCGACACAGTGGCTACTGAAAGCCAGCGCCCTCGAAGGCTTGGGGGAGATCTCGTCTGCCATCGAAGCGGCCCACAGCGCGATCGATCATCGACTGAAGACACAACCGGCTGACGTCGTACGCAATTTTCCTGCGTACACGCTCTTGGCTAGCCTCTATCGAAAACAAGGCGATTCAGAACAAGCCGAGCGCTATCAAGCCAAAGCCGACGTGATCCGACGCAGGTGCGATGAACTCGTTTTAAGCCAACCGCCTCAATCCGAAATGCAGGATCTGAATCCGTATGCGGTGACAAGTCGCGTATCTTAGATCACGATTGGCATTTCGAAGCACGAAACCGCTGCTATTTCAGCTCGCTACTCAGCCTTGGACTGTAGATACAGATCGGCCAATTGTTCTGGGAGCACCCACTGGATATCCCCTTCGATTTGTTCGGTTAGCTCTTTGATCTCATCGAAGTCGAACTCCCAATTCTGAATAAAGACCACACCGAATTGAGGATTCCGTCGCCTTAGGTTGCGACGAACTTGAGCAACAGTCTGCTCGGCCGAGACCGCGTCGTTCAGAAAATGAAACGTGGGAATTCCGTCGGTCAAGTAAGGTTCATCACGCCACCACTGCCGGCCATAGCCTTCCAACAGACAAGTCATGCCATCGAGTTCTTCGGCGACCGCAGCAAATTGCTCTCCGCCTCGCTCACCAATGATCGTTCCCCAATACCAGGTCAAATCGAGCCCTTTGTTGAACTGATTGGTCAAAGCAAGATACCGCTGCAGAATCTCCGCTTGGTGCTTTCCGTAAGCTTCCCCATAGTGAAGCGGATACATGTAGCCGAGCCCACTGACAGCACATCCGAAAGAATCATTGGGCGTCAAAGATCCGTAGTAATAATCCAACAGTGGGCCGTGAAGCTGCAGCATTGCCGGCCCCATCGTCCACGCGATCGGTAGTGAACCGCGGAGCGGACTTCGCCAATTGCGTTCCGTGGGCAAGAAATCCAACCAAAGATTCATGTTGTCGCCATCGCTAACCAGCAAGCACAGGTAGCGTTTATTGGGATCATATTTCAGTTTGGGTCGGCTGGGCTGTTTTAAGGTTTCAGCCTTGGACTTCCAGCCGGTCCAAATCGAAAGGTTGGTATGCCAATCGGTCGGCACCAGAAACTTTCCGTGATCCGATAGCAGTTTGACACCCAGGCCTTCACCGATCCCGGTGTCTTCACCCCCGGCGTTTGGATACCCGAAGACAGGGATATTGACTGGCATCTTCAGCAGCAATCGCTTGATCTCCGCCAAGTCGTCCTCGCCAGTTGCTGCATCACGATAGTCCGGGTGTGAAATCCAAAATGTGAAGATCTTTTGCTGGACCAAATAGTCGCGAAGATGCCCGTGGAACCTTGGCGACAAAATCGCAATGGCAGCATGATTCATCTGCGGCCACAGATTTTCCCATGCCCACTTGTAAGCCTCGATGTTTGTTGACCATCGTCCGCGTGTGTCTTCGGCGACCTTCAACTGAAAGCGTTCAACGTCTTCAGGAAATGCCAAGGGGATTCCCTGAACGGCCGAAATCATCGTCGCCACATTCAGGCTGGCAGGTAGCGATGGATCGACAACGACAACGCCACCAGAGACATACTTTTCGATCAAAGCTTCGACAGACTCGATCCGTGGCGATGACTTCACGTATTCGTTGCTCGAGAGCCAGTCCAACCAAACACGATCGATCGAATCACGCCGTGGACGCGCCGGATCAAAAGGGCGAATCCGATTCCCGCTTAGAATCAAATACAGTTCCGGCTGTTGACGGTTGGCGAGTCCTTGGATGGACGCGACGAAGGCTTGCGTATGCCGAGGCAAACGTCTGGCATCAAAAACGAACAAGTCGTCAGCAGGCTGGTTCGCTTGAGGGAACACGCTTGGAACGTGGCGATCATTGTCCGAAAGATCTGCATCGTGAACAAACACCGGATCAGGAATCTGTGCTTGCGCATTGCCAAACGCAATACAACAGCAAGCGATTGCGATCACAAAAGTCCGTGCCCAATATTGAAGCCGTCCAAGATCCAAAGTCGTCATCGATCGTTCTAATTCGGTTATAGTATTTCAGTGAGATGAATTCAGATCGAAATATGAATCTCGATGTGACTTCGCATCAGCTTAGCAGTCAACGGACTTTTGCCTTGCAAAAGCGAATTTCGCAAACCTCCAGGCTTCGAATCGAAGTCGACAAAGGCCAGCCGCGATGAAGCGTGGGAGGTTAAGTGACGTTCCCAAAGCCGACAAGCTGCAACGATGGGGGGCAGCAGGAACCTTCTGCTTGCACGCACGGTTTTGATTGCCCATCAAGTGGCGAAGTTTTCGCAGGCTGCTTTTGCGTGCTTCCTAGCAAGAACTTTTGCTAGGGCGATCATCCAAAGACGCCTCATGATCTCGATAGATCCAAACCATCCGATCGAGAAACCATAGCTTCCCCAGCATCGAAATGCTCAATCCGGCAACCGCCGCGGTTAAATTCAAGGTGATCAGCCCGACGATCCAAACAATTCCTCCGACACCGGCAATCCAAGTCGTCGCACGCACGACCGCAAGATGATGGCTGGCGATGGCGGCCTGCACCCGCCCCAACCAGATTTGCTCGCCCAAGACGCCACGGGACATCCAGTTGTCCAACGACTTGGGAGGTGGAAACAGGCGAGGGTTCACCCAAATCCAAATCGCAACCAAAGTGATGGGAACCAGCGCCCACCATTGGATCCAAACCCGACTCCAGATTGCGATCGACAACAGCGGCATCGTCGCGACTCGCGTCCAACCGCTCCAGGGATTCGCATGCCGCTGCCACGTCAAATCATCCATCAACATCGCCGCTTCGGTTGCCTTGAAGAGACGACTTGGTTGGTTTGTTTTTTCGTTTTCGTCGTGTGTCATCACTAGACGTTGGCTCCTGCCGGACTCATCTCATCCGTTGCGGACAACTCGGTCGCTCCCCGCCAATCGAAAAAAATGTCGGCAGTACGAATACCACCGACATATGCGATTTTCAACTAAGTTTGAAGAGGCTACTTTGCCTCGCGATTGATCGGCTCATCAACCACGATCGACTTTGGAAATGCGGCGGCTTCGTTACCACCGCGATCATCCCATCGCTTGTTCTGGCTGTTGCCGCGTGGCTGATTCATGGGAATATCCATCCCGCCCGCCTGCCCCAGCATGTCGTACAACTTGTCTTCCATCTCTTTGGCGACAGACTTGTAGTCAGGATTGTTGATCAGATTTTTGGTTTCACCCGGGTCTGTCGTCAAGTCGTACAGCTCATCAACATCCCACAAGCCATAGTAGGTGATGTACTTGAATCGGTCACCGCGAAGGGCGAACTGAGTTGGCGATTGCGGAAAGTTCTTTTCCCAGTAATAGACATACAAGAAATAGTCACGCCACGGCATGTCAGGACGATTGGGCAGTTCGATAAAGCTTTCGCCGTCCATATAGTCAGGCGTTTGCAGGCCTGCGGCGTGCAAGATGGTCGGCCCGACATCGATGTTGCCAATGACTTTTTCGACGACGGTTCCACCCTGATAGAGGTCGGGACACTGCATCATCATCGGCACACGAATTGATTCTTCGTACGAAACTCGCTTATCAATCAAACCGTGTTCTCCCCACATGAATCCGTTGTCGCCCATGTAGACGATCAAGGTTTCATCATGGATGCCCATCTTCTTCAGCTGGTCGAGCACTCGTCCGACACTGTCATCAACCGCCAATAAAGATTCACAGTACCGACGGTACAAGTAGTCGAGGCCCTTGTCACTGTGATAGGAAAAATCGATCCCGTGCCAACTGTTCCGCTGATCGCGAACCCAACGTGGCGCATCATTTTCTGCTTTGATCTCTTTCCCGCGTGGCAAGAAACTTAAGTCAGCGTCTTTGTATCGATCTTGATGTCTTTCCGCTGGTGTGAAGTTCGCATGCACCGCTTTATGCGACAGGTACAGAAAGAACGGTTTGTCGTCAGTACGGTTGTCGAGCCAATCGATCGCATAGTCGGTCAGCTCGTCGGTGATGTATCCCTTCTGCTTGACGCGTTTGCCGTTGACGTTCAGCGTGTACTTCGGCCCCGGCGGAAGATAATTTCCCTGGCCACGAAAGCTAATCCAGTGATCAAATCCGGGGCGGGGATCATCATGCGCGCCACCCATGTGCCACTTGCCGATAAAGGCCGTGTCGTATCCTGCACGCTGAAGGTACTGAGGGAAGAAAATGGTTCCCTCGGGTACCAAGCGATTGTTATCAATCACACGATGCTTGTGCGTGTACAAGCCGGTCAGAATCGAAGCTCGACTTGGCGAACAGAGGCTGGTGGTGACAAAAGCATTCTTGAGGTGAACACCGTTTGACGCGAGCGAATCCAAATGCGGCGTTTCCAAAAACGGATGCCCCATAAAACCCATCGCGTCATAGCGGTGGTCGTCGGTCAAAATGAAAACCACGTTGCGAGGCTTCACCGAATCTCGTTTGGGTGTCGCCGGAAGCTCAGCCGCTTTGGCAGCGACTGGAGCACAGGTGAGCAGACACAGTGCGAGAAAATTCATGGAAAGAAAACTTGTGGCCGGATAATTCACGGCCTTGGACACCAAGCGGGTGACCAAAGAAGAGGCAGTAACCAACATCAATTTCAACTGCAGCAGGGGGAGGGGAGGAGGGAGAAACCGGCTGAAAAGGGATCAGTCCGTTGACGGTCAAATATTTTAAACGAGATTGGGGGACTCGTCGATTTTTGACAACAAGCATAGACTTTAATAGAAACCCGAGAGGCAGGCTTGGTGTCTCTCCAACCGCCGGAACCTTCCCCCCGCCGGGCTGTCACACTAGATATTGTGCCAGGTCGGCCCGAATACGCACGACTTTCGTGACTTTGCGATGACTAACGAGCAGGATATCTACGAAGAACACGTCTTAGACCACTACGAAGACCCTTATCATCGCGGTTGCCTGGAAAACGCAACGCACGAGGATGAAGGCAAAAACCCGTTGTGTGGTGACGTTATCCAAATCACGCTTCGTCTGGATGATGACAACCAAATTGCCGAAGCTTGGTTCGACGGCGAAGGCTGTGTGATCAGCCAGGCCTCTGCGTCGATGCTGATCGAAAAAATCGAAGGCAAGTCGCTCGATGAGATTCGCGACTTTTCGGCCAACGAAATGCTTGAACTCTTTGGCCCAAAGTTGACGCCCAACCGGCAGAAGTGCTGTCTATTGTCATGGCGTGTTCTACAGTCGGCTTTGCATTCGCCGATCGATGGGGATGATGACGATTCAGATGGACCAAGCTTTGGCGGACCAAGTCTTGGCGAGGAGAGCTAGGCAATGGGATTCGATCCCCTCGAAGTTCGCAAAGACTTTCCCATCCTAAGCCGCAACGCGGCATCGGGCGAAGCGCTTGCATTTTTGGACAACGCAGCTAGCGCGCAGCGCCCCACCGTCGTCATTGACGCGATGTCGGACTGTTATCGTCAGTACTACGCTAACGTTCATCGTGGCATCCATACGCTAAGCGAAGAATCAACCGCCGCGTACGAGGCAGCGCGTGAGACGACACGAAGTTTCCTGAATGCTAAATCACTTGCCGAAGTGATCTTCACCGCAGGGACAACGGCCGCGATCAACTTGGTCGCGTATTCATGGGGATCTAAGTTCATCGGCCCCGATGATGTCATTCTGTTAACAATCGCCGAACACCACGCGAACATCGTTCCCTGGCATCAATTGGCACAGCGGGTTGGGTGCAAAGTTGAATTTTTGCCGCTAGGCGATGACTTCACGATTGATGACAGCGTCGTACAAGATCGGCTGGAGACACTACGCCCCAAACTGTTTGCTTTTGCCTCGAGCAGCAACGTGCTCGGCACGAACTTTCCGGTCGAGCGCTGGACGAAGCTGGCGCATCAGTTTGGTGCCAAAGTCCTTGTTGATGCAGCTCAGGCAGCACCACACCAACAGATCGACGTACAAAAGTGGGATGCAGACTTCGTTGTCTTTAGTGGGCACAAAGCCTGTGGCCCGTCTGGAATTGGCGTCCTCTACGGTCGTGAATCCATCCTCGATGAGATGCCCGCATTTCTGGGTGGTGGCGGAATGATCGACAAGGTCACAACAAGTGGCTTTTCGACGATCCACTTGCCAGAAAAGTTCGAAGCAGGAACACCTCCGATCGTCGAAGCGATTGGCTTGGCAAGCGCCTTGCAATACTTGACGGATCTAGGGTTTGACAACATCCAACGGCACGAACATCAACTCTGCGAGATGGCCGATTCCGCCATGCGTCAGATCGATGGCGTCGAAATTATCGGGCCGACCCCCGACAAGAAAACGGGGATTGTCAGCTTCGCTGTCGAGGGAGTTCACGCGCACGACATCGCTCAGTGGCTTGATACACGTGGGATCGCAGTTCGCGCCGGACACCATTGTGCGATGCCGCTGCACGAATCGTTGGGTAAAACGGCGACAGCGCGAGCGAGCTTTTATCTTTACAACACCGCCGAAGAAGTCGAACGCTTCGTCGCCGCGGTAAAAGAAGTTCGTGAAAAATTCGCCCGAAGCGGACGTCGTCGTCGCAGACGCCAAGTTGCGGCTGAGTAGTAACGCAGGCCTTGCTGCCCGCCGGGATCGAATGCGTAAGTTCAAGATTGCTTGCTGGCGAACCAAGGATTGGCTCTGCTGCCGGCTGAGCTTGAACAATGGCAACTGACTATCAAACCGTGCAACGTTAGCGGGTGGGTGCTGCAAATTTGAAAACACTAATTGTCTCTAGTACACACTAATCGATTAGTGCTGATTAGCGGTGATTAGTGTTCTCAGCTTGCATCTGTCATTCGCTTCTCAATTGAAGCATCTACTGGGTCTTCACGCCTTGGATTGTTTTTGCAGCCCAGGATGACACTCGGCAAAACATCCAGGAAAGAACGCTACGTTCCGGAGTGTAGGGCGACAATAGACAACAATTTCGATGCTGACTGTCGCAGCCGCTGATCCAACCATCGCAAACCACTGCGTTCGCGATAGCGAGACTAGCTGGCTTGGTTATACCAGCCAAGCTCATCACGACCATCGCCGTCCCAGTCACCGACAACGGGCTGTCCGCTCTGCGAACCTTCCGGCAAGTCGAATTGGTCGTCAGCCGCCGTCACCTCGCGGTCACCATCGCTATCGATGATGACTCTGTTGCCGCGAATGACGCCGACCTCGTCGATCCCATCACCGTCGAAGTCACCGACGATCGGATAGTCGCCTGGCTGACCGAACTCAAACCGTTCTTCGCCAGACTTTCGTCGACCGTCGCCCTCGGCGTCCAGCATCCAAACGCCTGCGCGGAAAATTCCGATCTGATCAATTCCGTCGCCGTTCCAGTCGCCCGAAATCGGCGTGTCGACATCCTCGCCATATTGGAAGACGTGATCGACCGCGTCAGCACGCAAGCTTCCGTCTTCGCCATGACGCAGCATCCTGCGGCAGTCCTCGGGGCGAGTCTCGATTGAAACCAGACCAAGCGTCTTTTGGGTTTCCAAGTAGCGTCGCCAACGGTTGGATGGGTCGGGAAGCCCTGCATCGGTTTTGATTCGACGCCAATCGCGTTCCCACTTTCGACCGAAGATTCCAATGTCGTCTTTACCATCTCCATCCCAGTCGCCGACGACAGGACGGTCCATTTCGGTCCCAAGCAGAATCCAAAGGTCACCTTCGTCCCAGACACCGTTGCCATTCATGTCGACGTACCAGTGTCCTTCGACATAGATGGCGACTTCGTCATCTCCGTCACCGTTGAAGTCGCCAGCCAAAGCAATGGCATCTTCGGCCCCAAGCTCAAACGTTTCGCTTTCTTGTCGAACCTGGCCATCAATGGTTAATAAAGTCCAGCGTCCTTTGTCTTTTTCATGCCGTTCGTCTTGCGCGTCATTGTCGCTGCGCATCGCCACCTTCATGAATGCATCACGTGAGGCGACTTGACCACGTGGATGCCCACCATTGATCACACTCAAGTGCCAAGTGACGAAGTCGACTTCGCCCAAGATCGGTGCAGGCAAGACTCGTTCTGGCGCTGTCACTGGATATACAGGTTCCGGCGCGACGAACTCTTCGAACGGTGGAGGCTCGATGAATTCTGGTTCCGGCGCGGGCGGTTTCAAAATCGTCAGCGGCGGAGGTGGTGGTGGCAGTGGGGGAGGCGGCGGTGGAGGTGGTGGAGATGATAGATCGATCTCAACTTCACTAAAGAAGTTCTCCGAGGACGTCTGCCCTGCCTTGACGGTAACGCCCAAAATGGCGTCAAAGTCCTTGGCCGGTGCAACGGACTTAATCCAAAACAGCTGAGATTCGTCGTATTCGTCAGCCGCATTCACGGCCAGACCACCCGTTGATCCAGGTGTATCGATGGAGTCGATCAGGCTGTCGCTACTGGGTTGCGTTTGGGACAGGACGTAGGTTCCTGGCCGGAGCCCTTTGAATTGGAACACGCCGTCTTGGTTGGTTAACACCACACTATCAGCGACGGCATTGCCAGACAGAAACGCGTCATCTGTCAAAGGCAACCCGAACTCATCCAGAATGGTGATTCGAACACCGTTTAGCCGCGTGTCATCGGTGGTCAGTTGGCCGTCTTTGTATTCCCGTAGATCTTCCGGACTGATCAATTCGGTGGTCTCGATCGCCGCGCCATCGACAAACACAACGCCGCTGATTTCGGCAGGCGGGACTTCAGGAAAATCATATCCGACGCCTGTCAAACCTGCGTGAACTTGAATGTTGATCAAACGATCGTCACCTGAAGGCTGGCCTCCGAGGTTGCCCACGATCTGGCCACCCTGAAAGTACCCCTCAGGCTGTTCTTCTTGGATCTCGTAAACGCCTCGATCAAGTCCCGTGAATTTATAGCGACCGTTAAGGTCAGTCTTGGTCGTCTGAACGACAACGCCAGCGTCATCGATCAGTTTGACAGTGACCTCGGCAATTGGCGTTTCGTTTTCATCGTACCGCTGATTCTCGTTGTCATCCGACCAAACGGTTCCGGATAGAGTCGCCGGTTCATACTCACAGAACATGTAGTCGACAGCACTTTCGCCAGGCGTCAAAGAGACCGACATAAGGTCGACGCCAAGGACCGCCCCACCGGCTGATCCGAGTACCTGCCCGCCTTGAAAGAAGCCTTCGGGCTGGACTTCGAAGATCTTGTATTCGCCACCACGAAGTCCGACGAACTGATAATTGCCCATCGCGTCCGTTGTGGTCGTCGCAACGACATTCCCGGTCGCGTCTCGCAGTTCAATGACAACGCCTTCGATGCCTCGTTCAAATGGCGAACGAATACAATCGCCATCGTTGTCGATATGTACCGATCCGGAAAGCGAACTCGGTGGCTCCTCGCAAAAGTCGTAGTCAAACGCGTCGACACCAGACCCTAGTTCAATGCCACTGACTTGATTCACCCCAACGACGCCGCCAACGGTGCCCGCTGTGACTCCGCCATCAAAAAACGCTTCGGGCTGAACTTCGACGACGGTGTATCGTCCGGGTGTCAATCCAAAGAAACGGTAGGTTCCGTCAATCGATGTCTGAGTCGTTCGGACAACAGTTCCAGATTCGTCCAACAACTGGATCGTGACACCGTTCAAGCCGACTTCATCGGGATCGCGAATGCAGTCACCATCAACATCCAAATGGACATGGCCGCCGATCGATGCAGGCAGCAACTCGCCGAAGTTATATTCGACACCCGACATCCCTTGTGGGATAGCAATCTGACTGATTCGATCGTTGCCTGCGGTGCCGACGGTCTGCCCGCCAATCGTTCCCGCTCGATCGATACCATCCAGATAGCCGCTGGGCTGTTGTTCAATGAGGGTGTAGTTCCCAGGAGGCAATGACTCGAATTGGTAGAAACCGTTCGAATCGGTCTGCGTTGTGGCGACGGTGTTTCCGGAATCGTCCACCAATGAAATGCTCGCGCCGGCGATGCCTTCTTCGCCAGGATCACGAGTGCCTTCGAACGATCGATCGTGATAGACATAACCCGATAGCGTGACGGGCGCGATTTCACAGAAGTGATAATCCGTTCCCACTCCACCTGGCGTCATCGTAATTTGGCGAATCACGGTCCCATCGAGCGCTTGGCCCATCGAGACACCATCAATCGTACCGGCGTATGATGCGCCATCGAGCAATCCGTCCGGAGTGTACTGGACGATGCGATATTGGCCCGGAACGACGTCGCCAAAATGGTAAACGCCCATTGGCGTGGTCGTAACTCGCGAGATTACATTGCCGTCGGGCGTTTGCAATTCCACAATCACGCCACCGAGAGGTTCGGCGAGCGACGGATCGTATGTGGGATAGCAGGCTTCACCTGGATTTGCCAAGTACACGAGACCGCTGATCTCGCCCGTTTCCAATTCGCCAAAGTTGTACTCGACGCCAACATCACCGCCATCGAGGTTGATCGCGCGAATGGCATCACCATTGGTATCAGCGACACCAACGGTGACCGAGTTGACGGTCCCGGCTGTATCCTTTCCGTCAATCAATCCGGCCGGCTGGGTGACTTCGAATATCTCGTAGGTTCCTGGCGACAAGTTGCTGACGTAGTAGCTACCGTCGGACAATGTCACCGTGGTCACCGCGTCTTGATCGCCAACCGTTACAACGGGAACGATACGAATTGTGACACCGGCAATTCCGGTTTCGCCAGCTTCACGGATACCGTTGTCATTGTTGTCGCGATAGACATAACCGCCGATCGATGCGGCTTCGGCCTCGGCAAAATTCATCTCGACCGCATCGCTATCCCCAAGTGGAATCTCGATCGAAGACAAAACATCCAATCCGATCGCCGATCCTGTCGCGATCCCTTCGACGCGTCCTGGAATTGCAGCGACACTGAACAGGCCACTGGGCTGAGTTTCGAGGATTTGATAGTTGCCGGGCATCAGCCCCAATGAGCGATCGAAACTGTAGTGCCCTCCAGCGTCGGTTCGCACTCGGTATCCGGTGTCCTTGTATTGACCACTGTTGTCAGCCGCGAGCAACGTTAATTCAACGTCGGCAAGGCCTGCTTCACCGGGCTGCCACACCGAATCAAGATTATTGTCTAGCCAAACAGAGCCGCTAATCGAAATTGGCTTCGGCGTTTGCGTCAGTTCCAGAACGGCCGCCGCACTACGGTTGGGACGACTGTTCGGTCCGGTTCCGTCATCATCGGGAAGTTCCAAACCATAGGTATCGCGCGGCGAACCGTAGTTGTTTAAGAAGATCGCATCAGCGGTTGTCGGTTCGTAGTGCGGAGCTTCAAAGAATGCCTCTAAGATCGAATCTTGGAATTCCTGACCGGACGTGATCACGTCCAACCGGTCATTGAATTCATCCAGATCCGGTAGGTTGCGAAGGACTTCATCGACGTCAATTGTGAACTCGAGACGATCACCCGCTCGAAAGTTCGTCAGATCCAGAATTAACTCTTGCCCGCCATCGACAACGGTTGCCTTTGCGGTCGCGACACGCCCATCGGTCGTTTCAATTTTTAAGATCTGAAAATCGTGCCACTGTTGTTTTCCACGTCCACCTTCGGCCGTGTCAAAGATCGGGTCACCGACCGAGATACCATCACCGTCCTTATCAGTTCGAATGCGAACTTGATTCAGCGTTGTGCCATCGGCACCGCCGTTAAACGTCAGCAGAAATTTGTCGCCTTTGGAATCGCCTCCGACATCGTTGTCCGATTCCAAGTAGTCGGTTTCCAGGTAAACGACACCGACATGGATTGGATCAGCGGCGAACAGTTCACGACGCTCAAGCACTTGTGGCCGAGCAGGTCGTCGCAATCGTTTCTTATTCAGATTCACCCGTGGCACCTCCGTGTGCCCTTCCAAAACGAAGTCAAAAACTAGCGTTGGGGTTTATCGCCCCAAAAGGTTGTCCCGTTCGGCAATCCGATCCGGTCCGCCAATGATGTTGTCCAACTGCCACATCCGCAGCGTTGCGTCGAATCCACCGGAGTACAGCGTTGACCCGATCGATGCCAACGAAGTCACGGTACCGGAGTGGCCCTTCAAGCGTTCGATCACTTTGCCCGTCGATTGCTCGACGATGCTGATCAAGTCATCGCTTCCCGCGACTGCGACATACTTTTCATCGATGACACAGATCGCATAGAGCTTGCCCTTTGCGACAGCAACTTGAAGCACCGTCTTTTTGGACTCTGTATCAAACAACGTCAGCTTTCCGTCTTCCCCGACAGAAGCCAATACATTTGATGAACCGACAAACTGCATGTCATGAATCCGACCGTGATGCAGATGGGATTCGTCAAACAGTGCGTACTGCGTTCGTTCGAACAGGTGTAGCTTTCCGCTTCGCCCAGCGACCGCCAATACCTTGCCATCCTGTCGGTATTCGACGGATCGCAAGTCGGTGCAATCGCACAGCACACGAGGGTGCGGATTGACGGGCTTGTTGTTGATGATGAACACTTCATCGGTGAAACCGACCGCCGCAAGCTCCATCCCGTTTGGTGCAAAGCGGACTCCGGCAAACGCATGCGATGTTTGCATCCGCTGCGACACCGTCCAGTCCTGGCAATTCCAGATGATCAGTTCGCCGTCATTGCCAGCAGAAACCAGCCGCCGCCCGGTCGAATCGAACTGCAAGCTTTGGATAAGATCCGAATGCCCGCGCAGCAGTGCTAACCTTTGTAAAGTCCCGGCATGCAAGATTCGAATGCCGTGATCGTCGCCAGCGACCGCCAGCAGCTTTCCCGAATTTCCCGCGGCGATCGCTTGAATGATCGCGCCATTGAAGTCAGTACTAACGGGCTCAAGCCGCCGAACCATCGTGTTGACCGGAGTCTCCGATCGGTATGCCGCATCGCTTGCAGGCGCCTTGATGCCCTCTTCAGCTCTGGTGAACTGTGTCTGGCTGATCAAGACTCCGCCGAGTGCGAAGGCTGCAAATCGTCGTCGATTCAGCGTTGGCTGAATTGCGTTTTCAACTGCTTGCATCGTTACCCCCCTGTGCGACAAACTTGGTTCAGCCGAGACAATCGACCGAGATCTGACTGGTGCGAAATTCTCAGGTATGCAACCGAGATCTAAACTCAGCGCAGCCCGCGACTCTTCACTCATCGGCACATTCGTGTGATCGCCATTAACCGGTAAAGAAAGAAGAGTCGATTGATAGCAATCCAACGGCATCGACTGTGGGGCATGAAGACGATTGGCGATTGAAGTGACTTGCAAATGTACAACTTTGCTAGCTTTGCCCAGTCTTTCTGAGGGGTGACGGGCAGAGTTGGATGTAAATTCCGCCGCTCTCGGAGGCAGTCATTGCGATGGCGGAGTTTTTAATGCCAAACCGAATGACCTTTCTGCGACCCCCATCAACCTGATACAACGAGGGTTCAGCGAGCGAATTGGTGTGCTCCCTGCTCGGTAATCCGTAACCAAAGCCTTCAAGGATGGTGCTTTTGGCTATGAAAATGCGACTCCATCGCGGTCATTTGTTTTTGCTCAGCATCGTCTGTGGTGCATTGACCTTTGCATCACCAGCAAACGCCCAGCAACAGGCGGTTGCCGGTGCGAAACCGCAAGCCGCTGCACAGCCGTTTCCTGCCCTGACACCGGCACAACAAGCCGAGCTTGATCGTGTCCTGGCTTCATGGCAACAGAAAAGCCAATCGACCAAAACGTTGGAGTGTAAGTTTGAACGCTGGCACTTCGACCTTCTTGCCGCACCGGCTGGGGTTCACGCCCACAAAGCCGAAGGTGTTGTCAAATATGCGAACCCAGACAAAGGTTTGTTCCGTGTTGACAGCATCATGTACTACAAAGGCATGAAGAACGGTGCTCCTCAATTCGGGCCGACTGCCAACAAGTACGGCGAGTACTGGATCTGCAACGGCGTCGAGCTGATCGAATACGATCGCGAGCAAAAGAAGTGCAACGTTCAGTCCCTGCCTCCGAACATGCAGGGCACGAACATCTTCAACAGTCCGCTTCCCTTTGTTTTCAACCTGGACGCACAACAGATCAAAGAAAGGTACTGGGTGCGACTTGAACAAGCCCCAAAGCCAAACACGTACTTGGTGCAAGCATGGCCCAAACGCCAGGAAGACCGTGCCCAATACAAAATGGTACAGGTCGTCCTGAGCTCGGGATTCGAACCCGAAGTCATGATCATGTACGCACCCAACTTCCACGAAAAGCTGGCCCCTCAATGGGATCACTACGAATTCAGCGAAGTTAAACGCAACGCGATCGGTGCTGGTATCAGCCAGTTCCTCGGACACTTCATCCCGCAACAGCCGCCAGCGGACTGGAAGATTGACCGACAGAACTTCTTGCCACCGCAAATCGCTCAGGGCAACCCAGCCCAACAGCAGCAGCAACCCGCGCCGCGCAACTGAGCCTCAAGTAGGCAAACAACGCAAGAACACAGAAAGGCCGACGTGAAAACGTCGGCCTTTTTTATTTGCGTCGATCAGACGTTGCGAAGCCTGAATAGCGAATAATGATCATTTACAGAGGCGTGCACGGGTCTTTTCCGGGCCTCTCCCGGCCCCTTTTGGGGCGTCTTCCGAAACCCGCACTCAATTGCCATCAAGCTAAATCATTCAGCGATTTCCAGTGGGGCAAACGCCAGACGAAAACTGTGCTCTTCGTCATCAAACTTGACTCGCGCCATTCTCTTGGGGCCACGCCCACTGACCGCCGTGATAATCCCGACGCCATACTCGCGGTGCTGGACCTTGGTCCCTTCTTGGAATGCGGTAATTGGCGGCCGATTGACCGTCATCAAATCCGCAGCCGTCTTTAGCTTGCCGAGTTGTGGAACCGGGTTGGCTGGCGCGGGCTCTTCCGCCGGAGCCTCCGCGAATTCCGATTGATCGAACTCCGCAGCATGCTCTTTGGCTCCTTGCTCGTCGGCTTCATGCTCATTGGCACCAAAGTCAAACGACGTATCCTGATCGATAGCGCTGTCATCGTTAACCTGGATTTCGGGCATATCCCAATCTGACGGGGTGCTCTGGTTGACCTCGTCAAACCACGCACCTTTTCGAACCGATTCGATACGGTTGATTTCGGCAAGCGGCAGTTCGTTCAGGAACGGGCTAGGAATCACGGGGCGGAAATCGCCTCGAATCATTCGCCGCTTGCAACACGAAAGCTGTAGCCATTGCTCGGCCCTTGTGATCCCAACAAACAACAGTCGGCGTTCTTCTTCGAACTGTGCGTCGTCTTCCTTGGACCGCTTGTGGGGCAACAAGTCGTCTTCGACCCCGATGATATAAACGCGCGGGAACTCCAACCCCTTGGACGCGTGTAGCGTCATCAACGTGACCCGTTCATCGGAATCGTCAAACGCGTCGGTGTCACTGACAAGCGCGACTTGTTCAAGAAACGCATCAAGCGATCCGTCATCCGGGTGCCGACGATCAAAGTCAGCTCCCGCCGTGATCAGTTCATCCACGTTGGCTAGCGGACTGGAATCATCACTTTCAGGAGACGTTTTATTGAGGAAGTCATCGTACTTGGTTTCCTGAACCAGATACCGCATCAACTCCTCTAGCGGAGCCGTCGCCTTTGCCGCCACACGATCGTAGATTTCGACAAACCGGCTGACCATTGTCTTGCTACGTTTGGCGATCGAGTCAATCTCGTGGACACGTCGTGCGGCTTCCAACATTGGAATCGAACACTGGTGGCCATAATCCTGCAATCGTTGAACGGTTTTCGCACCGATGCCTCGTGTCGGCGTGTTGATCACGCGAGTCAACGCGACATCGTGACTGGGGTTATTAACCAAGTGCAGGTAGGCGAGCACATCTTTGATTTCCTTCCGCTGGTAAAACTCCACCCCGTTAACAATCTGATAGGGAACACCACGTCCGCGAAGGGCGTGTTCCACCGAACGTGTCAACGAATTCATCCGGCAGAATATCGCAAAGTCACTGGGCTTTGCCGTTTCACTTGCGATCGCATTGACGATGTCGTCGGCGATTGAGTCTGCTTCTTCGAAACCGTCGGAGCAAAAGCGCAGCGTCACCGGTGCGCCTTCGTCATTCTCGGTAAACAAGTCCTTTTGTTTGCGACGACGGTTGTGGCGAATCAACTGGTCCGCGGCACGCAGGATGTTCGGCGTACTGCGATAGTTCTGCTCCAACCGTACCGTTTTGACATCCGGATAGTCTTTCTCGAAATCAAGAATGTTATTTAGGTCTGCACCACGCCAACCATAAATCGATTGATCGGGGTCACCTGTGACCGACAGGTTCGGATAGTTCACCGACAGCCCACGGACGATGGCATATTGAGCCAGGTTGGTATCCTGATACTCGTCCACCATGATGTAGCGAAACCGCGCGTCCAGGTCGGCCCGCAACTCGGGGTTCTGCCGCAGCATTGTCGCAACGTGCAGCAGCAGATCATCAAAGTCCACCGCGTTCGCAACAAGCAGCTGCTGCTGATAAACCGGATAGACTTGGGAAGCGACCTTTTCCTGAGGGCTAACGATCTGTGTTTGCCAAACCTCCGGCGTGATCAGCTTGTTCTTCGCTTTACTAATCAGATTCGCGATCTGATCTGGAGACGCGTGCGTCGTCGAAACCCCCGAGGCTTCGATCGCCCGCTTCATCGCCTGCTTTGAGTCTGAAGAATCATAGATCGAATAGTTCTCCTGCAGCCCGACCATGCTTGCGTATCGCCGCAGCAGTTGAGCGCAGAAGCGGTGAAAGGTCCCCATCCACACCTGCTTGCCCGGTGCCAAAGAATCGACACGGGCACGCATTTCGTCGGCGGCCTTATTGGTGAACGTCAACGCCGCGATTTGCCATTCAGGAACCCCAGCTTCAAGCAAATGCGCCACCCGGTGCGTGACAACACGAGTTTTGCCGCTACCTGGCCCGGCAAGAATTAGCATCGGACCGTCAACGTGAACCACTGCACGCTGCTGCTCGGGGGTCAAGTGCTGCAGAAGCTTGGGATTCGAAGCGGGAGGCACATCCATGAGGCAGCAAAGGGATAATCGAGGGGAACGAAGATGTCCTTCCATCATAACGTTCCACAGCGACTTGGCCATCGACCTGGATCAGCCCTGTGTCCCCTATCAGCGCTGTGCCACGCTTCGGCCTACTCCCTCTGCACACTTCGCACATTGCGAGGACCTTTCGCAGAAGACGACGACACACCGGATTGGCAAATCGCTACACTCTACCCTCGTCGCCTAGGTTGGCCGCCCATCTTGGATTCCCATGCTGGAAGGCCCACCAAGCGAATTAACCCGATGGGTGCGACGCTTGCAAAACAGTTGACAGCTTAATGCATCCGTCCGAGAGCCGAAGGTTCGTTGAGCCAGTCTCTCAAACAGCAAAACACAAAGAATCTGGCAATAAATTGATGGCGAAGAACGTTCTCGGGACGGAGTTGGGCGAGTGCAGTACAGATCCGATGACAGGGTTTTATCGTGATGGATGCTGCAACACCGGAGCCTCCGATTCGGGCTTGCACACCGTCTGCGCTGTCATGACTGCTGAGTTCCTCGATTTCAGCAAGTCTCGCGGCAATGACCTGTCGACACCCAACCCGGTTTATCGATTCGCGGGCCTAAAACCTGGAGACCGATGGTGTCTCTGCGCGGCCCGTTGGAAAGAAGCTTACGACGCCGGCATGGCTCCCCAGGTGGTGCTTTCGGCCACCCACATTTCGACGCTGGAATTTGCATCGCTCGAAGAATTACAGGAACACGCGGCAGACGAGTAGCCCGCGGCAAAGAACGCTACATTCACGGAGCAAAGGGCAACAATCGAAATTAACCGCCTGCCATTGCGCGAGACCGAACACACGCTCCGCAATGTCCAAACGCCTTTTTAGGATTAGCCGCATGGCATTAGCCACGGTTTCAGGGCAATAACCGGGGCTAACGCCCATCGGCTGATGCCTGAACCCGCTCGATTTTAGGATTAGCCGCATGGCGTTAGCCACGGTTTCAGTGCAATATCCGGGGCTAACGCCCGTCGGCTGATGCCTGAACCCGCTCGATTTTAGGATTAGCCGCATGGCGTTAGCCACGGTTTCAGTGCAATAACCGGAGCTAACACTCGTCGGCTGATGACCCGAACCCGTATTTCCATACGGAACGAAACACTAGGGTTCAAGCGCCTTCTAGACAGATTTACAGTCCCTCAACGCCATTCGCGAACACGCCTTGCCGCCGGTGCCGCTATCCCGCTATAGCGTCTTTAGAGCGATTGGAAATTTTTTCGAAATCGCATTCGATTTCCGCAAAACCGGTTGGGACATGCGTACTTTTCTGTCGAATCTGTTGCCTTACGTTTCTTTTCAGCATGTCGTCGCCAGCTTGGCTATCACATGCGCCGGTTCAGTTGGCTTCGTCGCTTCTAGCACCGCATACGCACAGTCTGGCATGGCTTTGCCGGGCGATCCAGCGTTGCAAGGTGGCGGCCAAACAAACGTCGGACAGCCCAATCCCATGGCTGCGGCAGGACAATCGCAACCAGCAGCCGGCGCCGGATCGGCGATGCGCAGCCTTGAAACGCCCCCCAGCTTTCAACGCCAATCCAACAGCAACGCTGGTGGTCGCAGCAACACCCTTCCCAACCAAGCTGGTCAGCAGGCCTACGACTGGGACCTTCGCCCCTACACCGGATATCTGCAAAACCACGATCGCCCAGAACAGGCTGTGATCGACTGGGTTTTGCGAGAAACCGGAACAGATGCTTGGTTCACGTCGCCATTCGGCTACATGAACGCTAGCCGCGACCAACTTTCGATCTATCACACACGCGAAATGGCTGAAGTTGTCGGCGGAATCGTCGAACGATTCACTGCTGGCGAAAAAGACCCCCAAGTGCTTTCGCTAAAAGTCATGACGGTCGGCAACCCCAACTGGCGAAGCCGAGCTCATCTGTTGATGCAACACGTCGCGGTTGACTCCCCAGGCGTCCAAGCGTGGCTGTTAAGCAAGGAAAATGCGGCGCTCGTCCTAAACATGCTCCGTCAGCGAACGGACGCCCGCCAAGTCCAGGCCTTGGACTTGGTCACCTACAACGGGCAAACGCAAAAACTGGCCAGCACACGCGGCCGCAACTACGTTCGCAACGTCAAACCCGCGACCACAGGCTGGCCTCCCTATGAACCAGAAACCGGCGAAATCCAAGAAGGCTACCGCCTGGAAATCAGCCCCCTGCTAACGGTTGACCGCCAAGCACTCGACTGCGTGATCAAGGCAGAGATCGACCAGGTCGACAAACTGAAGCCCGTCGAACTCGACCTTCCCCTCCCAGACGGGACGGCGTACCGAACCAAGATCGATGTGCCACAAGTTGTCAGCTGGCGATTGCACGAACGATTCCGCTGGCCATCGGACATGGTCTTGCTACTTTCCTGCGGTGTGATCGCCAGTCCCGAGCGTCCTCAAGCAGCGATGCCTCTGCTGAACTTGGAGATGATCACCGGGACAACCGCTGGGCGCGCCGACGCTTTAATGTTCATCGAATACCGCGGCCGTGCATCAGAGAACCTGACAACCGCCCCGCTCGTCCCGCAGATCTCCCAGGGGCCCCTGGCACCCAACCGCGGACGTTATTAATCGATCGCCAGCCGCGAAACAGTTGACCTGCGGTTAAAAAGAATTGGTGTTTCGTTCCAGATGAAAATACGGGCTGGGGTCATCAACCGAGGGGCATTAACCCAGGTAACCGCACTGAAACCGTGGCTAACGCCATGCGGCTAATCCCAAACACGCGTTCGGATCATCAACCGACGGGCGTTGGCCCCGATAATTGCACCCGAACCGTGGCTAACGCCATGCGGCTAATCCTAAACACGGGTCTGGGTCATCAGCCGATGGGCGTTAGCCCCGGTTAATGCACCTAATGCCATGCGGCCAATCCTAAAATCGATTTGGAACGAACACCTAGCAAGTTCTGTGAAATTGGCGACGCATCATCGCAATTCGCCTGACACAGACGCCCCCTCTTTGCTACATCTCCTAAAGCTTAGAATGTGACCGCACATTCACTGTTACTCTGTCGTTGCGTTTAATTCATGGACAACGTCGCCTACCGCCGGGTCGTCATTACCGGCACCGGTGTAATCTCACCTCTCGGAAACAACCCGCAGGATTTGGTCGCACGTTTGCGATCCGGCCAAAGCGGTATCACTCCTTTGACTCAGGTCCCCCAAGGCGTCCTTTCGATCAGCCACGCGGCCGAAGCATCGGAGTTCACCGGTGACATCGGTGACTATGGCCCGATGGACAAAAAGCTGCAGCGGACAATTCGCAAAGGCAGCAAAGTGATGTGCCGCGAAATCGAGATGGGAGTCGCTGCGGCCCAATTGGCCCTTCATGATTCCGGTATCGACCAGTGCGAAGTCGATCGCGAAAGGTTTGGCGTCGTCTACGGATCCGACTACATCATGTCGTTGCCGCAGGAGTTTGCCAGCGGGATCGCCAAGTGCGTCGACGACGAAGGAAACTTTCACTTTGAAAAGTGGGGCTCCGAAGGCAAGCCCGAAGTCAATCCGCTGTGGCTGTTGAAGTACTTGCCGAATATGCCGGCAAGCCATATCGCCATCTACAACGACCTTCGTGGACCGAACAATTCGCTGACCGTGCGTGAAGCTTCGGCCGGCGTTGCGATGGCGGAAGCTTTCTCGACAATCTCACGTGGACATGCGGATGTCCTCGTCGTCGGTTCGACTGGCTCACGAATCCACCCGCTCCGTTCGCTGCATGCGGCAATGCAAGAAACGCTTGCTTCGGAACAAGATGACCCAACGACCATGAGTCGCCCGTTCGCCGAAGGTCGCGACGGCAGCGTTCTTGGCGAAGGTGCAGGCGCGATCATCTGCGAATCACTTGAACATGCACAAGCACGCAACGCGAACATCCTAGGGGAGATCGTCGGGTACGGCAGCAGTGCGGTTGGCAAACTAAGCGGCGAAGAATTTCTTCGCACCGCGATTGCAAACGTGTTGCGTGCCGCGCTCGGAGACGAATCGCCGGAAGCGATCGGACACATCCACGCGCATGGGCTAGGCACACCTGAATGTGATCACCAAGAAGCCTCGGCGATTGTTGATGTGTTCGGACCGGTGTCGCAACAACCGGCGGTAACAACCGCGAAAGGTCACTTCGGAAACCTGGGTGCCGGCGGCGGAATGGTGGAGACCATCGCCAGTCTGGTTAGCTTGGGCGAAAAGCTATTCCCGATCCGAAATGCAAAGCCACTTGATGAAGCCTGCCCCATCAACGCATGCGTCGACGATTCGACAGAAGCGGGTGACCAATTCATCAATGTCAACATCACGCCGCAGGGCCAAGCGAGCGCAATCCGAATCAAGCTTGCCAGCTGATTCGTATCCGCGGAGTGCATCAGCTAGCCCGCACTTGCTGAATTGAATCGGCAAGGCGTTGTCCGTTCAGAACCGGTGTCCGTTCAGAACCGTCGTCATCTCAGAGCCATGGCGACGGCGGATTAAAATCCCTCGTCAAATAGCTCTTCGCCGGTTAACGTTTGTAAAATTGCCGGACAACCTTCTTCGAGCATATCGAGAACTTCAACGAACCCATCGTCCTCGCCATAATACGGGTCGGGAACATCGTTCGGCCAGGTGTCATCCAAGTAGTCACTGAAGACACGGATGTGGTCGCGTGGCTTGCCAGCCAACTGAACTAAGCCGTGGTAGTTCTCGTTATCCATCGCGAGGACGAGATCAAATTTCCCGGGTTCCAAGTCATCCTTGGTGACCTGCCGCGCCAAGCTAGTCAATTCATAGCCACGCGCTTCGGCCGCGGCTCGCATCCGGACGTCAGCCTTTTCGCCAACGTGATACCCATGCGTTCCAGCCGAATCGACGTCGACATCGGCGCCGAATTCCTCGGCAAAACGCTTCATTACGGCTTCTGCTGCGGGTGATCGGCAAATGTTCCCCATGCAGACAAATAGCACACTTTTGGTCATTGATCTTTTATAGACAGAGTTAAATCGCAAGGACATAGCCTATGCGATGCCTCATCGGTCGATCAATGGTCTGCGGGAGGGGCACCGAATCAGTGCCCTAAATTGACACGACGCCGCCAACATAACCGGATAACGTGGCCGCCGGTCGCACAGAGAATGCGGCAATGCCGGAAGCGGTAGCCAGCTTTAGGACAAAAACACTTCGATCGCGTGGGTATCACTCTGAATCAAACCGGCCGAAATCGCTTTCTGATTCAACATCGCCAGTGCTTTTCGGCCGACTTCCCCCAGGTCAACCGTCCAGTCATTGACGTAAAGATCGACGTGCTGCATTAAGACTTCGTCGCTGAATTCTTGAGCGTAATGCCGCATGGTCGGAAGCGTTTCCTGCGGATGCTGTTTTGCATACTGGATCGATCGCTGCACCACCGACTGCACCGCCTTGGTCAGCTCTGATGGTAGATTTCGGCTGGCAACCAACCCGCCTAGCGGAAGCGGGCACGATGTCTCGCGTTCCCAGCGAGTCCCCAAATCTTCGATCAAGGCAAGCCCTTGCTGCTGCCACGTAAAACGCCCTTCGTGGATACAGACACCAAAATCGGCCGTGCGATCCTGTAGACGCGGCATGATCTCCGAAAACACGACTTGTTCGACCTGCGAAGCCTCTGGATAGAAAAGCTTCAGCAACATCGTCGCCGTCGTGTGCTCACCAGGACACAAAGTGATCCGCCCCGATTCCTGCGGAAGAATCCCTGACTGCTTGGCCAGCAAAAGCGGTCCGACGCCAAAGCCCAATGCCGAACCGCTAGGCAGCACCCAGGTCCGATCCGCCAGCAACAATGCCGCATGGAAGCTACATTTGGCGACATCAAAGTCGCCTTGGAACAGCCGTTCGTTCAACTGCTGGATGTCCAACAACTCGATTTGAAAATCCAGTCCGCCCAGATCGATCTTGCGTTCCAAGATCGCATGAAAAGCAAACGTGTCGTTGGGGCAGGTCGATATCCCCAGGCGAATCGGTGAAGTTGTCATCTAAGATCCAGTCGTCGTCTTTGCTCGACTTGTCGTCATTTGCCCAAAGCCAATGTCGCCGACGACGTAACCGTGCGGCGAAGGCTTATTGTTCGATAATCGCTTTTTGAATTTCGTTAGCAACGGCATGGAGTGCCGCACCGATTTGCCAAGTTGTCTTGTCTCGATTGCCGGCAACGTTCGAAATGCCACGCAAAACTTGAACGGGAATCTCACTGCGTTTGCATGCCAGTGCAACCGCAAAGGATTCCATGTCTTCACAGCAAACGCTGTCTTCACAGCAGATGCGGTCTTCAGCGAACGCACCTGTGTATCGCTTGCGACGCTGTTCGGCTTCCTCGATCGATACCGAAGCGGCGCATACTGTCAGCAACTTCATTGCCCGGGAATCATTGGTCAATAGCTCGGGACGATCGAGCTTAAGCGAAACCCCGTCATCGGAGTCGCTGTTGTACCAGTTCCATCCGAGCTCAGTCGCCGAGCGAAATTGATCGCCTTGCCCGATCCCGATTCCATCGATCGAAACTTCATCAAACCAAAAGGCATCGCCCACGAGATCAACTTGTGCATCGCAGTAGACGCCTGCGATTCCTGCCACGATGACTTTTGAAGGTTTCAATCGCCCGATCAGTTCGGCCGTTCGAATTGCCGCCGCAACGACACCAAAACCGACCACTTCCACCTGCCAATCTTCGGGCAGGGCAGGCAACGAGGACTGGATCGCACGTCGCTCCATGTCCGTCGGAATCAAGACAAGCGTTTTCAATCGCGTTCTCTCATCTGCAACCACCGCTCGACCGCTCGTCGATTGGAATCGAACGCCATGTTGTCGAGGTAGCTTTGATCAGGAACCGTCCAAACGAAATCGTCCAGTTCGCTTTCTTCAAGTGTTACCGCAGAGGCATCAACGGCCTCACATGTGTAAAACAAGTCGATCACTTGTGAGACGACACCGCGGTAGTTGTATTGATTTGGAAAAGTCATGAGCAGATCGATCGAATCGACTGCTAACTGCGTTTCCTCGGTGATTTCACGCTTCAAGGCGTCTTCGATCGTCTCTCCGACATCGACAAATCCACCGGGTAGCCCCCAACGGCCTTTTCCTGGATCGCGAGCCCGGCGGACCAGCAACAACCGCTGTTGGTCATCAACCACCAAACCGCCGACAGCCGCTACCGGGCCAAAAAAGTTTGTGAATTGACACTCGGGGCAACGGAACGGAATCGCCCCCGGGGTCGGATGCTGGTTACCGCAACGCGGGCAGAACTTGTAGGTATCTTCGATCGCAGTCGTCATGACGGGTGGCTGTGACCATTCCGGTCATCAAATCGAGGTGATGCGAGTTTTGTGGCAACCAGAATAGAGCTTCCCGATCGCCTCATTGTCTGATCATTAGGATAGTAGCCCTCGCAAACCAGTAGTAGGTGGGGCAGCTAGAGGTTGCCCGCATATCCTGCAGCACGAACAACGCAGCAGGACGCAAATCCACGTGAAAGGTTCGCAAGCTCGGCTAGCGATTCAACCACCCCCAGACCTAAACGCTCGACGTCATCCTGTGCAAGCTGACTGTGAAGCAAGATTCGATAATCTTGCAGCATTGGCCTTAACGCGATGGCATGGGAGTATGATCTGTCCCAAGCGGGCAAGCCGTCCGCTTCGTCACCGATTGGCGAAACGGTTTCTTCGAATTGATCATCGTCAATCGCCAACATGGCCCCCTCGGGTGGATGACACAATTCAGTCCACACAACGATCGTCGCATCGTCGTCAGCCTGCAATTCTGCACCTCGAATCGCCCGTAAAATATTTTCCCAGCTCTGCTGCTGATCGTTCCCATCAAGCGATGCGATCACCAAACTGGCCCGGGCAGGTGCGGCTTGTGGAGGCTGTTGTTCGACCATCGCTTCGATCGTCCCGGCAACAACGGCCCCAAGGTTACCGGCATCGTTGACGACGACGCCGCAAACCAATTGAACGCCTAATAGCCAAGGGACTTCTTTGTTGATCACATTGCCCGTCGGCATTTTTCGATGGGCTGATTTTTGGAGGGATTGCTCCGTTGCCCTTTGGCGGGTTGCCGAATCGGTCAACGTCGGAAAAATCCCCGTCACATCGACGTCCGCTCCTGGTTCGCAGGGCCGGATCGCCATGATCGGAAGCACGAAATCCGCTTCGACCAAGTACCGGCTTAGATAAATCGGATCCGCCTCAGCGTCCGCGGCCAAATAGCTCAACTCGGCTCTTGAGTCGCACTGATGCCTGTAGACCGAACACCCTGTGGCGACTTGCTTGACCAACTCAACTGTCTCGTCTGTCGCTTCATCCCACAACACGATGTCGATTTCACCCGCCTCCGTTTTCCGAACAGCATCAATCGCGCCTTTGACCACCTGATCGATGAACGGGATGTTCGGATCAACGGCAAAAGCAACTCGGTCGCCGGGGACAATGGCCGCCGCCAAGGCTGGAAAATCAACGGGTGCCGCAAGCGCGTCGACCGTCGCTTCGACAATGTTCTCGCAGCTCGCACCATTGGGCCGCGTCAATTCCCAGGTCTCGCCCGAAGCAATATTGGCGTCTTGTACGGAAAACAACAGCATGAGGAAAATCGTTCCTAGTGGCAAAAACAAACATCTACACTCCGACTGAAAATCCGGTCACGCAAAACACGTTTCCGAGCTCAATTGCGGCTCCGGACTCACACATTCTCAGCGCGGTTATGTCGGTTTCGATGCAGAAACGCAACCACCTCGCGGTCAAAGCCAACAATTTGGTATGACATACCGTCACCAATCTGCCCATTCAAAGGCCCTTCTTTCTGCAGTTCAGAATGTCCCGCCAATCGAATCCTTTTTCCGGCCAGCATCAGACGGGATTCTGTGTTACTGCATGCCTTCGCCGCGACAGCCACTTCAAATTGTGGTTTCATCAATCGGTGGTTTGGTTTCTCGCTTTCGTATTGCTTGCACAATCAGGGTGCGGAACGGATAGCCAACCCGCTGCTAAATCCAGCGATGGCGACAATCGTGTGGCAGAAGTCACGCTACCAGCGATTCAGCCAAGCGAGTATTTGCGTAGCGTGATCAGCCGCTACCAAAACGAAAAGCACTACCGCGACCAAGGCTTTGTTCGCATGGTGGTCGAGCGTGATGGGCAGAGCACCACCGAAGAAGCGCCGATGAGTGTTCACCTCGAAGGAGGCAAAATTCAGCTTGCAGCCTATGATGCAAGACTTTGGTCCGATGGAAAGCAAACACTGGGGTGGATCGCCGACCCCAGTACGAACATGCATGATGGCCAGGTTGTTGTCGGAGGAAGCTTGCGAGGCAGCGATGCGGTGGTCAAACGTCCGACGCTGGAACTGATGCTTCGCGATCCCATCCTGACATCCAAAATGAAAGCCGGACTGGGCGGCCCGCCTCCACAACTGGAATGGCTGCTCGCTGATGACCCGATGGCCAACCTCTTTCGCGGCAAACAAGTCAGCCGCATCGAATACGTCGGCATCATGCAATTGCAAAACGTTAACTGCGTTGTTGTGCTCGCCGAAGTCGAAGGCGAATACTACCGATTCTGGGTAGACCGTCAGCGTTCGATCGTCAAGCTGATCGAATTACCAACATCGGTCGCCGAGGTCGAAGTCACCGTCGAAGGCTTTCGTATCGCATCGCTAGAACTGGTGTTAGCCGACGCAACATTTAACACATCTAGCGCACCGTTCCCAAGCGCGCCCAAAAACGATTTTCCCTCAAGACCCGTTTACCTGCGTTCGCTGCTTCCGCTACCTCCGCACGCACCCCACCCACAGCTTGGTCGCGAGCTATCCAAGTTTCGCGTCCGCGATGCATCGGATCGCTACGATGTCACCCAGCGAGGCGTCGATCGTCTTCTGACGCTTTTCATAGCGACGAACGACGCTGCCGAATCGAATGTCGCTGCCGACATGCAATTGATTAGCTTTGCTTCACTGCAGCTGGCAAATCTTACACCAGAGCAGCGAGCACAAGTCCGGCCCGTTGTCGTAACCAGTCCAGACCGTGCTGCGCAACTGAGGCAGATCGGAGTCGAGCAATCAGAATGGATCCTGGTGTCAGCACCTGCGGCGCTTCGTGAATTCGACTCCAGACCAACAGCCGTTCTGATTAACGCCCGTGGAAAATGCCTATTCGCCGCTCATCAATTTATGGCGAACCAATTGACCACATTGCCCGCCATCATTTCCGACACGCTAGCCGGAGTCGATGTCACTGATACGCTTCTTAAACAGTGGCAGGCCGATCAAAAAGCTTATCGTGAAAAGCTGTATGAAATGAAAATTGACAGGTAGCCGATGGCCGTGGCACCGCGAATGCATTTGACAGCAAATGCAGCTGATCTTGCGGCGAAATCAGCGACTCGGCGAAGATAGCGCCCCCGATACGCTCCCTCGCTTTTTGCCACAGACTGTCTCATGGATGACCGCGACTTGGACCGGATGCCCAATCCGTTTTCACCTTTCGCCGAAGAAGGAAAACGATCTCGTGAGACATTCGTATCGACGGCAAAATGGCTGTTGATCGCGATTTTGATGTTCGTCGGATTGACCTTCGCGCAAAAGCACTCGCAAAAGCTGCGTGTCGCCGACCTGCTGTCTCAATTCGATTTGACAGACGATCCCAATGCGGGAGACTCGTTGTCGAAAATCGATACTGTCAAAGACGACACAGACAAAACCAAACTGCTGGTCAAAGCCCTTTGCAGTGAAAACGAAGCGACCTGCAAGGAAGCGGCGAGGCGTCTATTCGAACTCAATTCGCAGTGGACAACAATCCAAACCGACGAACAGCTGCGATTGCGCTGCAACTTGGCTAGAGAACTGACCGCTTCGATGATGGGGCGGGAATCCGATACTAGACATCACCAAGATCATGCCCAGCAAGTCGCGCGTGCAGTTTTCGAACAACTGGTAGAGACTCCTCCTGGGATCGACGCCGAACAAAATCAGTCTCGCATGATGGCGATTGATGCGATCGCGATGCTACTGCAGAACAACAACGCTGACACAGCATCGGTCGCAACCGCTGACAAGACAGAATCTTCGAGCGATTCCATGGCAACTCCACCAACGATGCTTAGCCAGACGGATACCAACTGGACGGACTGGCCACCGACTTCGCCAACGATCTATCGCAAGCAAGTGACGTCACTAAACAAAGTCAACCAACCTGCTGTCGTGTTGAATCAGGTGTCCGATGAACCAAACGATCGCCGGACGGCTGCAGTTTTGGTTCGCCCAAGCATTGGTGCATCGAGCCCACAACAGGACACTCCCGAAGAAACCGCATCGGATCAACGCGAGCAGGAATACCAAAACGCACGCATCGATTACTGGGCAAAGATGCTCTCACGACAAAGCCGTCTCGATCGGATGGAAGCAGTCACCACGTTGTCGAAGATCGCCCACCCCCGTGTTGCTAGAATTCTCAGTTCACATATCGTGAATGAACGAGACCCTCACGTTGCAAAGCTGATCCGCAACTACTTTGAAAAACAAACACGGTGATCCATCTTCGCGATGCTAGAAATTGAATCTAAATATCGGATCGACGACCCGTCGGCTGTCTGCGAACACTTGATTTCGCTTGGTGCTCAGCGGCAACCGATTGAAACCCATGCTGACACGTATCTGCGACATCCCTGCCGCGACTTCGCTCAAACAAAAGAAGCCTTGAGGGTACGGCTCGTCGATGGTGTCGCATCGGTGACCTATAAAGGTCCCAAGCTAAACCTCGCTGATTCAGACTTGAAAGCTCGTAAAGAGATCGAATGGTGCTTGGCCCCCGCGGACGCTGAAGGCGAGCAGATGACATCGCTGATGAACGCGCTGGGATTTGAACCTGTCGCAACAGTCCGCAAACAACGTCAGACGTTTAAGTGGTCGCCAGACGATGAACGTGCGGACTTTTCGGTGACGGTTGACCGAGTCGAAAAAGTTGGCACATATGCTGAGATCGAGCTCCTACTCCATGACGAAAGCCCAGAAGCGGTTGCCGCGGCAGGCGATCGCATTCGCTCACTGGCTGCTGAACTGGGCCTGCACGAAACGGAGCGTCGAAGCTACTTGAGCCTGCTGCTGAGTCTCAGCTAGCGTCATCGCAGAAACCGATCCGAATCATCGACAAATTCTTTTTTGTCGCCGGTCCCCACGCGGTTTAAGACTCGAGGGCCTGAGCTCGCTAAACTGTGGGAGCAACTCTGCTATTCCTCCCCACAGGTCCCACCAATGAGATACGTCGCCACCGTTTCCTGTCTACTCCTTGCGCTGCTCCACACCGGTTTCATGCACGCCGCTGAAAATGAAGGCCCCAAGTTCGCTGCAGAGCAACACGAAATGCCGCTTTGGGATGGAATGGCTCCCGGATCGGAGCACCAAGGCGACGGCGATGTTCCGAAGTTGATCGTGACACTCGTCAAATCAGATCAACCGACCGCAGCGATCGTGATTTTGCCCGGTGGCGGATATGGCGGTCACGCAATCGGACACGAAGGCTACGACTTTGCCGAGTGGTTTAAAGAACGTGGCGTCTCATCCGCGATTTGCACTTACCGACTTCGCGGCAAAGGAAACGCTGGTAAAGGCTATGGGCACCCCATCCCCCTAAACGATGCTCAACGAGCGATCCAAACGCTGCGCTCCAATGCATCGAAATGGAACATCGATCCGGAACGCATCGGCGTCATCGGCTTTTCAGCGGGCGGTCACCTCTGTGCGACCGTGTCGACGCGCTATGCAGATACGGATGCCGGCACAGACCCGATTTCCAAAGTCTCGTCTCGTCCAGATTTCAGCATCTTGTGCTACCCGGTAATCGCATTCGGAAAAGATCACACGCACAAAGGGAGCCAGCGTAATCTTCTTGGCCCCGACGCTGACGAAGCAACCATCGCAGACACTTCTGGCGAAGCTCACGTTAGCGAACAGACACCTCCGACGTTTCTGTTTCATACCGCCGCCGATAAAGCAGTCCCACCGCAAAACAGTTTGGATTACTACTACGCCTTGGCTAATAACAAAGTCCCCGCTGAACTTCATATCTTCCCAGAAGGCCGCCACGGACTTGGTTTGGCAAAGGATCAGCCAGGAGCTTCCGTATGGCCGTCCCTTTGTGAAAAGTGGTTGCGGAGCCTCGGCGTCGTTA
This sequence comes from Stieleria sp. JC731, assembly GCF_020966635.1. Classification (NCBI taxonomy): domain Bacteria; kingdom Pseudomonadati; phylum Planctomycetota; class Planctomycetia; order Pirellulales; family Pirellulaceae; genus Stieleria; species Stieleria sp. JC731. The sequence continues at coordinate 1,093,320 of NZ_JAJKFQ010000005.1, read as the reverse complement.
CTGCCCAGTAGCCAATGGTCGGATTGGACAATTGCGTGCGCCGATAGCAGGCGTACCAATTGATCCGAATATCAAGGTGATAAAATCTCCGTGGCGGCAACGCTTCCACGATTGCCACGGAAATGCGTACTCGGTCACAGTGATGAATGTCGAAAAGATGGTTGGGGCCAAACGCCAGCGCAACTTTTAGGACCAACCATCTATCCTTGACCGACATGGACACGAACGAGGGCTTTCCCTTTTCGTCAACGCTTTCACTTCAGGTTCAACCTGGCTGGGGAGAGGTGCGCTGGTTGGGATGTCGGTTTCAGCTGTCGCAGATCAACGGACTGAAGTTTGTCGCAAGAGCTCAGCACAGCCCAGTTTCTGAGGAGCACCACGATACACTTCGGCAATCGGCAGGCAATGGAAAGTTCCGGTCCGGGATTCTAGTGACAGCCTCAGGCGTTTCACTGCCCATTAAGTTTGCGGTTGACCGATACGATGACATCACGCTAGTCGGTGAACTGGGCCAGTTGTCCGAACGCACCGAACAGAAACTGAGAGTGCTGCTGAAATCCTTGGCCCAGCTACAGCCTGTCGTGCAGTCTGAATTGGTTCAGACCGATCCGACAGATCTGTCCGATCAGACCAATTCGAATCAGTCCGATTTGTCCCATCAGTCCGATCCGTCTGAAACCAAGCTGACAATCCCGGCTGACATGCCGGACGCGCCGGGCAATCACCAGACCGATCCGACGGATCTGTCCGATCAGACCGATTCGAATCAGTCCGATCTGTCCCATCAGTCTGATCCGTCTGAAACCAACCTGACAATCCCGGCTGACCTGCCGGACGCGCCGGGCAATCACCAGACCAATCCGACGGATCTGTCCGATCAGACCGATTCGAATCAGTCCGATCCGTCCCATCAGTCTGATCCGTCTGAAACCAGCCTGACCAACCAAGTCCCCTGGCTGCTGGATCCCAGCGTGCTCACCCTGACCGGTCCGCAACCGCCTGCCGACTCACCGCCACCGCAGCGACTGGTTTTCCAACAAGAACTCCCCCGGTATACGATCACAACGACTCCGGAACCTTCCCCTGGAAACCTTGCCAATACTCGCATCGCTAGGCAGCGGCAACTGCTTAAAACTCTGGGACGCGGCCTTAGCGCAGCAGTGCTAATGTCGATTGGCTGGGGATCCATGCAGTGGGCCATGGGACCAGCAACCAGGCCGCGACTTCCTGATAGCGTCGCAACCGCACCCGAGCAGTTGATCCCCATCGTTCTCAAGGCCGATGGTTTACTTGAACAGGTCAACGTTGTCGTAGGGCAAACCATCCGGGTTGGCGACTCACTCGCTCGGTTTTCACATCCGGTCGATCCGAACACATTGAAAAAACTGGAATTTGAAATTGCGACCGTCGCCACCTACCTTTCCGATCAAACTGCCGAACTTGAACGACTAACAGCGCAGGTCGAACGGATTCGCTTATCACTTGATCAGACCGAAGCGTCATGCCGTGAATCTTATCAATCGGCGATGGCGAATCTTGCAACGCTTGAAAAACGTGCGGACGAAATGATCCCCTTGATTCGGCAACGCAAAGTCGAACGCAAAGACGTTGTCGCATTGCATGACGAACTTGAAACAGCCGAGCTAGTCCTTGCCGAGCGACAGTTGGCACTCAAACAGGCCGAGCTCGCGTCCGCCAAAAGCGAAGAGCAGATGTTGGTTTCTGCAGGTGTCTTCCAATCCAGGACCTATCTGCAGAGCTCGATCGATGAAGCAAAACGGTTTCTCGATTCGCTCAACAGCAAACGCGACCAATTGGTCCAACGCACAAGCTCGCAAGATTTCGCATCGCCCGTCGCCGGTGTGGTTCACTCGATCGATGCCGATAGTGAGCGATCAACAGACGCGGATTGCGTCGTCATCATTCGCAAAAAGCCTGCACAACCGGCAATCAAGCTCGGACGAACGTCAAACCCGAATCGTCGCTGGTGAACGCAAGGATGCATCGACAATTCTAAATCGAAGGCCTTTGATCGCTGCCCCACCGTTGTGAAACGTTAGCCCTTGATAGTCGACTCCGTCCAAGTCGAAATGGGTGTGACCGAAATATACGTCCGTCACACCGGCATCGGGATCTTGCCCGATAATTTCGCAGTACTCGCGGATGCGTCCGAGCACAACGATTTCACGAATCGAAAGGATCGCAAGCCGATGCAACCTGGCGTGGATTGCCAAATCGTAGGCATAGTGCAGCACCGGATGGCGTCGTTTCTTTTTCTCCATCCTCTCACGTCGCGCATCCAGACGCGCGTGATCCAACGAACCGTCTGCGACATCGCCATGAAGAAATAGACAGTGATCCAATCGCACAAAATAGCGATGCCACTGAAAATTCGGAAACCGTGCCGCCAAAGTCCTCAATCGATCAACAAACAGAGGGTGCGAATCGTGGTTGCCAAGAATGTAGTGGAACTCGCAACGATCACTTTGACGAAGTAAATCTTCAATCCACGTCTCGGCTCGGTTCAGTGTGCTATCCGGGCAGGGATCGGAGCTCCACTTGAAATCGAAGATATCGCCACCGAGAACCAGCGTATGGCAATCGCGTGCTTTCTGATGTAGCGACTGCACGACCTGATCGCCCGTCGAACGGCGAGAGAATAGGTGTAGATCGGAGACGAAACAGCTGTTGCCAGTTAAAGCTTGGCCGTCGTTATTCGTCGAAAAGTTCATTGCGTGTGGTGTTCGTTCTGACTGCCGCTAAAAGCCTACACGGAATGCAGGCTCGATATTTGATCATGCCTGATGCACTTTAGTGAACTTGCCTAGCCGATGGTGCATCGATTCCATGCGAAACGCTGGCGAATGTTGCGATTTCGCATCGAATATTGAGATGTTAGACGCGAGTGAGCTTGGTGATTCTGCCGGTCGAAACCCACTCGGCGACGACAATATCGCCATTTTTATCAAAGCAAGCGTCATGGGGATGGACGAATTTTCCATCAATCCATTTCGAGGGGTTTGCACGAATCGATCGCTTTTTGTCCGCAGAAACTCTTTCGCGATCATCCCCCAATGTGACGACGGTATTGAAGTTTTTGTCCAACAACGAAACTCGTGCGACCAACTCTGGGACGAGCATCAAGTCACCGTGCGTATCGATATTGGCTGGCAGTCCAAACCCATCAACGGTTCTGATGTAGTTGTGATCCATATCAAAAACCTGCAACGAGTTGTGGGCTCGATCTGCGACAACAATCATTGGCGAATCACCGCGTCGGTCAATCCAGATCCCGTGCGGCAGGTTAAATGTTCCGTTACCATCACCGGCCCCACCAAACACGCCCTTCCAATTCCCGTCGGCATCGTACTGGTGCACGACATACGCGCCATACCCGTCGGCAACCAAGAAATCTCCATTGTCTAAGAACGCAAAGTTGGTTGGCATGAATCGGTCGCGTCCCCATTTTGCTTTGGGGTTCGATGCTTCGCCCTCGGCGTACTTGCCAGACTTCATCGGTGCGTACTTTTGCCAAACGACCTCGCCGTCGAGCGTCAGTTTGCAAATCGTCTTCAGGTGCTGATAGCCAGAGACGTAGATAAAAGGCGTACCGTTTTCGGTTCGGATGTCCAAGCCGTGTCCACCACCCTGAAACTGTTCTCCGAACGCTTTGACAAACCGACCGTCTTCGTCAAAGACAAAAATTGCAGGATGGTCAGCGAGTTTCGACTGACCTTCATGGATGACGTACAAACGGTTCTGATCGTCAACAGTGACGTTATGGGTCGTTTGCCAGTGGTACTGGTCTGGAAGCTGTGGCCAAGCGTGTTCATAGCGGAACTGAAAGTCGCCCGAACCGAGCACGTTTTGTGCGGCAGATCGTTTGGCAGTCATGATTGCAGGAACGGCAGCAGCAGCGGCTGCGACAAATCGTCGACGTGAAAGCTTGGGCAGCATTGTTGGAAGGCCAAATAGCGTGGGGGGAACGACCGGGGTCCGGTGCCCTAGTTTACCAAAGTTGGATCAGGTGGTCGGCAAAGTGTCGACGCCAACTTTGACGTTTAGGCAACGCGAGTTGACAAAGTGTTTTAGACAAACACAGCGAAGCCTTGCCCAATTCCGCCGGGTACAAACACCCACCATTGCGTGATGAAATGAATCAGAATGACAAGGTTTTTCAATGGGTTTGTTCAGCCAAATCGTCCGGACTTGTTATTCTTTACCTGATCGTCAATCTGACGTTCACGACCAGTCTCTTACAAAAACCGAAAGGGAATTGCGATGAGCCAAGGTAAATTCTTGTCACTAGTCGTTGCTGCTGTTCTTGCCGCTACCCCAGCAGTCGCTCAAGACGTTGAACAAGACACCCAATCGCAACCAGCGACGATGATTGATATTGGCGAATTCGAAGTCCCTGATGGTGACTTGGATGAAATCGTTCAATACGTCGACGAACTCAGTGAGTTGCAAACCGAGCTGAATCGACAGTTCAACGACGCTCAGGCCAAAATTAATGACGCGATGCGTGAAGCGTCGGAACAGATCTTGGCCCAGGGCGACGACCTTTCCGATCGTCACTTCGCGATCGCAGCGAAGTTAGTTCTGCCCAACCGGATCCGTGAAGTTGCCGACCTGAGTGTTGAAGAACAAGAAAAGCTACTCGCGATGACAACGCGTGAGCTTAACATCATCCTGGAAGTCAACCCACAACAGCCCAACCTGAGGAACGCTTTGAATCTGGCAACGTATCTAGAACGTGCCGGCGATCCAGATTTGGCGTTAAAAGCGAATAAGTCATTTGCGGAGATCTTGAGCGAGCTTTCCGACCCAAGATTGCGATCTCTACAAGCACGTTTCGAATCGTCAGCTAAACGCTTGGCGCTGCTCGGTAAAGAGATCGATTTGGTTGGCAATCTGGTCAGTGGAGACAAGTTCGACTGGTCGCAATATCGTGGCAAAGTTGTGCTCGTTGACTTCTGGGCGACATGGTGTGGTCCCTGTATCGCAGAAGCGCCCAATGTTCGGGAAAACTACGAACGCTATCACGACAAAGGCTTTGACGTCGTTGGCATCAGCCTGGACACCGACCGCGAACGCTTAGAAACGTTCATCGAAAAAGAAGACGTCCCGTGGGTCAACCTTTTCGAAGACGACGCCGGATGGAAGCACCCGATGGCCGTCGAATACGGAATCAACGCGATCCCATCAGTCTGGCTCGTTAATGAAGAAGGCAAAGTGGTCTCGCTGAACGCACGCGGACCAGAACTGGGAAAACAGTTGGCAAAGCTGCTGGGCCCTGTAGAAGAACCTGCTGAAGAGTCGGTGGAAGAATCCGCCGAGTAAGCTCCTTTGGCAACGCTAGTGGTTCGATCCAACTCGATTTTAGGATTAGCCGTATGGCGTTAGCTACGGTTTCAGTGCAATAACCGGGGCTAACGCCCATCGGCTGATGCCCTGAACCCGTATTTAGGATTAGCCGAATGGCGTTAGCCACGGTTTTAGTGCAATAACCGGGGCTAACGCCCGTCGGCTGATGACCCGAACCCGGATTTAGGATTAGCCGTATGGCGTTAGCCACGGTTTCAGTGCAATAACCGGGGCTAACGCCCATCGGCTGATGCCCCGATCCCGTATTTAGGATTAGCCACATGGCGTTAGCTACGGTTTCAATGCAATATCCGGTGCAAACGCCCATCCGCTGATGACCCTAACCCGTATTTAGGATTAGCCGCATGGCGTTAGCTACGGTTTCAGTGCAATAACCGGGGCTAGCGCCCGTCGGCTGATGACCCGAACCCGTATTTTCATATGGGTGATCAATACGTCGACGTTGCTAACCAACGTCATAACAAGCCGGGACCTCGATCAACGTCGCCTGTCCCGCTTTCTGGTTTTGCGGCTGGCATTCTCTTTCACCGGTTCGACTTCCTGCCCCGGACCATCGATCCGATGTGTCGACCCCTTGGCTTTGATTAGGTATGTGTCCTTCGCATTGACCTCGCGTTGATAGCGACGGCGATACTTGTCACCGTAGCCATACCCAATCGATTGGTAGCCGCCACTTGCGCTCGCTTTGTAGGCTTGGCTACGAGTGCATAGTTTGTTGATGACGACGCCAATGACTTTGGTTCCCGACCAACGCAGCATCGACAATGCTTCTTTTGCGTTTGGCTTGCACCGATGTCCGATTCGCATCACCATGATGGCTGCATCGACGTAGCTAGAAACGATCGATGGGTCGCTGACCATCAACAGTGGTGGCGTGTCGATGATGATGCAGTCGTAGCGTTCGCGTGCCCAGCTGATAATTTCGACGATATCCGGCATCGTCAACGCTTCGGCAGGGTTCGCCGGCAGTGGCCCACAAGGCAAAATATCCAAGTATTCGATCGACGACTGGTGAATCGCTTCGGAAACACTGATTTCGCCGTTGAGGACGTTGGCCAATCCGACGTCAGCTTGCAGGTTAAATCGCAGCGACAATCGCGGACTGCGCAAATCCAAGTCGATCAACAAAGTGCGTTTGCCGGTTTGGGCAATTGAACAACCAACGTTGGCTGCCAAGGTGCTTTTTCCATCGCCGGGCAACGGACTGGTAATTTGGAACACTTGGCTACCGCTTTGCTTTCGTTCAAGCAACAACGCAGTACGGACCGCACGGACCGCTTCGGCGGCAGGCGAATGCGGACGGTGGACCACCGCAATTTTTTCGCATAAGGTCGACAAGGCATCGTTGCCGTCGTTAGGTCGACGTTTGACTCGGCTCGCGTCGACTGGAATATGAGTCAACACTGGCACTCGCAATGCCCGCTGAATCTCTCCGGCACTGCGGAACGTCATCGACCAGAATTCGATCAGAATTGAAATGATGCCGCCGAGAATGAATCCTATCATTCCGCCGGCAAGCAAGTCCTTCTTTTGGTCGGGACCGATTCGTGCTGCACCGGCGCTGCCCCAAAGATGGTCGACAATGATTCCGCCATCCATATCGACAAGCTTCAGCCCTGCGAGCTGCTCTTCGAGCTGGATCAACATTCCTTGAACGCTGGCAATCCGGCGTTGAAACGAAGCCTCATCTTCTTCGAAGTGCTTTAGTTCGTCGGCTGCGCGTTTTTCGGCATCGATCTGCTTATCAAGATCTTCAATTTCCTTTTGAGTCACCTTCATTCGCTCGCGCAACCCGCAGATGAACGCATCGACCAAATCGGCCGCAACCGAACGATCGTTTTTGCCAAACAGGTGACCGACGCCATGACCGTCAACAGATTCTAATTCCTGTCGGCGTTCCATGACCAATCGATTCAGCTCTCCCAGTCGTCGCTTCGACGCTTCGATTTCCATCGACAACGCTTTCACTTCTGGGTGTGACGAACCGAACGTTGTTTCGAGTTGCTCCAGTTTGATTTGTAGCGGCACCAGAGACTTTTCGATTTCGATCTGTTGCAAATCCAGGTCGCCTTTCATCTCCAATAGCTTTCGAATCCCGACCGGCGCGTCGCTTAAGTCGTGAGCCGCGTCGCTCAGTTCGCTGATGACTCGTGCGACATAGTCAGGATTTTGCCCTTGTGATTTCATGTTCGTCACGAACAGCAATTCGGTGCCAAGTTGCCGTCTTTGACGTTCGAGGCTTTGACGCATCCCTTGCAGATGGTCATATCGTTCACGGTGCGGGTTGATCGCCTTGCCAGCGGTATCCCATTCCAAAGGTGCTTCGCTTCGAAAACGCTTGTATTCATTTTCCAATGAAGCTTGCTGTGGCAGCAATTTGTCTTGCGCCTTGTTGATTAGCCGCGTGAACTCGTTGATCGTCGACTCGCGTTCCTCTTGGAAATGCTCGCCGATTGCTTCACTGACCGCATCGACGGCAGCCGCGCACACAGCCGGATCACTGTGCTCAAACGACAGGACTGCAATGAGCCGATCGTGAGAGTCTTTCAAATCGGTTTCCGACTGAAAGTGAATCCCTTGTTTGACGAGCCGAACGATCGCACGGTCCGTCATCCCTTGCAGTGCCGGAACATTGCGAAGGTTTTCGTTGTCCTTGACCCGACCGACGATCGCTTTCGAATTGATCAATGACTTTAGCAGTTGCCCGCTGGGCAATCCGCCACGGAGCAATCCGGTCGAACTGTCCAGTGCAAGCGGGGCATCCGTTCGGAACATCAGCTTCGTCGTCGCACGGTACTGTGCGGGTTTTTGCCGGTGATACCAATGCCCCAGTGTGATCCCGCAGGTCACACAAAACACGACAAGAAAGCGGAATCGCCAAAGGATCGACAAGACTGCTTGCCCATGCTCATCTTGCTGTACATCATCGATCGGTCGCATGTCGTTCAATGACGTTGACGGATCGTGGTGAAGCATGGGTCTGTTACAGGTCGAAAGTTATTCAGGGGGAATTAGTGTCCATTTCGGAGCTTAGGTTGTGGTTATCTTCACATTCCCAGGATTGCCCTATTGACCCGAGGACTTTCCCTCACTTTCGACGCCAAAGCTCAAGTCATTGTTCTTGACCAACCACCGGCAGGGTTTCGTCAAATAAAAAAGTGCCCGCGGTTACCGCGGACACTTTTGCGATGTTCATTGTTTGTTTTTGACTGTCGACTTCCCAGACTTTCTATCTGGTCGTTCCAAACAGCCGTCGCCGTTTATCGATAGAGCTTCAAAGAGATTTTTGTCGCCTGAGGACTGGACGCATCGGCAACTTCAACAGACTTGCGTTCGTCTTCAACCCAAGACTCGATTTCGCTCCACACCAAACGATCCTGGTGCGGGGAAGTTGCCTTTTGATTCGTGAATACGACGATCGTGTCTCGCGGATCCGCATGGCGGATTGCCCAACGAAGCGCCTTCTGGTTGTCGGCTACTAAACGAATCGCCGCACACTCTTTTACTCCATCAAGCAACTGATGTGCACGCTGCAGAAAAGCGGCGTCGTCACTGTCGCCCGTCACAATGCATCGATGGGCATGGCGTTCGATCATCGCGCCGACTCGGGCAAGTTCGTTCGAGTTCGCAAAGTCACCAAGCGACAAGACGCACCAAACTTTTCCACCCACCGTGGTTGCACGTGCGGTTCGAAGTGACGCAAAAATGCGATCCGGGCGTCCGCCGTTTTCCAACACTACAGTCGCACGACCAAAGTCTGCCAACCGCTGTGCTCGCCCCGGAATACTACGAAGTGTCGACAAGCTTTCGGCGACTTGGTGGACCGAATAACCCAGCAAAACTCCCAATGTCGAAGCGGCCGCGATATTTGCCGCCATCGCGTGACCACACAACGATGTTTCCATCATCGCGCTCGTATCGCCTGCGGACAACATGATCGTCGACATGCCGCCCGACTGGTCGATAATGTTTGCACCAAATTCACAACCGGTTGTCGTGCCATAGCCCAGCGATTGACACTCTGCCTGGGCGACGACTTGGTCGATTCGCTCGTTGCCCTCAGGAGCAATGATGACGCCCGATGGCGTCAATCGATCAGCCATACACTGCAGTGAACTTGGGCCGAAGTCTTCACCCGGTGCATCTTTACCCGCCACGATCAGCACGTCGAACTGAATGCAGTCATAGCCTCCGTTGCGGGCGATCTGATCATCAATCTCGATGATTGCCGCGCGGCTCATGCAATCTGCAGACTCGCCTAGCCAGTTAATCAGCTGCTCTCCGCGAGGCAAAGCCTGCCCGGCGGTTTCGGACATCACACCGTCGCTGCTGCCCAGATCAGATTGATAGGCAACTCGCATCCCGAAGGACTTCATCATGGTTGCCAACATCAGACATGTTGACGTTTTACCACTGCTGCCGAGAACGCCCACGGTCAACAATCGACGGTCGGGTCGGTTGTTTCGTTTCGCCGCGATCTTTGCCAACGCATGATCAACGCTGCTGACCACACACTGTGGCAAAGGACATGGCAACATCTGCTCGGTGATGATTCCGGATGCACCGCGAGCAAGCACCGTTGCGACGAATTCGGTCGGCTCGTCCTGTCCAACGCGATACAAAACGGTTTCACCTTCGGAACAGTTTCGGAAGTCGTACGCGATCGTCTCGACTTCCATGTCTTGGCAACCAAAGAACCGTGCGTGCGACAAAGCTTTCGAGAGCACGACAGAAACTTCGACGGTTGAGACTTCGACTTCCTCAACCGAGGCCGACATCATCGGCGGCACCCAGGCTCGAGGTTCTGACTTGCTGATCGAGACAGTTCGCTCAACTGCGTCGTGATGGATTGATGTTTGAAAATCAATCGAATGGCGATCGTAGAACGCGTGACGCATAGGATGGCCTCCGTGCACATCTTTGTATTTCAGAGATGCAAAGTGCCGAGCGATCCATTCGCTCTCTTTTAGGCACCCGCAACAATGATGATTGTTCTTCGATCGCTATTTCGGTCAAGGTCGATTTTTCAAACTGCGGACAATCAAATCATGCCAGCATCTCGCAACATGATCTGTAAATCAGACCACGCCGCCTTTTTTGCCGCTGGCGTTCGCAAAAGATAAGAAGGGTGATACGTCACGAGCACTTTGCTATCAAAGTATCGATGGAACTTTCCTCGCATCCGTCCGACCGACAGTTTGTTTTTCAGCAGTGCTTGTGCGCTGACCAAGCCTAAACAAACGATGTACTCCGGACGCAAGGTATCGAGTTGAGCCTCGAAGTACTCGCGACAGTTTTCGATCTCTGTCGTTTCGGGATTGCGATTGTTTGGAGGGCGACACTTGACGGTGTTCATGATGTAAACGTCTTCACGCTTGAACTGACACGCCTCGATCATCTTCGTGAGCAGCTGACCGGCTTTGCCGACGAAGGGACGACCGGAGATATCTTCATCACGTCCGGGGCCTTCGCCAAAGAACACGACACGAGGTGATACGTTGCCTTCGCCATAGACCGTCTTGGTGCGGCACTTGGCAAGCACCTCGCACTTCATGCATCCGGCGACCCGCTCGGCGGCCTTTGCCAGTCGCTCTGTCCGGGCCTCCGCTGACAACGAAGTTCCGGGGTAGCTGGCGGCGGCATTGTCGACTTCACCGCTGAGGGAAAACGCCGGTGCCGAAGTTTGCGGCGGAGCGACTGTCTCGGTCGGCTGCGAAGCAGTTGAAATCGCTGCCGCCGGTGCATCCGACACCGCTGGCTTCGCGGAAGAATGCTCCTCATCGGTCCCACCAATCGCAAAAAACTCGGCTAATGCGTTTACCGAATCGGCGTTCACCTGGGGCAGCCACTGAACTCCCAATCGCTGCAAATGGTCAGCCAGAGCACCAGTCCCGGACAGAACCGTGGAGGGATCAAGTTTTTTTGATGAGTCGTTCATGATGGTTTGATAACACACCGGCTACTGGAATTGCACCACGCGGTTTAACATACCAGCGGCGGGCGTCCACGATTCAGGGGTAGCTGCCGGCATTTTCGTCCGATTTCATTGATTATCAGCCCAAAACTCTCACACCATGCCTGTTCCCCAAGTAGCCATCGTCGGTCGCCCCAACGTCGGTAAAAGCAGTCTATTTAACTGGTTAGCAGGCCGTCGCTTGGCCATTGTTGACGACTTTGAGGGCGTCACGCGCGACCGCATGACGACGCTTATCAACAACGAAGACGCATTTTTCGAACTGACCGACACCGGGGGGTTGGGCATCGATGACCCGGACGACCTGACCGCCGATGTTCGACGACAGATCGATTTGGCGATCGAATCGGCCGATGTCATTTTGCTGGTCGTCGACGTCCTAACCGGCCCAATGCCGCTGGACGAATTGGTTGTGGAGCGTTTGCGTGGTATCGAACGCCCGGTGATTTTGGTCGCCAACAAAGCCGACCAGCCACACCAAGACAATTTGGCGGAAGAGTTTCACCGACTCGGTCGCGGACGATTGGTCACCGTCAGTACCACTCAGAACCGTAACCGATCTGAACTGATGGAATTGATCCTCGATCGTCTGCCACCGTCGGACGAATCGATCAACGAACCGACGATGAAGATCGCGATCGTTGGACGTCGAAACGTTGGTAAAAGTACCTTCGTCAACACGTTGGCCGAGTCCGATCGGATGATTGTCAGCGAAGTCGCCGGAACGACTCGCGATAGCGTTGACGTCCGCTTCGAAGTCGACGGACAAACCTTCATCGCGATTGATACGCCAGGTCTGCGCAAGCGAAAAAGTCAGCGAACCGACTTGGAATTCTACGGTACACACCGGGCCCAACGGAGTATCCGCCGCGCCGATGTGGTGCTGATGTTTTTCGACGCGTCCGAAACGGTCAGCAAAGTCGACAAACAACTGGTCGGCTACGTGATCGAAAACCACAAGCCGGTGATCTTTGTGATCAACAAATGGGATCAACTGCACGGCACCGTCCCAACAGACCGCTGGGTCCGCTACATCCGGCGACAATTCCCCACGCTTGCCTACGCCCCGATCGCGTTCATCACCGGGCAGACCGGCAAGAACGTGAAAGCACTTTTGAACCACTCGACGATGTTGTTCAAGCAAGCCCGGGAACGCGTTTCCACCGGACAGCTTAACCGCCTGATCCGAGGCGCGATCGAAGCCCACCAACCACCGATGTATCAAAACCGTCGGCCGAAAGTTTACTATGCGACCCAAGTTGCAACTGAACCGCCGACCGTCGTCGTGATGTGCAATGACCCAAAGGCATTCGCGAATGACTATCGACGTTATTTATTGAGCGTGCTGCGAGATCACTTAAAATTTGGCGAAGTTCCAATCAAGCTGTACCTGCAGAAACGTGCTCGCAACGACGAAATGGACGCGATTAACAAGTAAGATTTGACGCTCACAACCATGCCCAACCGCGCCGCCATCGTTCGATTGATCGCCTACTTTGGTTTGGCAATGGTATGGGCAGCGATGACCGGGCGGCTGCAAGTTCACCTTGTCAACGATTCGCCCAGCTACATCAACTATCCGTTTGATTCCCTGGCCGAATCGTTGCTGTCGATCCGACCGCCGGTCTATCCGCTCTTTCTAAAAGTCGTCAGCCTCAGTGTAGGATTGGCAGCGGTCCCGTTCTTGCAACTGGTCCTTCACACCTTGGCCAGTGCCTTTCTTGGTGACGAACTGATCGCTCGCGGCCTTTCGGTGAAATCGTCCATGTCGGTGGCGATTACGGTGCTGTTGGGATGCACCTTCAATGACAACATCAACACCATCAGCACCGATGCTCCTGCGGCATCGATGGCAGTCTTGGTCGTTGCCTTTTTGTTACGCACCTATCGCTCGGGGACCACTTCCAGTGCGGTAGGCTGTATTGCAGCCGCCATTTTATGCATCTTTGCCCGGCCGGCTTATCTTTTCCTCATACCCTGGATCGCCGTTGCAGGTTGGCTGCTACACCGTGGCGATCGCGAACGAGACCTTAAACTTCCAAGCCATCGTTTTCGCGGTGGACTGATTTCGATTTGCGTTGGTGCTGCGGTACTCTGCTGGATGCTAACACGTCTGGTGTTCGTCAACGACTTTGCCATCCTTCCTTTTGGTCATCAAAACCTGTCAGCTGTTTTGGCTCAATTGGTCACGCCAGACGACATGCGATCGCTATCAGCCGAAGCCGAGCCACGCACGGCAGAGTTGTTAGCAGAGATTGCCAGCGATCTAGAAAGTCGGGACTTTGTTTTACCAACGTCGGAACTAAAAACGATCCCGACTTTGACTCTCGAAACACAGTGGGGCCAAATCAACTACGGAGTAATCTGGCCGGCTGCTAAACGTGTCCAAGCGAGCATCCCCGTCGAATCGACTGACGTGGACGCACGAATTCAAACGCATCGGTTGATCGGGAACTTTAACCGAGTGATTCTGCGATCGTCACCGATCTCATACTTGAAGTGGATCGCATTGGCAGGTCGGCGGGCCGTCTGGGGTTCAATGGCCAATGTCGCGATGCATCCATTGTTCCTGATAGGGATTGTAGGTGTGTGTGGTTGGCTGATTTGGATCGCTGCTAGCGGTCAATCCGTCGGTCAATTCGTGATTTCCGATGGCTGGTATGGATTCGCCATGATTGCGATCAGCTACTTCGCATTCAAAGTCGGCTTCATCATTTTGACCAGCCCTCCGATCGGCCGATTTGCCGATGCGGCAGCGATTTTATTGCCAGGCTTGGCCACATCATTCATGTTCGCCAGAACACCGACGCGGCCAACCGAAGCGTCTAGCTGATAAGCCCTGAATTGATCCGCAAGAATTCGCTGCAGATGGTCGCGCCGTTCAAAAGCATATGGACCACGATCACAATCCAAAGCCGACCGGTGCGCTGATAGACAATCCCCAATCCCATCGCGAAAAAGAATAGTGGAATCGGTGCTGCGCCTTGGCCACGGTGCATCACAGCGAAAACGGTACTGGAGACCAATACAGGTACCACCGAAGAATAGCTCCATGCCGGGTGTGAATCCTTCCACGAAGTATCTTTCATCAGCTTTTGCAGCCCGCCCTGAAGCAGCAGACGCACCCAAAACTCTTCCACAATCGGGGTCACGAAGGCCGCAGAAATCAACAACGCGAAAAAGGTTTCGACGTTGTTCCTTTCCGCTAGCAAGTCCGTTACAGAGTGTTTGTAGGGGACCAACTGAGAAACAACGATGTTGATGATTAACACCGGGGCAAGAATCCAAACCGTGGCAACCAAACCGCGTCGAAAATCGGATTCGTGCGGGACCAACGAAAGACTTTTCGGTGTCGCATCTCTCGCCGTAAATAAGAAAAACAACATCATCGCGAACGAGCCCGCGTTGGCCACCATTTGGCTGGCGACGCGTCTGGTCAAGTCAACCGGTTGTGTCGCCGGAGCATCACCGTCCTGGCTGCCAATATCCTGATTTCCGGTTTCCTGAGGTGACTCAGAATTCGCTTCCGCAGGAACAGTCACCGTGCTTCCGTCGGACTCTGTTTCCGAAGCAACGATCTGCGATGTCGTTTCGGCGGACGGATCGACAGGTTTTGCTGCCGGGTTCATGATCGACTGGATGACAATGATCATGCCCAACATGACAAAGAAATCTGCCACAGACCAGCGTTGGACCGACTGGGGCAATCGCGTGACAAGAAAAGGCGACTTGTCACCACAAAGATTCCTTGGGCGAAATCTCGCAAGCCATGCGATCCACAGAAGACTTCCTGCGATCACGGATCCAATTACGACTCCGGTAATCGCGAAATAGCCGACACGAAAGAATTGCTCGTCGAACACTCCAACGCTTTCCATTCCGCTACTTCACCTCGTCCGGCTCGTCCTGCATTAAACGAGCGGCGATGACGGTGTAGTCGTAACCCGAATAGACGGTAAGAGCGATCGCAGACCAGACGAGCACCTGAGTGGTCAACTGCAACCATTGTGCGGGTGCCTGCGCGGGTGTATTGGACTGCAGAAACAACAGTGCCGCGACAACGGCAGCACACTGAAGGACCATTTTCCATTTCCCCAGCTGGCTGGCCGAGAAGTCTTTGCCGCTGCCTTCGATCATCCCACGTAAGCTTGTCACAAGAAGCTCACGTCCGACGACGACCGTCGCCATCCACGAGACAATCGGTGATCCGACCGCACCGACGAGCGCGATAAACGAGCCGCAAATGATGATCTTGTCGACAAACGGATCAAAGATCCGACCGAACTTCGTCACTTGGCCATACTTACGTGCCCAGTATCCGTCCATCCAATCGGTGGAGGCGGCGACAATAAATACCACCATGGCGGCGAAATATTGCCCAAATGGGATCAGTGTCATCACCGCAATCGCAAGCCCGAAACGGATGCTGGTCAGCATGTTTGGGACGTTGTAAATCGATCGCGATACAGGAGAATTCGTCTCGGCCAACTTAAACGATGTTTGTGGTTCGAGTGACACCCTGCGGAGCGGGGCATGGTTCGGTTGATTCATGTCTTGTTTCCCTATTCATCATGATCCCAAGAAGCTACTCGGGAAAGGGCCCGTCAGCCCCGGCTTTCTTCGGATTCGATGGATCGGTCCACTGACACAGCCCACAAAATACCACGAACGGGGCACAATCACGATTCGAGGGCGTCAACCGCCTACACCGGCATCTGTGGCTGGTTTCAAATACGACAAGCGGCACAACGGAGCCCCGTGTGCACAACGTCGTCAGCAATTCGCTGCCCGCTTGGCGCGGCCCCAGGAAACATTTCAATTATCCGGATGAGTAAACAAGAAATCGAGGCAGCGATTCCTCATCGCTCGCACATGCTGCTGCTGGACGAAGTTTTGCAGCGTGACGAGTCGTCGATCGTCTGCAAAAAGACATTCTCTGCAGAAGAGTTCTTCGTCCAAGGACACTTCCCCGGCAATCCTGTCGTCCCGGGCGTCATTCAATGCGAATGTTGTCTGCAGGCTGGCGCGGTGCTGCTGGAAAAGTTCATGTCCGGATCCGGCAACCTGTTGCCCGTCGCGACCCGCATGGACAGTGTCAAATTCAAACGCATCGTCCGTCCTGGGGACAGCGTGGAAATCCATGTCACTCTCAAAGAACAGGTTTCCAATGCTTACTTCCTGACCGGCAAAGTCATGCTGGCCGGAAAGCTTGCGATGAGGCTTGATTTCGCTTGCAGCGTGACCGAAGTCGAAGGCTCAAGCGGAAATGCCCAAGGAGACGCGTCATGAGTCAGCTTGAATCGCAAGATGCCATGCCCAACTTCCCGGCATTCGACTTCCTGCAGCTTGCCGGCAAGTCGATCTTGGTCCTGGGTGTCGCCAACCGCAAAAGTGTCGCCTATGCGATCGCCAAGCAACTCGAACAGGCCGGGGCGAAAGTCATTTACGTCGTCCGCAGTCAAAGTCGTCTGGAAAGCACCGCAAAGCTGCTCAAAGATCGCGATGTGCGAATTTGTGATGTCGAGTTTCAAGATCAAATTGAACAACTCGCGAACCAGCTTGCAGAAGACGGAGTCCAATTGGCGGGCATGGTGCACTCGATCGCATTTGCGGACTACCCCGAAGGCATCCGACCATTTCATGAAACGACCAAGCAACAGTTTCTGCAAGCCGTGGACATCTCAGCCTTCTCATTGATCAACCTTTGCAACGCCCTGAAGGATCGCTTCACGGACGATGCTTCGGTTGTCACGATTGGCATAAGCACGACTCGAATGGCGAGTGAAAGCTATGGTTTCATGGCGCCAATCAAAGCAGCCTTGGAATCGTCGCTGGCATTTTTAACAAAGTCCTTCAGTCGATTTAGCAACGTGCGATTCAATGCGGTCGCGGCGGGCTTGCTGAAAACCAGTGCGTCGGCGGGAATCCCCGGTTACGTCGATTCATACCTGTTCGCCGAACAGGTCATCCCACGCGGAAAAGCGCTACAAACCGACGAAGTCGCTTCCACCGCCACTTTCCTGATTTCGCCTCGTAGCAGCGGCATTACCGCTCAATCGATCGTTGTCGACGCAGGAATGGCGATCAATTATTTTGACGCCTCGGTCGTCTCGGCCGTGACCAACGCCGAATTTGGCTCCTAGCCAACCCGTTCCAAATTTGGCTCCTAGCCAAGCGCTAACTCGACACCTCGCAACACGTGTCGATACTTCAAATCAACGCCCACTGCCTCGAAACCCATTGCCACGACGATCATGAGTCGACAGATCTATATCAACGGTGAATTCTTTGCTCCCGAAGATGCCAAAGTAAGTGTCTATGACCATGGCCTACTTTATGGCGATGGCGTGTTCGAAGGCATGCGCATCTACAGCGGCAAAGTCTTTCGACTCAAAGAACACTTGGTGCGTCTCGATGAATCAGCACGTGCAATCGGTTTGTCGCTGCCTATCGATCTCGACAAGCTTGCCGCGGACACCAACGAAACAGTCGCAAAGAACGCGATCGAAGATGGCTACATTCGCCTGATCGTGACTCGCGGATCAGGACCATTGGGACTGGACCCCTTCAAGTGCTCCAACCCGCAGCTGATCATCATCGCCGACAGCATCACCCTGTATCCCGAAACCTATTACCAAAATGGTTTGGAATTGGTCACGGCGTCGACGATCCGCAACCACCCTGCCGCACTCAGCCCACGAATCAAGTCGCTGAACTACTTGAATAACATCCTTGCCAAGATGGAAGGCTTGAAAGCTGGCTGCATCGAAGCGCTGATGTTGAACCACAAGGGCGAAGTTGCCGAATGCACCGGCGACAATATCTTCATCATCAAGAATGGCAAACTGAACACGCCACCTATCGAAGCCGGCATCCTCGAAGGCATCACGCGAAACGCCGTCCTCGAACTCGCTATCGAGGCGGGTATCCCAACAACAGAATTGCCGATGACTCGCCACGATATCTACATCGCCGATGAATGTTTCCTGACAGGAAGCGCGGCTGAGGTCATCCCCGCAGTCAAGCTGGACGGCCGAGAGATCGGCGACGGAAAAGTCGGTCCGATCACACAACAGCTAAACCAAGCGTTTCGAGAACTCGTGCGCAAGTAAGTTCATTCTGCCGAGTGCTTCTAAAGCCTTCTCGTCTGCACATCGTTCCTCGCCAGGCCCCCGGCCAGGCCAATCACCAGATGGGCAACGGGGTGCTTCACACACCCCGATGAGCTGGAAGCACCCCGCCAAACGTTTGGTGGAGGGAAGACATCCCTTCAGTGTGAACGCAGCCCTCTAAAAAACACGGCTCTCGCGTCGCCCCGCCCAGCAGAAGGGCAAATCAGGCGTCATTACATTGATGCCGCATTCTTCCGACGGGAGATGATCATTCCGTCATCGATTCGATGGCGGTTGCCCCTCAATTGAAGTGTCCGTGCTGAATCGGATCCCCCGCACCGACCGATGACCGTTTGTGCAACGGATGCTGATCAGGAGTGCGTGGGGCAGGCCTTGTCAGTGGATTCAGTTGCATAGGTAAGTCGAGCGGCCTGGATTTTCTCAAGCGAAGCTGTGCGAGCGACAGTTTCCGTGGGGCAGAAAATCCAGGTCGTCTCGCATGCGCGGTGCCTTTTTTCGTCATCCCCGATTTGACTTTTGGGCCCATTTGAGCGTTAATACTAGTAAGCGGTCGATTTCGGCCGCTATCGAGCTATCCCACCCATTTGCCCCACTTTCTTGGGCAAGACGGAATGTTGCCTCGGTCCCGGCAATGTCGCCTGCATTAATTCAGGCAGACCATCCGTCAGTTTTAGATCCCTTGGAGACGATGCATGAAACGGTTTGCGATTCTTTTTGGTTGTGTGGCCCTGATGGGTGCACCGGCGTTTGCCACCTCAGATTTCAATAAGATGTGGAAAGCCAAGTACCTCGAAGGCGACGACGTCAACGCGGATCTCAAGAAGACAGCTCGAAAGCACGGCTGCTACATCTGCCACGTTAGCGGTGAAAAGAAAGACGTCCGCAATGAATACGGCAAAGCCGTTCACAAGTACCTGAAAGCGGAAGACTTTCCGAAAGACTGGGTCAAAGACAATCCAGAAGAAGCTCGCACGAAGATCTTCGCTGGCTTGGTAGAAGCCGCCAAGGAAAAGAGCAAAGACGGCGACACCTTCGGCGACAAGATCAAAGCGGGCAAGGTTCCTGCGACCGACCACGGCAAAGACTGATCCGTCAGCCGCTTTTGATAAAACTTTAAACGCTTGCCTGCACCATCGCGTGCGGCAGGCGTTTTTTATTGCAATAATTCTGCGGACATTAATCCCACCTCCTCCCCCAACTCCCCACACCAACCAAATGCAAAAGACTCATTACATCGCCCTACTGCTTGGGCTGGTCGCTTCGCTGGCACCACAGACACTTCGCGCCGAAGAACCTAGCGAAGATGGCTTTGTCAAAATCTTTGACGGAAAGACGCTAGACAATTGGAAGCTAGCCGAGGAGAACCAAAAAGCATGGCACGTTGAAGACGGCATGCTGGTTTGTGATGGGGAACGCTGCCATGTGTTCTACGAAGGACCTCTGCAGCCAATGAAAGATTTCCACTTCCGCTGCGAAGTGAAAACGACGCCAGGTAGCAACGCTGGCATTTACTTCCACACGAAGTACCAGGCGACCGGATGGCCTAAGTATGGGTACGAATGCCAAGTCAATGTGTCGCATACAGACCCAAAGAAAACCAGCAGCCTCTATGCGGTCGAAAACGTTGCCGATCCAGGCGTGAAGGACAACGAATGGTACACCCAAGAGATCATCGTGAAGGGCCATCACATCCAGTTGAAAGTCAACGGCAAGACCATGGTTGACTATACGGAGCCTGCCGACAAAGAAGCGTTCAGTCGAGACTTCGAGCGTCGACTGAACGAAGGCACCATCGCTTTGCAAGCCCATGATCCGAAGAGCAAGGTTTACTTCCGCAACCTGGAAGTCAAGCCTTTGTAATCGTGATGGCTCATCGGCGTGGCCGACAATGAGCTTCGCTGGTAACAGGCTTGGCTGAGGACGATACTACAGCCCCCAAAGCAATCGGCAAAACAACACGTCGCGTGGAATAAAGCTCCACGCGACGTTTTTTAATGGATCCACTAGAACCGGTTGGTTACGCGTGCTCGGTTGCGACGCTTTCGCCCTTGGGCTGATTGATCGCATCGAGAAGTTCGCCGAACCATGGCGTATCGATGTCGAATGGCTTTCCGCCTTTGATGCGTTCAAATTCGATCGCACGAAGTTCGTCACCACGCTCTTCGTCTTGTCCGATCACACCACCGTCGCCGACCAAGGCACACTGCACGCCTTTCTCAGCACACTTACCGATCAACTCGATATCGGCGTCATTGGCAGCCGCGGCACGACTGAAGTAGCCGCTCTTTTGGACCAGTGTTTTTTCGGCACCGAGCATCTCGGCGAACTGCTTGCCGAACCATTTCCCTGGATTCACGGCGTCAAGTTTGACGTGGCCGAATGCGTCTGTGGGAACGTCTTCACCACGTGCCTTCATCTCTTCGACAATCGTCGTCACACCAGCACCTTCACTGATGAAAATGTTGACGCAGTCGTTTTCGTCCATGATTTGACGCAAGCGGTCCGCTTCTTTTTTCATGTCGAAGTGCATCTCGGGGATGAACACCCCGTGTACTTCTTTTCGTTCTCGACTGAGCCCGGCTTCGGGTAGGAAGCTCATCTGGTCAAGTCGCTTGCGATACTCAACTGCGGTCGCTGCGGTCAGCCATCCACAGTTCCGTCCCATGACTTCGTGGATGATCAACATGCGAGGATTCGCATTGTGCTCAGCAACGATATTTTCAAAGAACAACGCACCCTGCTCTGCCGCTGTCCACGCACCCAAGCTTTGCTTGATCGGGATCACATCGTTGTCGATCGTCTTCGGCAAACCGACAACGGTCAGGTCGTAGTCATTCTCTGCCAAGAACGCAGCCAAATCAGCAGCGGTCGTATTCGTGTCGTCGCCACCGATCGTGTGAAGCACGTCGACTTTGTCTTTGGTCAATTGCTCGGCCGCAACATGAAGCGGGTTCTGTCCGTCCTGAACCAACCCACGTTTGACGCAATCGGCGACGTTTGTCAGTTTGACTCGGCTATTGCCAATCGGGCTGCCACCGTGCTTATGAAGGATCGCAGCCTTTTCACGAATCTCTGGCGTGACAACAAAGCTATCGCCCAACAACAGGCCTTTGTAGCCACTGCGATAGCAGATGATTTCGACTTCGGGTGCAAGCTTGGTGTAGTTTTCGATTAATGAACCAATCGCCGACGACAAGCAGGGTGCCAGGCCCCCAGCGGTCAAGATTCCGACACGTTTCACTGCCATAGTTCCAATTCCTGTTGGGTGTCCGTTAGGGGAATACAATGCGTTTCAGATGCCCGCACGAAGCTCTCACCGGGAGCCACGGAGACCACTAAAATATCGGATCAATCCAATTTCGTAAGGATCTAGCCGTTGAAGATGGCATGAGGGCGTCTAACCCGTCCCTACCGACCGATTGCGGCGATTCACACACAGTCACTCCTAGGGGCTCCAAGCACGCCGAACAGATCGATCGGTAGCAACCCGGCAGGCGAATCGCATTCGTATGACGATGCACTTCACAGCACAGAGAAGTTGAAAGGACGTTAAACTAATTCTGTTCAACCACGCATCTGCCTTACTGTTGAGCGAGTGCATCTAATGGCCTGAAATCCGAAGATGCACACCCGATCGGCCCCGGCTACCGCATCTCCCCCCTTAAGACATCTGCATGCAACGCGCGATCGTTTCCATCACCGTCATCTTCGCTGTCGCAATCGCACATACGCATCAAACCTACGCCCAGCGACGACTGGATGAGTCGCCGATCAACTACCGGCAAACCGATGCAGATAACCCGATCGAAAAACTTGCCTCCCAGATCGCTTCGGGTGAAACGCGATTGCAGTACGAAAACGGTACGGGATACCTGCGATCGATCCTCAAAGAACTTGAGATCCCAGTTTCTTCGCAGTCATTGGTATTCTCCAAAACGAGCCTGCAATCGGGACGTATCTCCCCTCAAAACCCTCGCGCTTTTTACTTCAACGATGACGTTTACGTTGGATGGATTCGCGGCAGTTCGTTGATGGAGGTCGCGACCGCTGATCCCAAGCTTGGCGCCGTGTTCTATTCAGTGCAAATGAGTCCGCGCGGCGCATCGGTTCGTCGCGAACATCACCGCTGCCTCGTCTGCCACGAAAAGACGACTGACAGTGGTAAAGTGCCGATGCACACGATTACCAGTGTGATGGCACGAGAGACCGGCCAAGTCAACTTGTTGCTTGCGGAGTACAAGACCGACCACACGAGCCCATTGTCTGAACGCTGGGGCGGATGGTACGTCACAGGAAACTCTGGCCAGGCAGAACACATGGGAAACGCTTTTCTTGAAGGCGAAACCCTGGTCCCGATGGATCCACATCAATTCAATTCTCTTGATGGTGTGATCCGAACAGCCGATTGGCCCACACCACACAGTGACATCGTTGCCTTGATGGTTCTTGAGCACCAAGTGGAAATGCACAATCGCTTAACTAGAGCCGACTACGCTGTTCGACGCGCGGCTTTCCAGCAGGACGAAGGCAAGATTGACGACGAAGCTTACCGAGCCATCTTGGACCAAAGTGCTGAAGAGATCTTGGAGTACCTTCTGTTTTGCGATGAAACAAAACTGACATCACCTATTGTTTCATCGAATCAATTTGCCGACGAATTTTCAAAACGCGGACCGTTTGATTCGCAAGGCCGGTCGCTGCGTGAATTTGATCTTCAGTCGCGCATGTTTCGCTTTCCATGTAGCTACGTGATCTACTCCGAGCAATTCAAACGCCTGGAAGCACCGCTATTATCCGAGGTCCTTCGCAAACTCGATGGCGTGTTGTCAGGTGCTGATCAGCGACCAAAATTCGACCATCTATCCTCGGAGACTCGCCGTGACATTCAAACGATCTTGAAAGAGACCAAGGCGTTCTAGCAACGAAAAGCCGTTGATACGGACGCCCGGTTTTGGTTTCCCGCGAACGGCAGGCATGCTTGCTAGAATATCGATCGAGAAACCGACATTTGCCCCGGCGCGTTCACCGCTCTCCCAGACGATGGCTCCATCGATGAACTTAATGCTCTCCGTGCGTTCAATTCTTGTCAGGTCAATTCTTCGATCCCGAAGTATCCACACGACACGCATCGGCTCGCTCTTCCAACCGATGAAGCTCGCATTCGTCGCCATCGTCTGTATCGTGACGCTACCATCAACGACGATCGCGCAAGCAGATACAAGTCAGGATGAAGCCACCACAGCGGTCGATGAGTCAAATGCCGAAACGATCCCCCAAAGCGACACCTCGGAAGCAAAGCCGGGAAAGCCACGCGAAAAGAAACGTAAAAGCTACCTCGGACGCGTCCTCGCTCAACCGATGAGTCACCTTGGAGCTCCCTGGTTGGTCCGTCGCGAACGAGATGAAGAAGAAAACACCTCGGAGTCCTTCAAAGAACTGCGACTGGAACCGGGAATGGATGTGTGCGACCTTGGCTGCGGGAACGGATATTGGACTCTGCCGATGGCCCGCGATGTCGGCCCCGAAGGAACCGTTTATGCTGTCGACATCCAAAGAGAGATGTTGCAGAAACTGGATCTGCGCGCGTCAAAGTTTGACCTACAAAACATTCGCCCGACGCTAGGAAAAATCGATGACCCACGATTGCCAGAAAACGCGATCGACCTTCTGTTAATGGTTGACGTCTATCACGAGTTTTCTCATCCGCAATCGATGCTTTGGGAAATTCGTCGCAGCCTTAAGCCGAAGGGTGTCGTTGCGCTGCTCGAATATCGCGAGGAAGATCCAAACGTTCCGATCAAGCCGCTGCACAAAATGTCAAAGCAGCAGATCATGAAAGAGTACCAAGCGAACGGATTGAAACTGGTTCGCGAATACAACGGTCTGCCCTGGCAGCATTTAATGTTCTTTGCACGCGACGACAGCCCACTTGAAGCGATCGATCCAAAACCGACCGATGAAGTCTTAGAATCGCTTCACAAATAGGGTCCGACTTTTAATACCGCCAGTGATGAATTAACACCGGCAGCAATGTAGCTGCCGTGCCACCATCATCGTAGCGTCGACTTGGGTATAATCGGGGTTGATCCACGGATCACCTTCCTTCTCCTTGCCCTCCCACATCGACGAGCTCCGATCTGATGACTCAGTCTTATTGGTTCCCTGTGCTTGCCATCGCGGCGTTTGTAGCAATCCCGCTCGCTTCAAACGTTTCGGCAGAGTCACCAAAAGCGGATTCGGTGGTCAACGTTTGGCCGAACGATCCGCCTGCTTGGAACGCACCAACAGCTCCCGAAGCTGACCAGACAAAACCGGACGGGCGAACGGTAGCGGACAAGTACGTCATTCGCCTGGGCAACGTCGCCACTCCGCAGCTACATGTTTTCCCTGCGAAAGATTCGAAAACAACCGTAGTGATTTGCCCTGGCGGTGGATTCAGCATCTTGGCGTGGGATCTTGAAGGCACCGAGATTGCTGCTTGGCTTCAAAGCAACGGTATCAGCGCAGCAGTTCTGAAATACCGCGTCCCGACCAACAGCGAAGAAACGAAATGGTTACCGCCCGCTCAAGATTTGCAGCGCAGCGTCTCTCTTGTGCGATCCGGCGCGATTGAATCACTGCCAACTGAAAACATTGGCGTCCTAGGATTCTCCGCAGGAGGACACACCGTTGTCCGCGGGACGCTGGAAACGAAACGTTTGTATGAAGAACAAGACGAACACGACAAAGCCTCACTACGCCCTGACTTTGCCGCGTTGATCTATCCAGCGTATCTGACGAAAGATCGCAATTCGATTGAAATGAACGAAGACTTGGTGGTCACCAAAGATACGCCCCCGTTCTTTTTCGCACACGCTTTTGATGACCCTTTGACTCCACTGGGCAGCGTCGGACTGTTCAAAGAATTGAAAGCCAACAACATTCCATCGTCACTGCATGTGTTCTCTACCGGCGGTCACGGATTTGGCGGACGCGATACGGGTGCAGAAAAAGATGCTTGGCTTCCGCTATTGAAATCGTTCCTGAACGACCGCGGTTTCTAATCCGACAGCCCGTTCACGGCTTTGATTTTTATCGAACTAGTTCAGTCGCCGTTCTCGGCCAGCAATTGCTGCGATGAACAATGGCGACTGATTGCAGTGTGTCCACGCGCCGCCCGCACCTCTGTTTGACGAAGGCAACAGGTCTATCATGCAACGCAGCAAGAACCCTCTTGGTATTCCAAACACCACGCCAATAGAACCGACCAATCTTTGGCGAAAATTGTTTTCGGTGTTTCTGTTGTTGGCATTCGGAACAACCGCAATTGCCGAGCCGACGTCGCGTCCTAATGTTGTGATCGTCATGACAGATGACCAAGGCTATGGCGATCTGTCATGCCACGGAAATCCCATCATCAAGACGCCACAACTGGACAGACTGTATGCCGAATCGGTACGGCTGACAGACTACCACGTCGCACCGACATGCTCTCCGACAAGGGCGGCGTTCCTGACCGGTCATTGGACCAATCGAACCGGCGTGTGGCATACGATCATGGGTCGATCGATGCTTCGAGAAAACGAAGTCACGCTCGGCAAGGTGTTTTCCGATGCGGGATACGAGACGGGAATGTTCGGGAAGTGGCACCTCGGTGACAACCATCCCTATCGTCCGGAAGACCGCGGGTTCACGGAAGTCATGCGTCACGGTGGTGGTGGCGTCGGCCAGACGCCCGACTTTTGGGATAACGCCTACTTCGACGGTGCATACTGGCACAACAGCAAGATTACACCGGTTGATGGCTACTGCACTGACGTCTTCTTTGACTATGCGAAGAACTTCGTCCGCCGGTCAGTTGCCGCTGACAAGCCATTCCTTGCCTATGTGGCGACGAATGCACCGCACGGGCCGATGCATGCACCAGTCGAATACAGCAAACCGTATGAAGACCAGGGCAAGCACCTGGCCAATTTCTACGGAATGATCGCCAACATCGATGAGAATGTCGGAAAGCTTCGCGAACTGCTTGACGAACTAGAAGTCGCCGACAACACGATCTTTATCTATACAACCGACAACGGAACATCATCGGGTGATCGTGTTTTCAACGCGGGTATGCGGGGCAAGAAAGGCAGCCACTATGACGGCGGCCATCGTGTCCCATTTTTCATCCGCTGGCCTGAAGCCGGCCTGACCGACGGCCGAGATGTTGAAACGATCACGAGCTACGTCGATGTAATGCCGACGCTGATTTCGATGTGCCGCGTCGAATCACCGAATAACATCAAGTTTGACGGAGTTGATATTTCCGCGTTGATCTTCGACCGAGTCAAAGATTGGCCGCATCGATACTTGGTCACCGACTCGCAGCGAGTCAAAGATCCGATCAAATGGAAAAGCTCTGCGGTGATGTCGGATCGCTGGCGTCTTTGCAACGGCAAGGAACTGTTTGATATGGATGTTGATCCCGGTCAGAAAAAGAACGTTGCTGACAAACATCCCGAAGTCGTCACTGAGATGCGATCGTTCTATGAAAAGTGGTGGACGGAACTGGAACCGACCTTTGCCCAATCGACCGCAATCGACCTGGGGCATCCGGCTGACAATCCCGCGCGTCTAACGAGCCACGACTGGATCACCACACGAATGACTCCATGGAATCAGGCTCAAGTCCGTGCCGCGATGAACGGTGACGCAAATACCGGATTTTGGAATGTTCGCATCACCGAAGCCGGCCGATATCGGTTTCGATTGCGTCGCTGGCCAAACGAAGTCGATGGACCTTTATCACAACCGCTTCCCGCTGGAGACCCTGTCCCTGGCGACCGGGCATTCCGCGAAACTCCAGGAAAAGCTATTTCGCCTGTCAAAGCAACATTGGTCATCGGTGACCAATCAAAATCAGCACCCGTCAGTGACAACGAAAGCGAAGTTGTTTTGGAGTTGGACCTAACACCAGAGACCACAAAGATGTGGGCTTCGTTTGAGACGTCGGAAAAAGAAGTCTTTGGTGCCTACTTTGTCTACGTCGAAAAGATGTAGCGAAACAAAAATGTGCGAACGAGTTGCGATTGATGCGATTCGTTTGCGATTTGGCTTTGATCGCTAAAGACGGTTTGGGGTGAAGCCATCTGCTTCGCCCATCAGTGACAAGTGTGTGTAGTCTGTCACCATCCATTGTCCGTCGGGCTGTTTCTGCATGGTAAGAATCACGCGACGCGGAATGGTCATTCCCTGAACAGCGCCACTGGCAAGCCCACCACGAACCGTCGCATCAAGGTCGACAGTCGCTTCCGGTGGGACACTTCCTTCGACCATTTGTATCTTGATGTTGCCGACCCGAACTCGTTCGAATTGGTAGTTGGGAAGTTCATTCAATGCACGTTGTCGTACATTGCGATCGCCGATGATCGCGACAACGGACTCGTGGTCGTTTAACTCCGCTGCGGTTGCTGTTTCATCAATGACCCGCAAGATTGTCTCACGATCCGTTTCAACCCAACTGGCATACAGAAACGCGAGTGGAATCAGCAAAGCAGACAGAATGGCGGCAATTCCCAATCGCTTTTCGCCAGTGCTAGTCCAACCGAAAAACAGTCCGACAACGATGATGGCAACCATCATCGAGATCAACCAAGGTTGCTCCGCCAATATCGTCAGCATCGGATCACATCCAATAGAATGGGCACTAAGTCGCGTCGCCGATCTTAATCAGACGAATCAGATCTTCGGTATCCATCTTTGCCGCCCGATCGGTGCCATCCAAAACGCCTGCAACCAACTCGCGTTTATCCGCATGCATTTCCAAGATTTGCTCTTCGATCGTACCGGCGGCAACTAGCCGATAGACCGTCACCGGCCTTTCTTGTCCGATGCGGTGCGCACGGTCAGTCGCTTGGTCTTCAACCGCTGGATTCCACCAAGGATCTAAGTGTATGACGTAGTCAGCCGCAGTTAAGTTCAACCCGGTTCCGCCGGCTTTCAAAGAAATCAAAAACAATTCGCCTTCGCCGTCTTGAAAAGCATCGACGCGACGTGCGCGTTCTTTGGCAGGCGTCGCGCCATCAAGGTACTGATACTTGATCCCGCGCTGATCAAGTAACTCTCGAACCAACGAAAGGTGCTTCACAAATTGACTGAAGATCAACGCCCGGTGCTCACCGTCACGAAGCTCATCAATCAACGTTGCCAACAGGTCCAGTTTCGCTGACCCTTTGTCCCAAAGTCGATCGACCAATCGAGGGTGACAAGAGAGTTGACGGAGCTTTGTCAGCCACGCCAAAGTACGCATGCGATGTTCGCCCGGCTTCTCCGTTGCCGAACCGGACAGTTCTGCCAACGCTGCGACCCTGGCATCGTCGTACCGCTGACGTTCTTCACCACTAAGCTGTGCACGCAAAGTGATTTCGGTTCGTGGCGGAAGTTCCTTCAATACGTTTTCTTTGGTTCGCCGAAGGATGAATGGACGCACCAAACTGGCCAACGACTCACGTCGTTCTTGGTCTTTATGACGTTCGATCGGATCGGCGAAACGATTCCGGAAACGGTCCCATGAGCCCAGCAAGCCAGGACTAATCGTTCGCATCAAACTCCACAACTCGCCCAAATGGTTCTCCAGTGGAGTACCCGAGAGAGCGATTCGCCAATTCGCGTTTAAGTCACGAATCGCTCTCGAAGTTTTCGTTTGCGCGTTCTTGATGAACTGAGCTTCATCGAGCACGAGTGTATTCCACTCGCGAGAACCAAAGCGCTTGGCGTCGCGCTGAACCAGTTGGTAACTGACAACGACAACGTCGCCCGGTCCGGCTGCCTGAATCAATTCTTGGCGATTCGATTCGCGATACAACAGCGGATTCAGCTCGGGAGCGAAACGCTGCGTTTCCCTCACCCAGTTGTCACCCACACTGGTTGGTGCAACGACAAGCGCCGGTCCCTCGGTGGATCGATCGACCAGTACGCCCAACGTTTGCACCGTTTTCCCAAGACCCATATCGTCGGCCAGAATGCCACCAACGCCCCATCGGGACAACCTTGCAAGCCAACGGTAGCCGTCATGCTGGTAGTCGCGGTAATCGACATCCAACGAGTCTGGCTTATCAGGATTGAAATTTTTCAGCGATTCGAGGTTTTCGATCGTCTGTGTCCATCGCGCTGCCGCTTCGATCGGAACATCGGTTCCCAAAATATCCTGGACGACAGGAACAGCCGCGTCGGCAACTCGCAAGTTTCCGCGATCGTCGACCAAGGTATCGCCGAGCTGTTCCAAGCGCTTTCGGAACGATTCGCTGATCTTCGCAAACTCACGATCACCAACTCGCACCAACGCTCGCCGCTGGGTCACGGCGCGCAATAGATCTGCTAGGTTGATGTCGCGTCCTGCAACAGACACGGTTCCAGACAAGCCAAACCAATCTTTCGAATCGTCAATTTGAACCCGAAGCGCCGATGGAGAGATCTCGCCGCGGACGCGAATCGTTTCGCCTTCTGGCCAAATCATTCGCGGTGCGTTGTCGCCCGCTTCATAGAGCCTGGAAAGTAAATCGAGTGCCTGTTCGTCACTTTGGACGACCCAGTGATAGGCATCTTCGGGAGCAAGTTCCTGCAAGCTGAATCGGTTAATGACGTCCGCCGCTCGGCGACGCTCATCGACAACGTCTCGCTTCAAACGGATCGGCCCGTCATCGGTAAACGCCGGCACGGTTGCTGGCTCTTCACCAGGTGTGAGCGTGTGGTGCAATCGTGGATCCAACATTGCCAAACGCACGAACATACCCGCCCCACCACGCGGACGCAGTTCGATCACCAATTCGGCGGAGACGTCTTCGATCGGTCCGGCAAGCTGGCCTGGCAAGTCAATGCGCACCAATTGACCGAGTGCACCGGCTTTAAGCGAAAGCTTCGAAGCGGTTTCGTCATCAACCAGAATCTCTGAAAGCTCACTACGCAATAGATACGACACCAGCCGTGTGGCCCGACGGTCACGCAGCCGTGCCAAAATCAATCGCGAGCCATTGGTTTCGGCGATTAAGACAACGGGCTGTGCCGGATGCAAATTGCCAAGAACCAACTCGCACTGATCGATCTGAATATCAATTCCCGGAACGGAAAAGCCGACTCGATAAAGAGTCTTTCTGCGGCTGGGGTCCGACTCCGTTTCCGAAACGATCTCTCCAGTTCGCTCGTCGTCTTCTAACGAGTCGATTTCGACCGGTTGAAGCGAAATGCCTAATTCGCCTCGCATGATTTCCAACGGCGTTCCGTTGGTGTCGTCCCAAGCGATGTTGGAATGTCCGACAAGCAGATCGATCGCTTGAAACAAGTTGTAGTATTCACGATTGACATCACCACTGGCCTGCGACACCAAGGCGGCGACTTGGCAATCCAGTGATGTAGATCCGGGCTGTGGTCGAATCAAGTCAAACGATGTCGCTTGTCTTCCGCGTGACCAACCTTTCCCGTTCTTCTTTAGCTTCTGAACAAATGGATTGATGGCGACCGGTCCGTACAACAGGTTGCCAGACATCTGCACGCGCCACTGCACTCGGGAATCCGATGACGTTTCGTCTTCCTGAGCCTCGTCGGTCAGTTTCAGGATTTGAGTAATGACTTCTCGTCCTGCCGCGACATTGTCAGCTTTAAGGTCACTCAAAAACAGCAAGACTTCCTCACTGTTTCGCCGTGCGATTTGTTCGTGCAACCACCAAGCGGCAGCAAGGGTGCAGCTACAACGGCCTTCACCAACCTTTTCAAAGGTGCGAAGGAAGTCACGGCATTCGCATTTGACATCGGCCCGAAGGGACAAATCCATCGGTGAGTCCGACTCGTCCATGTCGTCCAAATCGGGGGCGATATCGAGCTGCACGACATAGGGAAGGCTTCGATCAGGTCGCAAACGAAACTCAAACGAAATCCCGCCGTCATTCTGAGAGAACTTCGGCTGTTCAATTTTGAGCATCGCGGCCCGCTTGTCCAATGACTCGTGATGATCGTCCACGAGCCTGGAGACTGCTTCGCCCAACAGCAATCCGAACGCCGCAGGCAAGTTCTCCGTCATCAAATCCATGCTTCAATCAATTCCTGTTCGTCTAGCTTCTGAGGCAATCTGCAATCGCTCAATCGCACACGGTTGCTTCCGGATTTTGCCATCACAACAAAATCCGATCGATCGCCCTACCGTCACTTGTCAGTGAACTTCTAGGTGTTTCGTCATTGTCGATCCGTTGTCCTTCTCTGAGCGATCACTTTCCCGAGCCCCAACTTGTTCCCGAACCCCAACAAGGCGTAACGAAAGAACATGCAAACGTGGGTGCGGGGCCAGTCCGCTGTGAAGGACGGTGGCCAACACGCTATTCTACCGATGCGGCGACAGGATGCGATGCCAAGTGGCCTCAGATTCTAGTTCGATCCAAACTTCACAGTCCGCCCCGGCGGAAGCCTCGATTCACAACGGATTTTAGAATGCCGAAATTGACAATTAACGGTGACAAAACAGTTGACGTTCCTGCCGGGAAACGCTTGGTCAAAGCCCTGGTTGAAGAAGGCGGAACCGACCAATTGCACGCGTGCGGTGGCGTCTCTCGATGCACCACATGTCGCGTCAAAATTGTCGAAGGCGAACCAGAAAAGATGACCGAGGCAGAGAAGGAAACCTTACGCGTCCGTGAGGTGACTGAACCCGGCGTTCGACTCAGTTGCCAAATCGCCTGCGACGACGACATGTCGGTCGAAATCATCAGCCGCTTGGAAGGCAGCGGGCGGAAAGACCAAGGTTCCCCAGTTGCGGAGACGATCGAACCAGAGCCGAAATGGACAACAAAGTAGATCGCAGAGTTTAACGACCTGTTGATTTCAGCTTTGATTTCTCACAAAGTCGCCTTGGACAAGACAGTACCAGCGGGAGTGAACGCTGGCTTCACGGAGTCAAGGGCGACAACAGGAACTCAGCAGGATGCGCCGTCAGTACAGACCGATGGAAATTAGTAAGTTCCCAGCGGACGACGCTGCGTCCCTGCGAGTACCTTCATCAATCCGGCACGCAACTCACGAACTTTCAACGGCAGGGCGAGCAGTTGCCGACGAGGCCCGCGTTTCGCCTCGGCAATAATTTTCACCTGTCGTCGGTCGACCAACAAGATTGCAGGGATCTCGGCCGTATGCTCGTCGGAAGCGAATTTGTTGTACGCCTCTAACGCCAATGTCCCCATTTCCGCGGCGCTGAAGATCACACAATCAGCTGCCATCTCATCGCTATCCTCAAATCTCGCGAGGGCACGATTGGGATCTTGGATGATAAGTACACGATAGCCACGTGCCTTTAGACGCTCGCGAATCGCGTTTTGCAAATTGGCTTTGGACTCAACCAACATCACAACGTAACCTTCGCCTTCGTTGGTCGGCGAGTCATCGTCATCGTAGTGCTGCCCCGTCCCGTCGTCAGACTTTTCACGAACTGTCGTGACGCCTTTTTCCAGTTGATCGATCACTCGACGAACTTCGGCGGTCAGTGCCGCCGCACTTTGGATCCGATCCGCAGGACTGAACTCCATCATCTTACCGACAAGCTGCGTGACCAAACCCGGCAAGTCATCGACCAGTTCGTTGATCGGCTTGATCTGCTGAAAACGTGTCACATTCAATCGAGCCAAGCGGTCACGGGTTTCCGACAACGCGGGAGTCCCGGCCAGCATGTGATAAAGCATGTTTCCGGCGAAGAAAATGTCGCTTCGGGGGTCGTCTTTGCGAACGTTCGTCCCACGCTCCAGTGCCGCGTAGTCGATCGCTCGAGCGTTCGGGCAATCGGCAATCTGATCAGGGTTCTTTCGATCGCTAAGCGCGGCCAATCCAAAGTCGACCAGCTTCGCTTTTCCGTCGGAAGAAATCAAAACGTTCGAGAGCTTCAAGTCACGGTGCGAGATCCCCATGCTCGCCGCATGCGCCAGTCCCGATGCGATCTCCGCCATCAACTTGAGCGAAAGATCATAAGGCAAACTGCCACGCAACCGAACCAATTCGCGCAACGTTTGGCCTTCGACAAATTCCATCACCAAGAATGGGTTTCTTGGATCGGCAATGACCTCATAAATGCTGACGATGTTTGGATGTCGGAGCTTGAGCCCCATCTGCCCTTCGCGCAAGAACTGCTCCATTTCCTTGGGCTCGTCCCGGAAACGCTTGCGAAGCACCTTTACCGCGAAGACTTTGTCGCCCTTACTGGCTCGGTAAACTCGCGCGAACGTACCAGCACCGATCAGGTACAGGACTTTGTATTCGCCATAGAAATAGCCGATACGGTCACCACGCAGGATCTTTTCGGTCTGCAAGGTAGTGACCAGACCGCGACGCTGCATTTGATTGACAACTGCGTCGAGCGTAAATTCGGTGCCCCCAAGCTCGCCCATGGCACTTTCAACAAGGCGACGTTCGGCGAGGCCTAAATCGACAATTCGGCGGGCAAAGTCTTCCGGAGTCTGGATTTGCATCGGTTACAAACAGATTTTTGCAGCGCGTGTGGGGGGTGTTAGCTGCCAACAGTTTACACCAACCAACGAAAAGTCGTCTCTACACAATTGCCACCGATAGCAAAATCAGACGACTGGTTTACTGATTATGCGACGAACTGCCTGTAAAACCGCACGATGGCTATCACCCCACCCAGATGGACGCCATTGCCAAAAGTCGAAATTGCGGAATCGTCTTTGACGCAGGAAACGAAACCGAACAGACGGCGACCTGCCATTGGCTATTAGAAACAGCCGCCCAGAAACGGGAGCTCAGAAACAGAAGCCCAGAAAAAGAAGCCCCCAAAAAGAAGCTCAGCGATTTGCCAAAATCAACGAGTGCTTCGTTCCACATGAAAACACGAGCTCGAGCCATCAGCCGACGGGCATTAGGCCCGGTTAGCGCACTGTAATCGTGGCTAGCGTTATACGGCTAATTCTAAAATCGAGTTGTATCGAAGCACTTGCCCCTTGCCAGCGCCTCGCAACCTCCGTCGACCCGCAATACCTGCGGACCATTGCAATGACGCTGGAATCGTAAGTCTTACTGCCGAACCAAATAGACAGGCAGGATGCCCAACAGACAAACATTTTGGGCAAGCTGTCCAAACCTCAAGCACCAAGCGGTAACACAGGTTCGATAGGGAGATTCGCAGCAATGTTTTGCGCGTACGCACTTATCATGCGACCACAGGACAGAATAAATGTTGCACTGGAGCAACTTCGCATTCAATCGCCATGGACGCGCGAACTGCAACACATGGTTGCCAGCTAGTGGGTCCTAGCTGCTCAGTTGCTCAAGAGCGTTCAGAGCAACGCGTGTTTCCTCGATACCGAGATCTTCAACGACTGCTTTGAGTCGGATAAGCGATTCGATAGAGATCTTGTCACCTGAAGTGCTTGCGGCAGGCCGACGAGCTGGCGCGACAGATTTCTTCGTCGATCCGGCTGGACGCCCTGGGCCACGATGAACCCCACCAGACTTCTTGCTCGTCGATTTTACAGTGCTGACGAACTGTGCAGAAACTTCGATGCCTTTCGCCTTCATCGCCTCGACAACTTCACGTGGCTTTGCGTCAGGCTTTTTCGCGAGATAGTTACGAATCTCGAGTGACTTGTTTGGTCCGCTACCTTTTTTGGCCATCTTCTCTTACCTACTGGTTTCTCAAATACCCTCATCCATTGGAGGTACTAGAAACATTTGAAAGGATTCAACAATAACAAGATGCTTTTGTCGATCGACTTACAATCGAAACCAAGCCCCAAACCGCCGCCTAGAAGTCATCCTTGCGGCTGCCCCTTCAACATATATCAAAGCCGGATCGTTGAGTCTGATAAGGCGATTGGGTCTCAAAGACCATCCATGACTCGCCCTTTGCGACAGTCAAGCATCTCAACGCGCTTTTAAAAATAGAGCATTGAAACCAAGTGTCAATCAGCATCGTCAAGGGCCCCCCCGAAAAACACGATGCTTATACACACTTTTTTAATGCGGACGAGAATTGCTATCTACATTCTCTCGACAACATCAATACCAAGTAAACCTAAACCTGTTTGTAGAACACGTCCGGTTAATAACACGAGCGCTAACCGTGTTGTTTGAATCTCTTCCGATTCAGCCCTTAACACATGGCACTGTACATTGAACTTTGCAAACGTCTCTGCAAGTCCGTACACATAGTCAACGAGATGATTGGGGGCGTAATCTTCATAAACGCTGCGCAACGATTCCTCGAATCTCAACAGCATCAGAGCCAAGTCACGCTCGGCAGGATGCGTCAACTGCAGTCCTGATTTCGCCACGCGTTGGTGTACATCCTGCTCCGTTACACCATTTCGCTGAAGGATGCTTGGGGTCCGGGCATAGTTATATTGGGCGTACGTTGCAGTATTTCCTGACAACGCAACCATCTTTGAAAGCTTGAACTGATAATCACTAGTTCTGTGGTGTGATAGGTCAGCATACTTAATGGCTCCGATACCAATCGTTTCGGAGACCTTGCGTTTTTCCTCATCATCCATGGGTGGGTCCAGGCTCACCAATCGATCAGGATCACACACCACTTGGTGCGCCGCATCGACAGCATCGTCCAATAGGCTTTCAAGTCCTATCAAAGTACCACTTCGCGTTTTGATCGGCTTACCGTCTTCGCCAAGCACGGTTCCAAAGCTAACGTGAACCAACTTTGCGGTCGTTAGCTTTGTCAAATCGGCAACCGCGAAGAGCTTGTCGAAATGTTCGCTTTGTCGAGCATCAACGACATACAAAATTTCATCTGGCGAGAATTCTTCCTCGCGGTATTTCAAAGTAGCCAAGTCGGTGGTCGCATACAAAAACGCTCCGTCGCGTTTTTGAATGATCATCGGTGCGTCGAACTGATCCAAGAAGACACAGATCGCGCCGTCACTTTCCTTGGCCAACCCTCGATCTTGCAAATCATCGACCGTGGCCCGCAACATTGGGTGATAGAACGACTCACCAAGTGTGTGGTCAAAGCTGACATTCAAACGCTTGTAAACACGATTGATCTCGTCCTTACAGTACGGCAGGAACTGCTCCCAAAGTCGCTTATTCTCTTCATCACCGGCGTGCAACTTGGATGTTTCTTCCAATACTGCCGTCGCGATTTGCGCATGCTGGTCGGCGCGTTTCTTCGCATCGGGGTCTGACTCGATCTCTTGAATCGTCGCCTCAGCTTTCGTCAAACTTTCCTTGCATGCCGAGATCTTCTTGCCCAACGAATCGGCAAGCTTACGCAGTTTCTTCGCTTCCTTGCCTTCCGCCGAAGCGGCTTTGGATTTTGCTTCATCTACCTGCTGACCAAACGCATCAATCTGCTCACGCAGTCGCGGGAGGGAATCGACGGCCTTGTGGTACGACATCAGCTGATGGACCAACCGATACAGCTTTGCAAGTTCAGGCACCGGATCGGCGGCAACCACATCGGGATCGCCGAAGTGCTTGTAGCCATAGATGATCATCCCGAACTGTGTGCCCCAGTCACCCAAGTGATTGTCCGTGATGACCTCATGCCCGATGAACGAAAGCGTCTTGGCAAGGCAGTCACCAATTACCGTGGTTCGGATGTGCCCGACGTGCATCGGCTTGGCAACGTTGGGTGACGAATAGTCAATTAGGATCTTCTTAGGATCCTCGACCGAATCGACCAAGCATCGTGGGTCGTCCAGCATCGACGTCATCTTCGCGGCGATATAGTCATCGCGCAACTTCAGGTTGATAAAACCTGGGCCGGCAACCTCGGGTGGATCGCAAAGGTCATCAATCTTGACCAAGTCGACAATTTGCTGCGCAACGTCACGCGGATTCAATCCACCGACGAGCTTGCTGATCGGCATCGCAAAGTTGGCTTGGTAGTCACCAAACTTGGGATTCCCCGCGATTCGAATCATCCCCGAAAAACGCTGAACGTCATCAATTTTGTCAGCGAAGGGGCATTGAGAGATGGCGTCTGCGAAACGCTGAGAAAGCAATTGGGGAATGTGCATCGTTAGTCCAGAAAACCATTAGCGACCCAGATCCCGGTCGCGATAAAAGGGTTGATCGACGCTCGAGTGATCGGGGCGCTAGGGCACTGACCTACTGATCAGCTTTGACGCCAAGGTCTGCTAGTGGGATCGGCGTTCCGTCCGCCCACAGGGATTCCAAGTCGTAGAACTCGCGAGTCTCTTCGTCGAATAGGTGAATGACAACACTGCCATAGTCCAGAACGATCCAATGGCTCTCGTCATAGCCTTCGATCCCATAGCGTTTATCACCGAGCCCCTTTTCCAGGGCATCATCGATTTGTTCGCTGATCGCGTGCAATTGACGACGACTCTGGCCGGTCGCGATGACAAACAAGTCAAACTCGGCAGATTGGCCACAGACATCGATCACAGTAACGTCCTGCGCCTTGTTATCGAGCGCGACAGTGGCTGCGGCAGCAGCAAGTTTGCGGCTGTATTCGATACCGCGAGGACGGATGGCTCGCGAAGGGGCGACCATCGGATTGGTTGATTTGGTTGGTTGTTGTTCTGTCATTTCAAAAGTTTATCAGTTTTATGGCCGGTGTCATTAAGGGGAAACGACGGCTCGCACAGCTGGACTGACCTACACCTCGACTTCTTCACTCGACTGGCAGCGGCGGACTCGCGTCATTTTTCATACGGCCGATTTGCGAACGCACCAATGTAGTTTCGCCAGAGTTTTCCGACAGGCCAATTGAGGCGTTTCCCCCACTGGATCGGTGGATCTGCTACCACACACACGAAAGGTGATCGATTCGACCAGGTCGCTCGCTGGCTGATGACCATGGCCAATGTCGCTTCGCAGCAGCGCAACCTTTGCCCAATCCACACCACTCTGTGGGATCATTCGCCAATAGCATCACCGGATCAGCTGATGATTTCGCGAGCGCAATAGCTGCCCACGGGGTGTGATTACCGCTCACTGACAAAGAACCGATTGTTGGGTTCTGACGGCCCAAGTTGTCGTACACGCTACTGGCGCAGCGGAGTAGAATGCGAGTTCCTCCCTCCATTTACGATCTGGTGTGAGCCTGTATTAACCACACCAATTCCCGCCAATTTCACTGCCTAGGAATCTCTCGCAATGCAAGATCGCTTTGAACCGTCAAACAAACCGACGCCTGACACCAACAACTCGCCTACTCGACGCGAATTCTTGGTAAAAGGTTCGGCTGTCGCCTCCGGTATCGGCGCCACTGCACTTCATGCCCCGGCGGTCCACTCAGCAGAACCAGCCGCGGCAAACACAGAAATGTTGCGAATTGGGATCGTTGGGCTTGGTGGTCGTGGTAGCGGTGCGCTCAACGACACGATGACGATCAACGACAACATCAAACTTGTCGCCACTGCGGATATCGATCCGGCAAAGCACGAAGGCATCTTGCCGCGTCTTGCTAAAACCTTTGGTGAAAAAGTCGATGTCAGTTCCAGCAAGAACTACGTCGGGCTAGATGCCTATAAACGCATCCTTGATGATCCCGGAATCGACTTGGTGTTGATGACAACACCTCCTGGCTTTCGCCCCTACTACGTCCTTGAGGCAGTCCAAGCAGGCAAACACGTTTTCGCGGAAAAGCCATCTTGTGTTGACCCAGAAGGTTACCGAACTTGCTTGGTAGCCCATAACTTGGCCAAGGAATCAGGAACCGCAATCGTCACCGGGACTCAGTATCGACGTCAAACCAATTACGTCGAAGCGATCCAACGAATCCATGAAGGTGCGATCGGCGACGTTATCAACATGACCGCCCGCTATTGCAGCACCGGCATCTGGTATCGCCCACGCAAGGAAGGCATGACTGATGCCCAGTATCAGATCTACAACTGGATGCACTTTATTTGGTTGTCTGGCGATCAGATTGCCGAGCAAGCCGTTCACAACGTCGACGTGATGAACTGGGTCATGGGTGGACCACCGGAATCGGCCTACGCCGGTGGCGGACGATTCACTCGCCCCGACGACAGCGAGATGTGGGACAACATGTCCGTCGACTACACCTACTCAGGCGACCGACAAGTCTCGTTCATGTGTCGCCAAATCCGCGGAACACAGTCCGAAGTCGGTAACCGCATCTTCGGATCCAACGGTACCGCTACGATCCTCGGCAGCAACGGCGGGGCGATGATCTATGACAAAGACGGCAATGAAATCTGGTCGATGAAAGGCAACATCCAAGATGCCTATCGCCAAGAACACAAAGACCTTGTCGATTCGATCCGAGCCGGCGAGCCAATCGTCGAACTAAAAGAAACCGCCGACAGCTCAATGACCGCGGTCCTTGGACGAATCGCAGCCTACACCGGGAAGAAGGTCGACTGGAAATTCTTGACCGAAGAATCCAAGCTCAGCCTGTTCCCAGAAAACCTCAGCTACGACAGCGAGCTTCCTGAGCCAAGCTTTGCCGTGCCGGGCGAAACTGAATTGATCTAGCCCCGAGTAGCTGCTGATCAGAAACTAACGCGAAAGGCCAACACAAGTTTTCAGAAACTGGTGTTGGCCTTTTCTATTTCAATCGTCAAAGCTTCAACAAGGCTCGCTGTTAAAACTTGATCAACAACAGCATCGAATAGTAGACGTCATTGGGACGAGCCCCCTGAGGGGTGCTGTCGTAGCGATCGGTGACGGCAAGTTTCAATGACAAGTTCTCAGCCTCATCCAGCAAGATCTCCCATGCCGCATCGGCGACCAACCGATAGTCGGAGAAATCTTCCCAAGCAGGAAAATATTCAAGCTTGCCTTTGATCTTGTTGCGTTTGTTGACTTGAAACTCACCCTCGGTCCCAAAGACAGCTTCCGGCTTCCAATCATCATCCGGGGCACCGAACTCCTTCGACGCACCGGCACCAAACCGAGTCGCAAAGGTGGCCGAATCACTCCGTAAAAAGTAATAGCCCACACCGCCGTTCATATTCAGACGCAGATCGAACGCTTTGAACTGATCCCACTCCGCGCCGAACTTGCCAAACGCTGACCAACGCGAACTTTTAAACATCCGATCATAATCCAAGTTGTAGCGTCCGTTGTCTTCTGTTGTGACGCCACGATTGGTCGCTTTGCGATAGTCGAAATCCAAAGCCAATGTGTATTGATCCGTCTTGCGTTTCATTTCCAGACCCGTTTGCAACGCCAACGTTTTAGAGTTACCGCTGCTACCATCGAGCCCAAATTCGGCATGATTGACCCAACCTTGTGTCACCCATTGCCAGGGAACCTGGTACCACGACATCGACTCTTCCGCCAAAGGCATTTCCTCCGCGGTCTGCCCTGATTCGATCGCACTGCCGATCGGCAACTCCGAGGCCGGCCCATCTGCGACCAAGTTTCCTGGATCGACCAATGGCAAATCCATCATCGACTCGGGAATCGGTACCGGAAGATTTGCACTGACGGTCGCGACTTCGGATGACGGAACGGCGGTTGTCGGTACATCGGTTGGCGGTGCCTGAACACTACCGGACAACGTGGCTCCCTCCGTCGCTGGGGCTTTACCGGGAAAGGTTGCAATGCCCATCTGCCACAACGGAATTTCCGGTTCTTGGGCGAGCGTCCGCTGGGAAGCTGAAACAACCAAACCGATCACGGCGAGGACCGCAATTAATCGTTGCATCGGGCTTGTAACAGAGCTTTTCATCCGAGATTGCCATAGGTTCCGAGGAAGATTCCAGCCCCTGGGGTAGCAAACCTGCCCTGACAAAGTCAATCGAACTCCCAGAGGCCAATATCACCAGAGTCCAACTCCCAGGGCAGATCTCAATCACGCGGAGTTGCCAAAGGACCATGCCGGCTCGCGGTACCGGATCCCTACTGGCTGCTACATTGCTGTGTTCTTATCCTTTCCATTGCCCTATCCGCTTCCGCAGCCCTTCCCCACCTCGCCTAATGACGACTTATTTTGAAACCGGCAGTGCGTCGACCTCGTTGACCAGTGACGACCTTCGCGAAGCCTTGCGCGAAACGTTTGAAAAAATCGGTGCCCCCAAGAAAGCTTTGCTGCTGCCGCCCGACCATACGCGATTTTTCAGCCGCGCCGGTGAGATCACCTCGCTGTGCTACGAGATGCTCGGCGATGCGATCAAGGACATCATGCCGGCCTTGGGAACACACAGCCCGATGAAGCCGGAACAGCTGTCACACATGTTTCCTGGGGTACCGCTGGACCTGTTTCGTCCTCACCGCTGGCGTGACGATGTCGTAACGCTGGGGACGGTCCCTGCTGAGTACGTCGCAAAAGTAACCGACGGGCTGTACAACCGACCCTGGCAAGCTCAGGTCAATAAATTGCTGCGTGACGGTGGACACGACTTGATCTTTTCGATCGGTCAGGTCGTTCCTCACGAAGTCATCGGGATGGCGAACTACAACAAGAACATTTTCGTTGGCACCGGCGGCGCCGAAGGGATCAACGAAAGTCATTACTTAAGTGCCGTCTACGGTATCGAACAAACACTGGGGCGAGCCAACACACCGCTTCGCCAGATCCTTAACTACGCTCAGGACCAGTTCTGCA
Source organism: Stieleria sp. JC731 (assembly GCF_020966635.1). Lineage (NCBI taxonomy): Bacteria > Pseudomonadati > Planctomycetota > Planctomycetia > Pirellulales > Pirellulaceae > Stieleria > Stieleria sp. JC731. The sequence goes on along the minus strand of NZ_JAJKFQ010000005.1, from coordinate 1,051,310 downwards.
AGGAACTGCCGTTGCTGTACGCACTGACGGTCATCCAGCAAATGCCAGACGGCAGCCTGCACACTCGCGGCCTTTATATTGGCGACGATCACGAAACTTTCTTCAAAGCTGCCGAGTTATCGCATCAGGTCAACATCACACACCTCGAAAAGCCACCTGAGCACATTGTCGCCTATCTCGATCCGAGTGAATTTAAAAGCACCTGGCTGGGTAACAAGGCGATCTACCGGACAAGGCTAGCGATCGCAGACGGCGGTCGGCTGACCATACTTGGCCCAGCGGTCGAAGAATTTGGCGAGGACCACGAAATTGACCGACTGATCCGTCGTTATGGTTACCTGACCAAAAGCGAAATCGTCGGTCTGGTCGAAACGAACGAAGATCTCGCGGCCAACCCATCCGCCGCAGCCCACTTGGTTCACGGTTCCTCGGAAAACCGTTTTGAAGTCGTTTACGCGGCAGGAAAACTGACCGCCGATGAAATCAGTTCCGTCGGATATACCCCTGGCGACATCAACGAATTGATGGCCCGCTACAACCCTTCGAAACTGACCGATGGATGGCACAAAGATGTCGACGGCAGCGATTACTACTTCATCCAGAACCCGGCTTTAGGGCTTTGGCAAGCTGCGTTGAGTTGACGAAATCTTTTCCTGTTTTCAACTCATTTTTCACTTGGCGGCAAATCGACATGCCAGTTGAATAACACCGCCCCACATGAGCGACGCTCGTACGGACCAGTCGGTCGATTACACCTGACCACCGTACGAAACGACGTGACAGAATTCCACCGACGACGACTGATCTCGGTCAGCCAGGAAAGTAAGCCTAATCCGTATTGGTTCACTCTGGACCGTCTGCTATTTTCCCGTGAGAACGGCAAACGGCACGATGAACGGGACGATTTGCTGGTTTGGTTGACGGATTAAATTCGATTCCCCGCGCATTTCGGAGCGCTGGCCGGGGTAATCGTCTCGCTGGAAAGGAGACCAGAAGTGAAACAAGCCAAAGAAACCCCGGTCTGTGTACATATTCGTTGGATGATTCGCCGCGATATGCCATCAGTCCTCGGTATTGAAAAAGCATGCTTCGAATTCGCTTGGAACGAAGATGACTTTATTCGCTGCCTTCGCCAACGAAACTGCATTGGCATGGTCGCCGAAAAGGATGATGAAATCGTAGGATTCATGATCTACGAATTGCACAAGAACCGGCTGCACATCCTGAACTTTGCGGTTCACCCCGACCACCGACGTGATGGTGTCGGAAACGCAATGTGCAGCAAGCTATTCGGAAAGCTCTCTCACGAGCGACGTAACCGAATCATGCTCGAAGTACGCGAAACCAATCTTGAAGCACAACTGTTCTTCAAGTCCCTCGGATTCCGAGCGATCAGTGTCCTACGTGATTTTTACGACGACACCGTCGAAGACGCCTACCTTATGCAATATCGCTATCAGCCCAACGCGAACGAAATCGCGCAACCGGGCAACCGCATTTCCCGAATGGCTGGCTAATCGAGCTAGCAACCAATCCGGACACCAAACACTCCGTCGTGCAGCCCTGACTGCACGGCGGTTTTTGATGCGCAAACGACTCGTGAATGTGTCAAAGCATCGAAAGCAATCGCTTCGCTGCCATCGGCCTTGCGAGCCTAGGCACCAATGATTGATGCCCCGCGTTGATGCCAAACTGCCTAATTTGAAACCGCCTTCGAAGCGATAACAAACTCTTTGACCACCTGCCCCTGAGCAAGATGCTCGTCAAAGATGCGATCAATCACTTTCGGAGTACAGAAGCCGTACCAGACATCATCGGGCAACACGCCGATGATCGGCCCAGCCTTGCAGATATCCAGGCAAGCTGACTTGATGCGCAAAACCGGTGACTGCCCTTTCTTCCGCAATTCTTTGCAACGCGACTTGAGGTGCTTCCACGCCTCATTCATCGCATCGCCCTTGCAACATTTCCCGGTTTTGCGATCCATGCAGATCACCAAAACGTGTGTCGATCGTCCAAACCCAAGCTTGACCGCTTTCTTAGCAGCCGAAGCGACATCGGACTTTACCGGCTGGGTGTCACTCATTCGTCGCGGTTGATCACCGGGTTGGAAATTCCCGCGTCATTGACTTCGGGCGATGAAACCACACCTTCGGGTTCGCAGTCTTGCGACTTCATTTTCCGCTGGATCGATTCGCCGATCAAAGTTGTGATCTGCTCTTCGTCCAGCTCCTCTTGCTCGACCAACTCTTGCGCAATTTTGTCCAAATCGGAACGATGCTCGCGAAGCAGTTGCTCGGCACGCTGATCGGCCTCCAACAAAATTCGCGACACCTCTTCGTCGATCAGTTCCTGCGTATGCTCGCTGAACTGCCGCTGCTGGTGCATTTCGCGGCCCAAGAACGGATCTTCGTCGCTCGTTTTGTAGCAAACGGGACCAAGCTTAGGACTCATCCCCCACGTGGTCACCATTCGCCGAGCGATGCCGGTGGCGCGTTCGATGTCGTTTTCTGCACCGACAGTTGGTTCGTCGTAGATGATCTTTTCGGCCGCGCGGCCTCCCAAAAGAACGATCAGCTGGTGCTCAAGTTCTTTCTTGCTGACGTTTAGTCGGTCTTCGTTTGGCACATACTGCGTCACCCCGAGTGCTCGACCACGCGGAACGATGGTGACTTTGTGAACAGTGTGAGCGCCGTCGAGGTGCCACGCGGTCAGTGTATGCCCGGCCTCGTGGTACGCCGTTTTTTCCTTTTCGATGCCACGCAAAACTTCTTCGCGTTTGGCTCCCATCAGGATTTTGTCACGGGCGTAGTCGAAGTCATCCATATCGACTTCTTTCTTGTCATTACGAGCGGCCCACAGAGCTGCTTCGTTGACCATGTTCTGAATATCGGCACCGGTCAGACCAATCGTGCCGGCAGCCAGACGATCCAGTTTGACATCGTCGGCAAGCGGGACGTCACGGACGTGAACTTTGAAAATCTCTTCACGGCCCTTCATGGTCGGACGGTTCACGGTGATGTGACGGTCAAATCGCCCTGGACGCAAAAGTGCGGGGTCCAAAACGTCAGGCCGGTTGGTCGCGGCAATCACAATGACAGCTTGGCTAGGCGTGAACCCATCCATTTCGCCGAGAATCTGATTCAACGTTTGCTCACGCTCATCATGGCCACCGCCAAGCCCGGCACCACGCTGGCGCCCGACCGCGTCGATTTCGTCGATGAAAATAATGCCTGGACTGTTTTGCTTTGCCGTTTGGAACAAGTCACGAACACGGCTGGCACCGACGCCGACGAACATCTGAATGAACTCGCTACCGTTGACCGAATAAAACGGCACTTCGGCTTCACCAGCCACAGCACGAGCCAACAGAGTCTTACCGGTTCCGGGAGGTCCGTTCAGCAAGACGCCTTTGGGAACTCGCCCACCCAGCTTTTGGAACTTATCGGGCGTTTTTAGATAGTCGACGATCTCTTGCAGGTCAGCCTTCACGCCTTCCAATCCGGCGACATCGCTGAACGTAACGGTCCTTTCGTTGGCTTCAAATCGTTTCGCCGGACTTTTGCCGAACCCCGACAGAAAGCCACCGCCCATGATGTCGTTCCGTGTTCGACGGATCATCATGAAGACAAACAGCAGCAGTAAGATGGGCAATCCGACGAAGATCAGCAGCTGGAACATCTCTCGCGAGTTGTCGCGATCACGATATTCGAATGGAACATTTGCCTTCGCCAAGTCTTCTTCGAGACGGGCAGCCGATTCGGAATCGAGCGACCGATTGACAAAGAACTTCTTTTGCAGCTTAACCGGGTTGCCGTCGTCATCCTTTTCGTAGACTTCGCGACCGTCTTTGATCACGGGCGGTGCGGTCGGTTCGGTTTTAAACGTACCGTAGACGCGCCCAGCGCCGATGCTGACGGACTCGACGTTACGCTTGGTTAGCAGTTCGTTCCGAAAGAAGCTGTATTTAACCCGAGACCCGTTGTCCTCGGTTCTCCAAAACAGGATCGCGAAAGCCGCCAAGATCACCAACGCGATCAACAAACCGCTGTTTCGACGTGGTGGATCGCTTTTTGCTTCCGGTTCTTCGCGACGATTTTCCATAAGTGATTTGTTTTAAGTGCGATGCGTTCCGTAGCGGACGCAGATTTTAAGTAGTACAGATGATGCCGCTAACACTGTTCGAGCCCCGAATGCGACCTTGCATTGATCGGAACGTTTGTGAAGATCCTAGCGGGCGGTCACGTCCAACCTGCTGAAGCGGTATTGATCCTTTGATCTTTGTTCCGGTTCATCAGGCTTTGTGTCGAGCAACGAACGACTCCGACGGACAGACTCCAACGGACATTCGTGGCAGACCTTGCGGACTTGGTTCGGGTCAGCAAACCCGATGCCATTTTCCAACGCTCAAACACGATTACCGCCTAGTGCCAGTTTAACGGCGTGTCAAAACATGGGTCGGGGTTCCGCAGGGGTCAGCTACTGTTGGGGGCACATTCCGTCGTGATTCAACGAGTGACGTTACGATTGTATCAATTTCGACGAAAAACCGAATCCGGCTCACAGACGCCAATTTGGCAGCACTCGACGCCCGGCAGATTCCGCTTGTGACAAATGTGTGTCGACATCGGCCCTCCCCAAGTGACGAATCTCGCACACCTCGTCAAAACTGAACCCTTCGGTGAACAGACGCCAAGTCCAGTAGGCATCTCGATCACTCACGTTCTCGATTGATGTCTGCTCCAATGATGGCTGCTCCAATAATGACTGGGCGCCAGTCGCCACGCTGCTATCCGCTGGTTCAGCACGACTGACCGGATGATGCTCTTCCACTTCCGACTCAGACTTTAAACGGTCGACGATGCCAGCAGCGGCTCCCGACGATTCACGACCCGTCGCCACGGGATCATCACCTTGCTCCGGCTGCAAAGACAGATGTTCGCTTTCGCTCGAACGAATCACTTCAAGGATGTCGTAACCGTGTTGCTCCATCGTCGAAGGCCCGATGCCGGAGATCTCTTCGAGTTCGCTGCTCGATGCCGGACGAATTTCCGAAAGGCGTTGCACCGTCGCGTTGCTCAATACACGGAACGCTGGCAACCCTAACGCGGCTGACGTTCGGCGACGCCATCGCTTCAGCGCATCGGCGACCACCTGGGAAAGCTTCTGCTCCGGACTTGTCAGATCATCAAGCGAAATACTGATCCCGCTAGACACAGCAGGCTCACCGGCTTCGTCAATATTGGTAGCCGGACTTGCGGCCGAATTCGTCTCTGGCACAGTTGTTTCACTTGCATCAGCGCTGCTGGGCTCAGTAGCAGCATCGTCGGTGTCATCAAACTCGGCATCGCTTGTATCCAAAGCACTGGCTGACTCCAAAGCACTGGCTGAATCGCTTGGCTCACCAACATCAGCAGCTTCGATATGTCGTGAAGCGATCACCAAGGACTTCGCCAGGCTTTTGCTCAGCGATGCAAAAAACGAAGGGGGCAACGCGGTGCGTAGGTGCATCACTTCCTTGCCGAAATCGCTGATTTCAACTGTCGGGCGTCGCTGGTCCACCTCTCGTTGAACCGCCATTCCATGTTCGATCAAAGCGTCGATCACCTTGCACAATTGGCTTTGCTTCATTTCTGAAAGCATGCCATAGGTGCTCAGCCGGTTCAGTTTCCACTGAGCCATCTTTTTGTTCTGCGAACCGCACAGCATCTGCGCGATCATCGTTTTGCCAAAGCGACCGTGCATTCGGGTAAAACCACTTAGAATCACACGGACACCGCACAAGATCGCCTTGGCGTCAGCATCGTCGACTTGCAGTGTTTTGCCGGAAGCCTGCGATTGGCCGACACAGCAACGATCACATTTGCCACAATTCTTGCTGTCTGGGTCGCCAAAGTAATCCAGGATCACACGTTGGCGGCAGCCTCCGCTGCGGGCAAATCCGATCACGGCGTCCAGCTTTCCATACTCAGCCGCTTTCCGGCGAGCCAATTCTTCGAAGTCGATTTTGACCATCTCGAAGGGCACGTCACGCTGGATGAAATGGACCGCACGGCCTCGGAATGGAGGCACATAATCAAATCCCTTCATACGTTTCAGCTCACGCAACGTTCGCATCAACTGGTCACGGCTGACGTCGGCCTGCTTCATCAAACGATCCGGCCGAACAAAGACGTCTTCGAATCGACGTTTGCCAACGAATTGCTCGATGGCTTTCATCACTTTCCGCCGCGTCTTGGCTTCGCGTGGAAGGTAGTCAAGCATCGTGGGCGTTTGACTGTCGATTCGCAGCATCAATTGATTCTGACTGCTATCCAATCGCCGCAGCACACCGGCTTTCGCAAGCAGAGACTCCGACATGCCAACCGATTCAGCGCTTTCTGCCCCAACCGCATCGCGGACCTGTTCCAATGTCAGTTCGATCGGATCTTCGGGACGTGACAAAAGGTATTCGTAGACCTTTTGAACGATCTCTTTGGACGGATACCGGTTCTCGATAAAGTATTCTTGCGTGTATCGGTCGCTGTAGGAAAACAACAGCTTGCAGGCACTTTCCAGACCGTCGCGTCCTGCACGACCGGCTTCCTGATAATAGGCTTCTAGCGTGCCCGGCATGTTGTAGTGGACGACGTATCGAATGTCCGCCTTGTCGATCCCCATGCCAAACGCGTTGGTCGCGACGATGGCAGCCAAATCGCCAGCCATAAACTTTTCCTGAATGATCCGCCTCTGCTCGGATTCCATACCGCCATGGTAGACGCCTACCGGACGACGTAACTTTTCAGGCAGCCACTCACCAACAGATTCGCAGTTGCGTCGTGTCGCCGCATAGATGATTCCGGTACCGGATTGCGACTTGATGAACTTCAGCAGCTGCTCCTGTTTCTCAGCTTCACCTTTGCTCTGCTGGACTTCGAGAAACAGGTTGGTCCTGGCGAACCCTTTGACGAAAATTTTTGGAGACTCTAACTCCAAAATCGAGCAAATATCTTCTCGCACAGCTTCCGTCGCTGTCGCCGTCAGAGCGATCGTCTGAACATTCCCCAGGTACTTTTTGCGCATCTTCCCCAAACGCGCATAGTCCGGTCGAAAATCGTGCCCCCATTCGCTTACACAGTGGGCCTCGTCGATCGCTAGCAGGCTGACATTGCAATGCCCAAGCGTTTCTACAAACTGACCGTTGCGCAATCTTTCCGGAGCGATGTAAACGAGTTTCAGCTCACCTCGTTTCATCGAGTCCATGACATCCTGCTGTTGTCGCAGGTCGAGCGTCGAATTGATCAGATCGGCGGGGATTCCCAGTTGTCGTAAACCGTCGACCTGGTCTTTCATCAGTGCGATCAGGGGCGAAACAACGATCGTGACTCCGTCGCGAGCCAACGAAGGAAGCTGATAGCACAGACTTTTCCCACCGCCAGTTGGCATCACACACATCACGTCGTGTCCGTCGGCGACCGCCTCGATGACTTCCGATTGTCCTTTGCGAAATTCACGCAGTCCGAATCGTCCGAGTAACTTCGTGGTGTCCGTCGCAAGCGTGTTCATTGACCGATCCGTGCAAATTGGCGATGTGTTCCAGCGAAAGTATACGAAAAAGCCCAATAATCAAAGTCGTGTGGCCGGCCGAAACGGTACCTCAGGATGGCTAGTGCTTCGTTCAAACTCGATTTCAGGATTAGCGTATGGCGTTAGCCACGGTTCCAGCGCAATAACCGGGGCGAACGCCCCTCGGCTGATGACCCGAACCCGTATTTTCATATCGAACGAAGCACCTGGACCTCCGATGAAGCCTCAAAATCCCTCGTTTACCACGGGCGTTGGCTCATGGTTCGCGTGCGCGAGCTGGTCTATACTACGTGACCCGGTCACGTTGGGCACTGCCGAACGGGTTTCGCGGGACACCGCTGTTTTTTTCGCCATGACGTTTGCTTCTGTTGGCAGAACCGGTGGTGCGAACACCGCATAACCGCGAACCACTGAACGACCGATCCCCTCGTCCAAACAGAGCCATGGTCTCACAACTACATTTTCGATCCGTGGCCAAGTTCGGCTATGTGGTCGCATTGCTTTTCCCCACCCTCGCCCCCCACACGTCTTTGTATGGTCAGTCACCAGACAAGGCGTTGACTGAAAAGTTCAGCGAGGATTTCGAGTCCGGGACATCACGTTGGGAGTTTCTCGACCCCAAAACGTGGAACCACAACGCTCAGCACGGCTCCATGGCGATTGAGATCACCGCTCGTGAAAGTGAATACAAGCCACCGGTTCGTAGCCCTCATCACGTGGCGCTGATCAAGGATCTTTCACTGGGAAGTTTTGAACTCACCTTCCGAGTTAAAAGCACCAAAGACACCGGGAACCACCGCGACTGCTGTGTCTTCTTCAACTACAAAGACGACCAGCATTTTTACTATGTACACCTCGGGGCAAAGCCGGACCCTGCGAGTGGTCAAATCATGATCGTCAACGAAGCTCCCCGAGCGCCTTTGACTAAAAATGAGAAACGCACACCATGGGACGACCAGTGGCACCAAGTCAAACTGATCCGTGACGTCGAAACGGGCGAAATCAGCATCTATTTCGACGACATGGAAAAACCACACATGCAAGTTGTCGACAAAACGTTCTCCAATGGGCGGATTGGAGTTGGATCATTCGACGACTTGGATGCATTCGATGACATCAAAGTGTTTGCGAAGTAGCAGAGTGCCTCGCGTTGCTACACCGTGCCTTCATCAATGGTGATTTGCCAAACGGTGCTTTGCTCGCGATGTAATACTGCGATTGCCAAATAGCCAAAGTGTCGATCGGCAATCGCCCTTTCCCCCAACAATTCACCTGGAACCGATTCCAACTATCGGAATTGCCCCCAAGGACAAATGTTTGCTTATGAGTGATTACGGCATGTTCAGCGATGACTTTTACATCAACATGAACTTGGCTACCGAATTGGATTTGCCACAGAACCGTGAATCCGTGTTGCACTTTTTTGAACAGGTCCGCCGCCGATTTCCCGAGATGGCAAACTTCTATTCTCGGGAAAAGTCCGAATACGTTCTCGAAGAAGAAAAAGAACGTGGTGCCTATCGCTGGGTTTCGTCCGAACCACGCCGACTGAACAGTGGAACGGTCAACCCCGAGTCGATCGAGTCCGCGTTCGAACTGCATCGCACCATCTTGGAATTGGTGCCATACGAGTTATCGATTACTCCGCTGGACTGTGAATCGTTGAGCGTGATGTTCGGCTTCGACTTTGGGTATCGCGGCAACCATAACGAGATTCTTACTCAAGCGATCGGCGTGGCACCGGCGCTAGAAAAACTGATCAGCCAACCGTACGGCAAGGTTCTCTCCAACGAGCCTTCGATTCAGTTTTCTCTGGATGAGGAATGTCGAACACAGTGCCGCGTCAGTTTCGAATCACGCACGACAGCCTATCAAGTCAGAACAGGTGAATACAGCGAAGACCAATTAAGCGTCTACATGACCGTGCGCCGTTTCGATAGCCTCGGTCCCAATGAGGCGTTTCATACCGAGTTTTCACGATTGGCTGCCCTCGGCCGAGACCTGATTGACGAGTTCTTGGTCGGCAACGTTCTTCGCCCACTGCAAGAAGCGATCTCATTGCATTAGCCTCATTTCACAAACGCTTCGTTCCAACGCGATTTTTGGATTAGCCCTTTGGCGTTAGCCACGGTTTCATTGCAACAACCGGGGCTAACGCCCGTCGGCTGATGATCCGAACCCGTATTTTGATATGGAACGGAGCACCTACTTAACTTCGGTCAATGCATCGACCGGAGTTTTTCCTTGCGATATTAGACAGAACGTCTTACACTCAACCTTCCGAGCCAACCAGCGCCTTCCCAAAGGTTTGAGGTATCGGCGGTTCATCATGTAACACCGTGCTTGTGTTGCGTCTTTCGCACTATCCAAATTGGATGAGGATCAAACTGATGATGCGTTGTCTACTGTTGCTGATCGGACTGTCGATACTTACTAACGATTGGACAGCGGCAGATGAAACCGAGGCTTCATCACGGTTTTCAAAACTGGCAACAAAGATTGCCTCCAGCTACGAAATTCAATCCGGGGATCAGACGCTAAAGCTTCGCAGCGAGCCCGTTCTGACGTGGACCAATCCCGAGGTCGGTGAAATTTACGGAGCGGTTTTTATCTGGACCGATGACAAACGTCCCGCAGTGATCGCGTCTATCTTCAAATGGTATGCACCGTTCACGCACCGAACCCACGAGTTTCAATCTCTTGTCACCGATCCGATCCGGGCAACGCGAGATGGCAAAACGGACTGGCAAACGGAACAGCCCGGAATCACATGGAAACCGGTTCCAGGCAACCCATCGACCGGTACGACAGCGGCGCAAGCCTTCACTCGGATGCGATTTGTTGCCAAACGATTCGAGGTGGAGCTAACCGATAAAGACGGTTCGGTCGAAACACTGCGATTGCTTTCACAACCGCTTTACCGCTACCAGAATCCTGAAAATGGGATCGAAGAAGGTGCCTTGTTCGCATTCGCCCGTGCTACGGATCCAGAAGCCTTGCTACTGTTGGAAGTTCGACGCGAAAACGGTGTCGACAAACTTTACTATGCCTTAGCACGGTCAAACTTCTTGCCACTGAAAGCCACCTTCGAGGGCGCAGAAGTTTGGACGAAAGGGCGATTGCTGCGTCGTGATTCTTACAGCGGCAAAGGGGCCTACGCCAAAGTTCAGTTCGACGACTAGCCGACCAAAAACTACTTGGCACTCAGCTCTTTGACGGCTTCAATCAAGGCGATGGCATGTTCCACGGGTGTTTCCTTGAATACGCCATGTCCTAGATTAAAGATATGTCCGTCCAAATCGGAAACGCTGGAGAGGATCGCACCTGCCCGTTTTCGAATCACATCGGGTTCCGCCAACAAAACAGCCGGGTCCAAGTTTCCTTGCACGCTCTTGTCGTGACCGATCCGGTCCCAAGCGTCTCGTAGCGGAACTCGCCAATCGACTCCGACAACAGTCCGGCTATCGCCTCGGAGCAAAGGCAGCAACTCTGGATTTCCGGTTGCAAAGTTAATCACCGGAACGTTGGGAGCGATCCCGGCAATGATCTTCTCCATCCAGGGCTGAACAAATTCGGTGTACTCGATCGGAGACAGACAACCCGCCCAACTGTCGAACAGTTGCACGCACTGCGCGCCAGCTGCGATTTGATGATTCAAGTACACGGTGATCGCTTCGGTTAGCGTCGCCATCAGCTCGCCCCAAGCCCCACCAGTCGTGGAGCTAAGCGAACCATACATCAACTTTTTGGTTTGCGTATAAACCTTGCTTCCCCCGCCTTCGATCGCATAGCTAGCCAATGTAAACGGCGAACCGGAGAACCCAATCACAGGTATCGATTCGGGAAGATCCTTTCTCGTTTGCTTGACAGTTTCATAGACGAAGCCCAGCGATTGCGGGTCTTCGAGGCGTTTCAGCCGTGTCAAATCGCCTTCGTTACGGATGGGATTGTGAATAACAGGACCATCGCCGGCGACGAATTCCAGGTCGAACCCGAGCGGTTCTAATAGGGGCAGCAAGTCCGAAAAGATAATCGCCGCATCGACTCCCAATCGCTCGACCGCAGTGCACATCACTTCGCTGCAAAGCTTGGGGTTGTAGCAAAGCTCCAGGAAGCTCTGGTTTGCGCGTACCTCGCGATATTCAGCCATGTATCGACCGGCCTGCCGCATCAACCAAATCGGCGTCCGTTCGGTCGCTTCGCCTCGGCAAGCTTTCATAAACAAGCTATCGACCGAAGGATGATTTGTAGACGCTTGTTCGTTTTCCATTGCTAAGTCTTTGGATTCTTGGATCGCGACATCGGTTTGCCGAAGACGTCGTTTTCGTGCGACCATCGTTGCCGACTGGCGAGCCGATTCGACGACCAAATGCCCCATCTTGGGATGCGACGGTTCCATGTCAGCTCGAAACTCACATTCATTGAGCATCTGGCTTGTGGTCGGACCGATCGAGACGATTGCTGTGCTGCGTAGTCCGCGACGAAGCTGATCTGACATGCCCATTTGTTCCGCCATACGCAACATGTTGACAATTTGATGGGCACTGGTCAGCAGCAGAACGTCGCGTTTTCCTTCGGAGAGCGCCTTGATGTTTTCACGTAGCAAGTCAGTCTGTTCTGGGAATTCCCAACCGTAAACCCGCAGCGGTGCCACGATTGCACCACGAGCCTCGAGTCCAGCGATCAACGAAGCGTTGGAAATCCCGTACTCCTGCAAGCCCACGATTTGATTCGCGATGCCGACCTTTTCGCGGTCGATGTACTGCAGGATTTCACGCCAAGTGTTTGGCTCACCGATGCGGTGTGTCGGCTGGATCCCGAATTCCCGCATGGCCGCCACCGGTTTCGGGCCACGGCAGATCGTCGTGATATCCGAAAGGGCATCGATAAATCGCTGGGTATCAACGTGCTTTTCGATCGCCTTCATGAGAAAACGGAATCCGACGCCGGTCATAAAAACGACGATTCCGATTTCGCCCGTCATCACCCGATAGGCAAAATCGATCGCTTCACGGTTCGGATCGATCGGAACTTCACGCATCGAAGGGCTGACGTGTGCGACACCACCATACCGCTGGATCAAACGTTCCATCTCGCTTGCGCGACGACTTTCAAGAGAAGCGACGTGCAATCCAGAATAGTCAGCTTCGACAGACATGGGCAATTCGGCGAAAGGATAGAAAGGAGGGGATTGGCGATGACTTCAACGGATCGATCTAAATCGTTCAAACGACCGCATCGCTCAGCGAAATATGCTCAGCTCAGCGAAATAGGCTCAGCGAAATAGCACGTTTGCCGTGGAGCAGCCAAGTGACCGCAATCGGAGGTGATCAATCAATCGGCTGAAAAGGCTTTCGACGCATATCGTTTTCGGTCGGAAGCCTATCTGGCGGCATTGTAGACGTTTGTGCCTAGGTTACGATTACCCTTCCGTTTTTGTCGATCGGTTCACATTGAGGGATGTTTCCTGCTTTGGAACCCGATCCCTGTCGCCCAGACCGTTTTTCTGCGTTTTCAGATGCCTCGCAGCCCACTTCGATCCCCAAAACCGTCAATCGACCTGTCCGAGCACTTGTTGATCATGCGCGGACACTCCCCCCATCATCCTGCCGCCACGGAAGAACTGGCAGAAGTACCGCAGCGACTCGACAGTCCGACTTTATTCGCAAACGAAGCCCCCTTGGAATTAGAAATCGGAAGCGGCAAAGGCCTGTTCCTGAAAACGGCTTCTGAAAAGACGCCTGAGCACAATTTCTTGGGCATCGAGATCGTTCACAAATACGCCAAGCACACCGCCGCTCGACTTTCAAAAGCGGAACGTGTAAACGCCAAAGTCATCTCGGGGGATGCTGGCCCACTCGTCAGCGAGCGGATTACGCCAGGTTCGCTCGAAGCGGTCCACGTCTATTTCCCGGACCCTTGGTGGAAAAAAAGGCATCGTAAACGACGCGTTGTTAACGAGACCAGTATTCAGAATTTTTTGCGTGTGCTTCGCCCGGGTGGTCGCTTCCATTTTTGGACCGACGTCTTGGACTACTTTGAATCGACCGTCGAAATGATCGCCGCGGTCACACCCGAATTCGGTGTGCCGATCCCAGAGCAGAAAAAAACCTCGACGCATGACTTGGACTACCGCACCCACTTCGAACGACGCAGTCGCCAGAATCAAATTCCTGTCTACCGTGTCCGCTACGAAAAACGAACCTCGTAAACGATCCGCAACAACGATTGGCAATCGAATTGCCAACGTTGCCGCATAGTGCCAATGGATTGGCTACAACGGGATTCGCGATCGTTGATCGGCAACAAAGCATTAAGCTGAAATCCGAATTTGCTATACTGCAAACGGCGATCGCCAAAGCATCCTTGATCGACTTACTCCGAAACCAACCCATCGAAAATGCAGGATGAGCTTTCGATCCTCTTGGTCGAAGATGATGACGATACTCGCATCACGCTGACCGATGTCTTGGAGATCGATGGCAACCACGTCATCGTCGCGAGCTCAATCGCCGAGGCAATCGAATTGCTCGACAATTCAGTCGCCATCATCATTCTCGATCGTAAACTTCCTGACGGACCAGCCGAACAGCACATCCCAAAGCTACGTCGGCAAGCGCCCGATGCCGACATCGTTGTCGTGACCGGCTACGCCGACATGGACAGCACGATTTCCGCGTTCCGATCTGGGGCGTCAGACTTTCTGCTTAAACCGATCAACCCCGAAGCCCTTCGGCACACGGTCTGCCGGATCGTTCAAAAGAAAACGACTGAGCTTAAGCTTCGCAAGGAACAGCAGTTCGCAGACCGGGTACTCTCGACTGCCGAAGCCATCGTTTTGGTGCTCGATCCTGAAGGCAAAATCGTTCGCTTCAATCCGTACTTTGAACGCCTATCGGGATGGAAACTTGAAGAGGTGCAAGGAAAGGATTGGTTTTCTACTTTCGTTCCCAAAAGTGATCACAATACGATTCGCGATTTGTTTTTGCTGACCCAAGCGAACGGATCTTCAACGGGCGTCATTAACGCGATCATTACGCGCGAAGGCGCTGAACGACAGATCCGATGGAGCAATACAACACTTGTCACTGATTCTGGCGACATCGATTCAGTGCTTGCCGTCGGTGTTGATGTGACCGAATTTGTTGACGCTCAAGTAAAAGTTGCTCAAAGTGAACGATTGGCGGCGATCGGCCAGACGATGGCTTCATTGGCCCATGAAAGTCGCAACGCCTTGCAGCGGATCCAATCGGGTTTGGAGCTATTGGAATTGGATGTCGGCAATGATCCGGAGGCGATCAAAGACCTTTCCACCGTCAAGCGTGCCGCGGCGGACCTGAATTCACTTCTGGAAGAGATTCGTTCTTTCGCCGCCCCCATCCAGCTGAATTTAGTCAGCGCAGATCTGCGTGACGTCTACCAACGAGCTTGGCGCAATCTTGCGTCCAACCGAGAAAACCGTGACTGCGAGCTGGCAGAAATTGACAATCGTCATCAGCAAAAGACACTCTTCGATTCGCTTCGCTTGGAACAGGTCTTTCGAAACCTGTTTGAAAACTCGCTTGCGGCGGCTAGCGATCCGGTCAAGATTCAAATTCGGATTGATCAGAACGAACAAAACGACACCACGATTTTGGTGACAGATAACGGCCCAGGTCTTTCGCGAGACCAAAGCCTCCGTGTATTCGAACCATTCTTTACAACCAAAACCCGTGGTACAGGGCTGGGCCTTGCTATCGTCAAACGGATCGTCGAAGCACATCAAGGTGAAATCGAAGTTGACCAAAGGGTCTCCGAGATGGGCGGTGCGGCAATCAAGATCACCCTGCCCCACCAAATCCAGAACGCTTGGGCATAGTCAACGTCCGATTGCCGGATGCATTCGGACATTGAGCGACTTCCTCAGTCAGCACCGAATTTCACGCGATAATTTCGTTGACCACGCGGCTATCTTCCACGCCGGTCAGTTTAAAGTCCAATCCTTGATAACGGTAAGTAAACCGTTCATGATCGACTCCCATTAGATGCAGGGCAGTCGCGTGAAGGTCTCGCACATGCACCGGATTTTCGACGGCGTTGTAGCTATAGTCGTCCGTCGCACCGTACGTGATCCCTGGTTTGATTCCGGCGCCTGCCATCCAAATCGAAAAGCAACGAGGATGATGGTCACGGCCAGCTTCGGGTGATTTCCAATCGCCTTGTCCGGCAACACTTCTTCCGAACTCGCCGCCCCAAATCACAAGCGTGTCATCCAACAAACCACGTCGTTTCAAATCCACGATCAATGCGGCACTCGGTTGGTCTGTATCGACGCAGCGCGAAACACACCAGGAACTCAAACGCGAATGGTGATCCCAATCAGGGTGAAACAACTGAATGAAACGAACACCTCGTTCCGCGAGACGGCGAGCAAGAATACAGTTGGCGGCGTAACTTCCGGGACGACGAGAGTCGGGTCCATAAAGCTCGAACGTGGCATCCGCTTCATCTCTCAAATCGGTCAGTTCAGGGATACTAGCCTGCATCCGAAACGCCATTTCATACTGCTCGATCCGAGTTTCGATTTCAGGATCAAGTGTTTGCCGGAAACGCTTTCGATTCAATGCCTCCAAGCCGTCTAACATGCCTCGCCTGAGTTGGCGTGGGTATCCTTCGGGATCATTCAGGTAGAGAACAGGATCCTTGGCACTGCGAAGCTTTACCCCTTGGTGCTTCGAGGGCAGAAAACCACTGCCCCAGTAATGATCGTACAACGGTTGATCGCTTGCGCGTTTCATCCTGGAAAGTAGGACGACATAGTCTGGAAGGTTCCGATTCATACTGCCAAGACCGTAGCTTGCCCAACAGCCAAAACTTGGACGTCCTGCCAATTGATGCCCCGTCAGGAACTTTGTCATCGCCGGCGCGTGGTTGATTTGGTCAGTGACCATCGACCGAACAACACAGATCTCGTCTGCGATCGCACCGATATGAGGCAACCATTCACCAATCATCGTGCCACAGCGCCGATTGGGCTTAAACTTGGTAATCGGTGGAAGCACCAGTTGCTTCTTTCCTGCCGTCATCCCGGTCAGTCGCTGGCCTTGCCGGACGCTGTCAGGAAGCTCTGTTCCGGCAAGTCGATGCAATTCGGGTTTGTGATCGAAAAGTTCAATTTGCGATGGGCCGCCTGACTGAGTAAGAAAGATCACACGCTTAGCGCGCGGCGCGAAATGTGGCAGTGCCGTTTGAAAACTCGCCTTCGATGATTCATTCCCCAGCATGACGCCGGCTGCAATGGCACCGAAATTGAATCCGACTTGGTTTAGAAAACTGCGACGGCCCAGTCGATCGTGCGCTTGTGCGTTGACTATTGATTTTGATTGACTACTCACGGGTCATCGCCTCATCTAAGTTCAATGCCAAGTTGGCAACGGCCATCCAGGCAGCGATCGAAGCTACTTCCGATTCGGCAGGTGCCTTTTGCTGCCCCACACTGCAGTACGCCATCGCGTCATTGGGATGCCGCTGGAAGTGACTTTCACTTTGATTCCAGACCGAGCGAACCGATGCCGTTTCATCGGCGTCAAAGTGACGTCCTAAAACAGCAAGTCCCAGCCACTTGATCCCTGCATCGAAGTCATCTTCCTTTGTCACGGTTGCTGCTCGATCAGCCAAGGCTCGCGACGCCTCCAGGATGGTCGTGTCATTCATCAGCGTCAAAGCCTGCAGCGGTGTATTTGTCCGTCGCAAGCTGACTTCACACACGCGTCGCTGTGCGCTGTCAAACAAAAATGTCGGTGCAATCGAGCGCCGCCAAAACGCATAGACAGTCCGGCGATATTGCTCGGTTCCAACACTTGGTTCATAGCTGAATCGCCCCATCGTGATCTCGCCCCACACACCTTCTGGTTGATAAGGACGTACCGGAGGCCCGCCGATTGCCGGATTTAATAGCCCCGACACACGCAAAGCATTATCACGAATCATCCAAGACGGCAAACGGAACCGAGGCGCCCGAGCGAGCAATCGATTCTCCGGGTCTAGTTCCAAGAGCGATCGCGATGTCCCACTGGACTGTTGGTAAGTCTGACTGGTAGCGATGAGCTGCAATACGTGGCGAAGATCCCATTTGCTTTCGATAAGTTCAACCGCTAGCCAATCAAGCAATTCTGGATGTGTCGGCAACTCACCCTGCAATCCAAAGTCGCCGGGCGTTCTCACCAGCCCTTGCCCAAACATCATTTGCCACAAATGATTGACGGCAACTCGTGCAGTCAGCGGATGCTCTCGGTCGAGAATCCACTGCGCTAAATCAAGACGCGTGCGAATCTCACCGCGTTCATCAGCCAAGACCTGACGAATCACACCGGGCTGAACTTCGTCGCCTTTCGCATCCCAAACGCCTCGAACAAGAACATGTGTGGCGCGAGGCGTTTCCCGCTCTGCCAACACCATCACGTTTCGCGGTTTTGCTGCATCCTTATATTCGTTTAGCTGACGCTTGGCGATTTGCAATGTGCGAAGCACCTGCTGGTATCCATCATCGCCCAATAGGAATTGATCAAACAGCCGAGCGCGAAGTTCCCCCGGAAGTTCACCCGGCAGTTCCGCATTCTCAGCATGCTCCTTGTTCTCAACAGGCCCCCTATTTCCAACAGACACACTGTGATGCCGAAAATAAGCGGCGATTGGCGAGTCGCCATCATGCCGACGAACCGTCTCTCCTCGCTCGCTGGTCAAAGACAATCGAAACTTCGCGATATTTGAATGGCCATGAGTTGATCGATGGCGGAGCATCACAATCAAGCGATCGCCGCTATCCGCTTTCCAAGGCTGCTCGAACTCAAAAACGCCGACGTGGGGCTCGACCGCTTCAGCCCCTTCGGTTGTCCAACCATCACGTGCGTCATCGTTCAGTGTTTTTGCAATCGGTGAATAGCGATCGTCCCACGTGGTCTTTCGCTTTTTATCAGCTTCATAATCAGCAATCGCACCTGACAACTCAATCTGTTGCTCACTTGGACTGTTCGAACGCCTGCCAAGAACACGGACGCTGGTCAGTGCGAACTCACCATTTCCTCCCCGCGTGAAACGTCCA
Source organism: Stieleria sp. JC731 (assembly GCF_020966635.1). Lineage (NCBI taxonomy): Bacteria > Pseudomonadati > Planctomycetota > Planctomycetia > Pirellulales > Pirellulaceae > Stieleria > Stieleria sp. JC731. Next base: position 1,032,664 of record NZ_JAJKFQ010000005.1, on the reverse strand, counting down.
CCAACGTTCGCTTGATCCGGTAAAACTTCCAATCGAAGCCCAGTCACCGGGACCATATCCGCAGGCAATTCGAAGGTGATGCGATAGTCATCATGCATCAATGAAAGACCGAATGTCTGCACCACATTCTCAGAACTAATCTCGAATTCGGTACCTTCGGAACTCGTCACAGACAATGGCTTTGGGGTCCGCCAAGTTTGATAGTCTTCTGCCTTCTCTTCGTTCAGGCTGGACAACCAGAGTTCGAAACGTTGCTCAGCCGCTTGTCGTTCTTCTGACTCTGCTTTTTCAAGCTGTGCAGCAAATTCGGCCTGCGTCTCCATCCGTGCGGCCGCATCCGGGGACGTATAACTCAGGTAGGGCTTTGCACGATTTCCGGCCCGCCCGTCTTCATCGATGCTGTTGAAAAACGCTGCAAGCGAATAGTACTCGTGCTGTGTGATCGGATCGAATTTATGCGAATGACATTGAACACAGCCCAGTGTCAGTCCCATCCACACGGTGCCCATCGTATTGACGCGGTCGATCACGTAGTCGATTCGTGATTCCTCGGGATCGCGTCCACCTTCGCCATTGGTCATGTGGTTGCGATGAAAACAAGTTGCCAACTTTTGCGTTTCTGTTGGCTCGGGTAGAAGGTCGCCGGCGAATTGTTCGATCGTGAACTGATCGAACGGAGTGTTCTGGTTGAACTGACCAATCACCCAATCGCGCCATGGCCAATTTTGGCGAGTCGCGTCTTGCTGAAAGCCATCGGAATCGGAATACCGGGCGGCATCCAACCACCACATGGCCATCCGTTCGCCGTGATGTGGGGAATTCAAAAGCCTTTTGATTTCGTCGTTCAGAATGATATCCAACGAATCCTTTCCCGAATCCAGACGGCTCTGGAAAGCCTTGATTTCGTTCGCTGTCGGGCCCATCCCGATCAAATCGAATGACAACCGGCGCAGTAGCGTTATTGGGTTCGCTGGCGTAGAAAGGTCCAGTTCGGCTGCATCTAGCCGATCTACAACAAAGGCATCAATGGGGTGCGTTCGATCGCTCGGCAGTTCAGGCCGCTCAATGCGTTCCAAAGACCAATGCTTTCCCCATTTGGCTCCGCTACTGATCCAATCGCGAATCATTTGCTGTTCGGATTCGTCCAACAAAGGACGATGCGAATCAGGCGGCGGCATGACCAAGTCAGGATCACTTGTCGTTATACGGGCCCATAGCTCGCTCGCATCCAAGTCACCGGGGACGAGCGCAGAATATCCACCCAAGTCTTCTTTTGCGTTGTCTTCAAGATCCAGACGCAGCCCGGCTTCGCGATGCGATTCATCGGGACCGTGGCAGTGGAAGCATCGGTCCGAAAGCAACGGCAGGATATCGTGTGAAAACGAAACCTCGTCCGCGTCGGCAAAACGCGGCATAACCGCGATGATGAGCAAGCCGAACGTGAAGGCCGCAGACGGAAACAGCGATGGCGAAGTAGTAGACTCTTTCATCAAAAGCTGAATCTGTAAGGAAGCGAGAGCCGCGAAACGGCATCGCAACCTACACATTCATCACGGTAGTTTTGGGCGGGACGGAATTGGCAGGATGGCACATCGGTACCACTGTTCCCATTCTAGCCAAAACGCAATGACGGCGCAGCGAATACGTTCATTCGCATCTTTTGAAAGAAAGCCAGACTGACTTGTTCAACGAAACACCACGTCAGACAGCCAAACGCTGCCCTGGCTCGTAACGCACTTCCATCATTTCGATCTTTTGACGCGTGGCCTGCAGGACTTCGAACGCCGCATCGCCGATGGTGAAGTTTGCCCCAGGCTCTGGAATTTCGCCCAGATGGCTTAACACGTACCCGGCGATCGTTTCATAGTCGTCGCTCTCTGGCAAATCCCAATGCAGTCGGTCATTCAAATCGTCGATCATCACGCGACCACTGACCACGACGGTGTGATCATCGATCACGTCAAATCGTGTTTCTTCTTCTTCGTCAGATTCATCAACGATTTCGCCGACGATTTCTTCCAAGGCATCTTCAATGGTCACGACGCCCGATGTCTGTTGAAATTCGTCCAAAACGATCGCCATATGACTCCGGCTGTGCAGGAACTCACGCAGCAGAAACTCCACGCTGCGGTCGACCGGCACGGTCCACGCATGACGCATCAATTCTTCTAGACTCTTCGAGGGTTTATTCCCGCCAACAATTTCAGGAAGCAAATCCTTGACGTACAGGATGCCAACAATGTCATCCAAGGTTTCGTGATAGACAGGCAATCGAGTTCTGCCAGATTCGATCACCGTGTGCAGAATCTCTTTCCAGCTGTCGCCAATTTCGACCGCATCGATATCGCTGCGAACGGTCATGATGTGCCCGACGGTTTCGTCGTTTAGCTCCATCACGTTCTGAATCATTTCGCGAACCCCCGGACCAAAGTATCCGGCATTGGTTCCGGCAGCGGCGATCGTTCGGATTTCGTCTTCTAGCAGTTCTTCCGAATCGTCTTCGTTTTCACCTTGCCCGGATAGTCGTGCTGTAAGTGCTTCGATCACATCACCTGGAATTGAAAACGGGTTCATTGCGGACGACAAAGCCCGCCAGAACGGCCAGGTGTGATATAGCACCGGTGCGGATGCAAAACGCGTTACCGCTTCGGGTAGCCATGAATGCACAAACATCATTGAAATCATCGCAAGCAGAGTCCATGCCAGCAACGATCCGATTTCCCAAGTCAGACCGACCGTTTCGGTATCCTGCTTCGAAATAATCAGCGCCGCTGTTCCGGCGACCAGAAAGAGCACCGTCCCGATCATCCGCAGGTATTCGCTACCACGGATCACGGAATCCTGGTGTTCAAGCACGGCGCCGAATCGATCTCGATTTCGCTTGACGCGGCAGAACGCTTCCAAAGATCGTCCGGCAAAAGAATCGAGCAGTTCAGCCCCCAGCCCACCGATACTGCTAAGCATGAAACCGCTGGCGGAGATCACCACGTATGGCCACGCGCTGCTCATGCCTGAGGTGCCTCACCGATCTCTATCCCCAAACGAGCAAGCACTGCTCGTTCCGCGTCACGCATTTCCTGGCGGTCATGATCTTCGTGGTCGTCCATCCCGCCGATATGCAAGACGCCGTGGATGACATACAGCAACAATTCGACATCGGTGGTGCTGTCGTATTCCTTGGCATTTTCGGCTGCCGTTTCGATGCTGACGACAAGTTCACCTTCAAGATGATCGCCCGTGGCGGCATAGGGAAAACTGATCACATCGGTCGGATAGTCATGGTGAAGGTGATCACGATTGATCTCATGAATCGATGCGTCGTCGGTGATCAGCACACCCAATTGTCCTTGGTCGAAACCTCGGAACGCGGCCGCAGCTTTTGCGGCATCACAGATCCTCTGGTTTGACAGACCCAACTGATCTCGCCAATCGGCGACACAATCATCCCAGATTAGATCGATGATCATCGCATCGTTTTGGGCAAGAGCTCCGGCAGCATGATCTGCCAGGGCAGTGAATGATGATGGGGCCGACCGACTACAGTCGTCCTCCGGAGAAGTGTCGCTTCCTTCGTTCATCGAAAGATCAAGCGGGCTGCTGCTGACTGGGGTATTTGACACGTGCGTGATAGATCGCGGTAAGAGATTTGACCAAGCTTTTTCGCACCAGATTTAACTGCCGGAAAGTCAGGCCACATTCATCAAATTGTCCATCGCCCATTTTCTTCTGGGCAATCTTATCGACCAAGCTTTGGATGCGTGCCGGTGTCGGATCGACCAGCGTTCGGCTGGCACTTTCCACGGCATCGGCCAACATCATAACGGCTGCTTCCAAAGTCTGGGGTTTGGGCCCCGGATAGCGAAAATCCTTGTCGCTAACTTCTTTCTCGTCGGGGTTTTCTTCGCTGCGTTTGGCAGCTTCATGGAAAAAGTACTCGACCAATGTCGTGCCGTGGTGCTGCAGGATCAAGTCAATTAATGGTTGCGGCAAGTGGTGGTTGCGAGCCAGATCCGCACCATCCTTAACGTGTGCGATAATCACAAGCGTGCTCATCGCCGGCTGCAAAGAATCGTGCTGATTGACGCCATTTTGATTTTCGATGAAGTACTCCGGCTTGAACATCTTTCCGATGTCATGGAAGTACGCACCTACGCGGACCAATAGGCCATTGGCTCCGATCGAATCGGCAGCCGCTTCGGCGATCGACGCAACATTGATACTGTGGTTGTATGTCCCTGGTGCCCGCTGGGCCAACCGGCGTAGCAACGGGTGGCTGGCATCACTGAGCTTCAATAGGCTGAGGTCAGTCTGCACACCGAAGAACTTCTCTATAAACGGCAGCACGGGAGTCAAGGCCGCTGCGGCCACGAGAATAAACACCCCGGCACGCAGGCTTTCTAGCGACAACACCGTCAACACATCAAGAAACGTCGTCGTTGTCGGAACGATCTGTTCGACCTTGGGTGTCGAGACGGCAGCCAACGACATCGTTTCGCCAGCAACGATGCCGACACCGACCATCGTCAGCATTGTCACCGCGGCAGATATCAGTCCGACAAATAGTAAGTGACTGGTCGAGCGAATTCGGCCGGTCAACAGAGTCGCGCTGGTTGTCGCCGCAGCCAGCATTACCAAGTGGCGAAGGTCTTCATTAAGAAACAGCGTCACACTGATGCTAGCCGCAGCCATCAACAACAATGCCAAGTCACGACCATAGACTATCGCGGCAATAATCGATGCGACCACCAATGGTGCCAACTCACTGCGATAGCGGTCGCTCGCCGCCCAAAAACTCAGGCCTATCGTGGCGACAAACAACAGCAACAACTTCGAAAGCTTGACCCGATCCATGACCAGTGATCGGTCGTCTACAAAGAAGATGTACGAACCGCAGAGCAAATACAACGCGGCAATCATACCGGCATATGCGGCGAGTCGGGAAATCCGATCCAGCATCCCGCGATACTTTGTCCATTGAAGGTGCTCTTGCCGCAGCAACTTGAGCTCGTCTTGATCAAGCGGCTTACCCGCATTGGCCAGCTCGGATCGGCCAGCGTAGTACTGCTTCATCACCGGCGCGACTCCGGCGGCAACTTCGGCTCGAACCTTATCGCTCGCCTCGTTGTCGTACGAAAGGGTCTCGTATTCGGGCAATCGAGTGCTGATCCAGCGGCTGATCATTTTGGCGACCAGACTGTACTGTTCGGTGCTGACTTCATCGCTATAGAGAGATCGAAACTCTTCCTTCAGCATCGATTCGATGCGTTCACCCATCAGCGCGACTTGAACGTCTTCAACGCTGACCGTGGTCGCATCGGAGGGATCGACCGTATAGACGCGGATAAACTGCTGGTTGCCCTGTTCGGGATCATGCTTAAGCGACTGAATAACACCGAAGTCAAACTCGTCTTTGACAAGATGCTTGAATGCCGTTTGCAGCTTCTTTAGCTCCGAATCATTTTTGAAAACAGCTTTAAGTGCGCTGAAACGATCCTCGTCGCTGGGCTGGCTACCATCGACCGCTTCGGGAGTCAGCGGATCTTTTGAAATGAACTCACGAAACGCCGTTCCCTCATCCTCGTTCATGTCCTTGATCGAGGGAGCTTCGAGAACGACGAATAGCCGATTGCTTAATCGCGCACCAAGCTGCTGTAGCGGCGTTGGGTTGTTTCGGTAAAAGACCGGAACGGCGAGAATCTGCTGCAATCGCCGGGCGTGCGTTTCGATCTCGTTTTCAACTTCGAAGTCGACTTTGGCAACGATATCGCGTGTGGGAATCGAACCGGTGCGGAATGCGAAACGGGGTTCCCAAGTCTTACAAATGATTAGCAGTGCTGCGGCAGCAAGCAGACCGATGGCGGAACGAACAGCCCAGTCGGTCTTGTCGCTATCGATCCACCACTGGACGAATCGAGGCTTGGGAATACCCAGCGACTCAATTCGTTCCTGGCGGGTCCGCGTTTTGGATTGACCGTTCATCACATCGGATCGAAGCCACTGAGGGCATTATCGATCCAAAGTTTCCTCGCCATTTGCGTTGGACTCGGCAATGACGCGAACACCGCCGCGCCGTTGTCGATTTGGGATTGCGTTGTCGTCGTCGTCATAGGCTTCGACGATGCGTTGTACCAGTGCGTGTCGAACGATGTCTTCGCCCGTCAATCGCACTACCCCGATTGCTTTGATCCGGCTCAGACGTCGCAACGCGTCGTGCAAACCGCTCGTAACCCCACGTGGCAAATCCAGCTGCGTCGCGTCACCGCTGACGACCATCTTGCTGCGTTCGCCCATCCGGGTCAAAAACATCTTCATTTGTGCGATCGTTGTGTTCTGTGCCTCGTCCAAAATGATGAACGCATCGTTTAGGGTGCGTCCACGCATGTAGGCGAGCGGAATCACTTCGATCGTTTCCTGCTCCATCAGCTCTCGCGCACGGTCATAGTCGACCATTTCGCCCAAGGCGTCCAAAAGTGGTCTTAGGTAAGGGTTCAGTTTCGCACGCAAATCACCCGGCAAAAAACCCAGGCTTTCACCGGCTTCTACCGCGGGTCGCACCAAAACGATCTTGCGAATCTGGCCAGCCTTGAGGGCTTCGACCGCTGTTGCAACCGCCAAGTATGTCTTTCCACAACCGGCAGGTCCGGTTGCAAATGTTAGGTCATATTTGCGGATCGCATCGACGTAGCGTGCCTGACCGTCGGTACGAGGCCGAATTCGCCGTCCCGCATGTCGAATCTGGATGTCTTCGCTACTAGGGGCAGCCTTGACTGTCTTTTCACCGTTACGAGGCTTCGCGCCTTCTTCGAGGGCGGCGGTTTCGACATCCTGATTTCCGATCGCGCCCTGCTTTTGAACTTTGTGACGCAGTTTTTCCAATGCGCGCAGTGCACCGTTCACGTTATCGCTTTCGCCGGCGATACGAACGCGCCCATTTCGATGTGTGATGGTGACATCGAACAACTGTCGCAGAATACGCAAATGCTGGTCTCGTGGCCCAAATAGCTGCAACAGCTCTTCGGGGGCACTGACGGTCAGTGTGGCTTCAGTCATTCAGCAGGGGGCCGACTGTGGGCCGTGGTCTCCTCGGTTCTTAAGTTTTCGCTAATTGTTTGCAGGGCGACGGCATTCTGCCTAGAAGGCTCTGATCGATTTGCTGGGCATTTATCCAATCGAGGCATGCGAGGGATCGTATCTACACGTGCCTCATTCCACACGCGATTATTACCCACCAACTCCGGACACGAAGCAGAAAAATGCTGGGATACTCGATGCGATCAACGAATCAGTCACATCCCAGACCCCCCCTAAACCGGGAAGCAAGCTTCCACTGTCCTTCACGCCACAGTCACGTTTGAACAGTGATTCCGCTAAATCCCCGATCATTCCGGTGATCGCGAGCGATGGGCCAAGAAGAACAGCCCCCCATAGTGGCTGTGCCAAAAAAGCCTCCAAGCCAGATTTAACGGCTTGCGCAGACGTAGGGTTTGCGGAAACGGCAGGGGCAGCACCAAGAGCTTCGAATAAGACACTCAGGCAAAAGTAGGCGACAACGGTCGACGCCAAGATCCCACCGATCGACCCTTCAATCGTTTTTCCGGGAGACAATCGGGGAATCAATTTGTGGCGTCCAAACGCCCGTCCCGAAAAGTACGCCCCCATATCAGCGACCTTGGTCACCAATACGGTTGTAATGATTGCGGCCAACCCAAAACGCCCCGGAATTCCGGGACCATCGAGACTCCGAATCGCGACCAGAATTGCCATCGGAAGTCCGACATACATCGAGACAAAAACTGCTGAGCAGGTTCGCCGGATTGCACGACCGAGTTCAACTTCTGCGACACGTCCATATTCACGCATCTCGGCCATCAAGATCAGAAAGGTGGCGACCGTCGCGGCTAGCACGATCCAGCCCAAGCGACCGACCGGACAATCAACCGGATAGGTCGACCCAAATATGCCCCAAACAAATGGCACCGCAGCGGACAGCGCGACAAGTCCGGCACCAAAAACGGCGTCTACAGGACGAATCGGGTGACCGCCGCGTTTCAGCATCGACGCCATTTCCCAGCCGGTACCGATCGCAAAGAAGGCTAACAATGGCATCAGCCACAACCCTTCTGCACCGCTGACTGATTGATAACTGTCAAGCCACAGCAGGATGACTGTCAGTGTGATTAAGATCGTGCTCGAAAAAATTCGATCGCGCAGCATTAACTTGTCCGCCCCCGCAGATGCCTAGTGAACATTGGGAAGTTCACCCGCAATGAGTTACTGTCCAACCGAAAGACCTCCGAACCGCCGATCGCGATTCTGAAAACTTTCGATGGCTTGTTCAAAATCAGACTTAGAAAACTCGGGCCAACAATTCTCAGTCACCCACAACTCGGCATAGCTAAGCTGCCACAACAAAAAATTGCTAACCCGCATCTCGCCACCGGTGCGAATCATTAAATCGACATCTGGTAGCTCATGCGTATAGAGCCTTTCGTTGATGGATTTTTCGGTGATATTTTCTAAGCGAAGCTGACCTGCTTGCACGTCTTGGCAAATCTGAACGGCCGCACGTGTCAGTTCATCACGTCCGCCATAGTCAATCGCCAATACCAGTTTGGTTCCGGGGTTATCGGCCGAAACACGAATCGTTTCGTCCATTTCCTTGAGAACCGACTCAGGCAAGCGATCTCGTCGACCGATGACTTGCAGTCGAAGCTTTTGCTCCATGATCAAAGGTCTTTCTTCGACCAAGTACTGCTGCAAAAGTTCCATCAGGAAGGCAAGCTCTTCCTTGGGACGCTTCCAGTTCTCGCTGGACAGGCAGTACAGAGTTAAAGCTTCGATGCCCAACTCCGTACAGGTCTCGCTGACCATTCGAACGGTATCAACACCACGACGGTGGCCTTCGATACGCGGCATCCCACGAGCCTGAGCCCAACGACCATTGCCATCCATGATGATCGCAATGTGATCGGGCAATTTACCTCGTTTTGCCGACGCCTCAGTCGACTTTTCGACGTTCGATTCCTTAGCGTTCATAACTTGATCGCTCAATGAAGCGTCTAGGCTCCGATCGGCTGCAAGTTCAACTTGTCAGACTTCGATGTGAAAATCGTTTGCGAGCGGTCCGGGCCCACCGAAAGGACTCCAACCGGAATCCCCACCAACTCTTCCACTCGGCGAACGTAGGCAAGTGCACCTTCTGGGAAGTCTTCTTCACGGCGCACGTCATCGACTGGTTGCTTCCAGCCTGGGATCGTTTCATAGATCGGTTTGCAACGACGTAGCTGCTCAGCATGGCTTGGGAAACGGGTGATCCGTTCTCCATCAAGCTCATATGCGACGCAGATCTTCAGCTCATCCAAGTGTGCCAAGACGTCCATCATCATCAGAGCCAAACGAGTTACCCCGCTCAACCGAGCCGTATAGCGAACCGCGACGGCATCGAACCAACCACAACGTCGTGGACGCCCCGTGGTGGTTCCGAACTCATTGCCTAGCGTTCGAATTCGGTCACCTGTTTCGTCTTCAAGTTCGGTGACAAACGGTCCGCCACCAACACGTGTGCTGTACGCCTTGCAAACCCCAAGCACGGTGTTGATCCAGCGGGGAGGGACCCCGGCGCCGGCACAAACGCCAACACCGCTACTGTTGCTGCTGGTGACGAAAGGATAGGTCCCGTGGTCGATGTCCAACAACGCACCTTGAGCGCCTTCAAACAGAATTCGCTTTTCGGCTTCACAAGCGTCAAGCACGAAGTCCGTGGTATCGGCGATCATCGGCTCCAGTCGCTCAGCCCAGGCAGCTGCTTTCGCGATAACTGTTTCTGGAGCGATCGTTTCAAGCTCTTCTTCGGAAGCACCAAGGCTTCTCAAGATCGCCTGCTTTTGCGTTGCAACGGTTCCGATTCGCTCGTCTCGAGTCGGCTGAATCAAGTCGATCATTCGGATCGCGTGAGTCCGCCCGACTTTGTCGCGATAACAGGGTCCGATCCCGCGATTGGTCGTACCGATCGATTCGCCACGAACCGCTGTCGCGTTGATCTGACGATCTTCGGCGATATGCCAAGGCATCACCAAGTGGGCTCGTTCACTGATGCGCATATTTTTAGCGCAATCAATGTCGCGTTTAGCCAACCCATCCATTTCCGCGATCATGGTTTCTGGGTTAATGACCACACCGGGGGTGATCAAGTTCTCGACACCGGTATGCAAGATACCGCTGGGGATGTGGTGCAGTTTGTAAACTTCATCGCCTACAACGACGGTATGGCCGGCATTGGCCCCGCCTTGATAACGCACGACTAGATCAAACTGGGGCGCGAGCAAATCGACCAACTTGCCTTTTGCTTCATCTCCCCACTGCAAACCGATTACACAGGTTCCCGACACCGATTCACTCCAGAGGCAAATGGATTGGCTGGCACAAAGTCATTTCGCCAGCGCACGAACCCGAAAGCGTAAACGTCAAAGGACGTGGTGACAACGGGAGCGGCGAAAAGTCGGATGAAGCCGCCCGGCTGGGCCCAAAATCGCCACCCAGGCGAGATCTCAAACCAAAACCCGTTCCGACTCCGCACTCTCCTGTCTATACTCGCCACCTCGATGACCCCAATTTGCGGTCAATGTCGATGAGTTTTCCGCGAATGTGATTTTCGCCTCCCTTAAAGTGAGCTGATGTCGGACTATAGCCTGACCCACCTGAAACAACTCGAAGCAGAAAGCATTCATATCTTTCGCGAGGTTGCCGCGGAATTCAAAAATCCAGTGATGCTGTACAGCATCGGCAAAGACTCCTCCGTTCTGCTGCACTTGGCTCTGAAAGCTTTTGCCCCTGCGAAGCCCCCATTTCCGTTGCTTCACGTCGATACGACTTGGAAATTCAAGGAGATGTACGAGTTCCGCGACAATTACGTCGCTAAGGATTTGGGCCTAGAACTGCTCGTCCACATCAACGAAGAAGGACTCAAGCACGGCATCAAGCCATGGGAAGACAGCGAGCGTCACACGGAACTGATGAAGACCGACGCATTGAAAGCTGCCCTCGATAAATACAAATTTGACGCAGCCTTTGGTGGCGCTCGCCGCGACGAAGAAAAGAGCCGCGCCAAGGAACGTGTTTTTAGCTTCCGTGACAAGTCGCACCGCTGGGATCCCAAGAATCAACGTCCCGAGCTTTGGAACCTCTACAACGCGCGTGTCAACAAAGGCGAATCGATTCGTGTGTTCCCGATGAGCAACTGGACCGAGTTGGACGTATGGCAGTACATCCACCTGGAAAAGATTCCGATCGTTCCGCTGTACCTGTCACAGAAACGACGCGTCGTTAACCGCGACGGCGTGCTGATTCTCCGCAATGACGACCGCATGCCATTGCTCGAAGGCGAAGTCGAAGAAGAAAAGATGGTTCGTTTCCGAACGCTAGGCTGCTACCCGCTAAGCGGTGCGGTCGAATCGGAAGCGACCGACTTGGTCGATGTGATCCAAGAAATGTTGCTGGCAACCACCTCCGAGCGACAAGGTCGAATCATCGACCAAGACGAAGGCGGTGCGGGAATGGAAGAAAAGAAACGCCGAGGATACTTCTAGTCCACCGCCGGGGCGTAGATATCAACGATGCCCCTCATTTCCATCGCTGGGTGATCAATTAGCCGATCACCACATTCTTTCCTGACTGGCCGTGAATCTTTTCGTGGCCACCATGGTCAAGCCCAGACGAATCAACCGAATCCAAATTCCTAATGTCGCACCAATCCGATCTGATCGCCACCGATATCAACGCTTACCTAAAGCAGCACGAAAACAAACAGCTGTTACGGTTTATCACGTGCGGCAGTGTTGATGACGGCAAGTCAACGCTGATCGGGCGTTTGCTCTACGACAGCAAGATGATTTATGAAGATCATCTGGCACAGATCGAAGCGGACTCCAAAATCGTCGGTACCACTGGCGGCAAGTTTGATCCCGCCCTGCTAACGGATGGTTTAAAAGCCGAACGCGAACAAGGCATCACGATCGATGTTGCGTATCGCTATTTCAGCACCGCCAAGCGAAAATTCATTATCGCCGACACGCCCGGCCACGAACAATACACACGGAACATGGCGACGGGCGGTTCGACAGCCGACCTCGCGATCCTAATGATCGACGCGCGGCACGGAGTCCTGACGCAAACAAAACGCCACTCGTTCATCGTTTCCCTGCTTGGCATTCGGCACATCGTCGTTGCCGTCAATAAGATGGACTTGATCGATTACGACGAATCGAAATTTGAAGCGATCTGTGATGAGTACCGTTCATTCGCGACTCGGCTGGACCTGCCCGATTTGCACTTTATTCCGATCAGTGCACTTGATGGTGACAACGTTGTTGAACGCAGTGAAAACATGCCGTGGTACACCGGCGCGACACTGATGAATTTCTTGGAAACGGTTTACATCGGTAGCGATCGGAATTTGCAAGACTTCCGCATGCCCGTTCAATTTGTGAACCGTCCACACCTCGATTTCCGTGGCTTCTGCGGCACCATTTCGTCTGGAATTATCCGCAAAGGCGACGAAATCATGGTGTTGCCTAGCAAGCAGACATCCAAGATCAAATCGATCGTCACCTATGACGGCGACTTGGACGAGGCATTCGCTCCGCTGTCCATCACGCTGACACTGGAGGACGAGATTGATGCCTCGCGCGGCGACATGATTGTCCGCCCAGGCAATGTGCCTAAGTCGCGTGATTCCATCGAAGCGATGTTGGTCTGGATGAGCGACGAAGCGATGGTCCCCGGAAAGACCTATCTTTTCAAGCACACCACGCAGACCGTGCCAGGGACAATCGACACGCTGAACTATCGCGTTGATGTCAACACATTGCACCGCAGCCCCGCACCAGAACTCGCACTCAATGAAATCGGACGTGTCGGCATTAGCCTATCCGCACCGGTTCATTTCGACGCCTATCGACGCAACCGGTCCACCGGTGCCTTTATCGTGATCGACCGGATCACCAACGCGACCGTCGCGGCGGGCATGATCTTGGACAAATCCGGTGACGGAAAATCCAAGTCGGTCTGGGATGACGAAGACTCGACGGCGAGCGGCGATGATGTGGCAATTTCGGTAGTCACCGACGAAGAACGCTCGGCTCGATTTGGCCAAAAGCCAGCGACCGTCTTGCTAACCGGATTGACCGGCTCGGGTAAATCGTCCGTCGGCCAAGCGGTCGAGCGAAAGCTGTTCGATTCAGGACGAGCGGTCTCGATCATCGATGGTGAGCATGTCCGCAAAGGCCTGTCGCGAGACTTGGGATTCAGTGCTGAAGACCGCAGTGAAAACTTGCGTCGAAGTGCTTACCTAGCTCACACGCTAAACGATGCCGGTTTGATCTGCATCGGCTGCTTTGTCGCGCCAAGCGAAGCGGTGCGGCAACGTGTTGGGAAAGTGATCGGCGAAGATCAGTTCTTCGTCGTCCATGTCGCGACTCCGCTAGAAGTTTGCCGAGAACGCGACACCAAAGGACAATATGCCAAAGCGGACGCCGGAGACCTGTTAAACTTCCCTGGCGTCACGGCGGACTACGAGACGCCAGAATCTCCGGACCTTGTCGTCGATACATCGAAAGACTCGATCGACGAGTGTGCCAATCAGATCATTGAACTCCTCCGAGAAAAATCGATCATCAAATGACAACTTCATCACGACTGATTTCGGCCTTCGCGTTTCTCGCCCTGTTAAGTGTCTTTAAAGGGACTCGCGAAGCGGCAGCCCAAGCCAAGCCGAACATCGTCGTGATGCTCTGCGATGACATTCGCTTCGATGCACTGTCATGCGCCGGTCACCCTCATTTAAAGACGCCCAACATCGATAAGTTGGCGTCCGAGGGGATCTACTTCGAAAACATGTTCTGCACCACCAGCCTTTGTTCGCCCAGCCGAGCAACAATCCTCAGTGGTCTCTATGCACATGCTCACGGTGTGACCAACAATTTCACCGAGTACCCTCGCGATCTAGACAGCTTTCCACTGCGTCTGCAAAAAGCCGGTTACAAAACGGCATACATCGGCAAGTGGCACATGGGGGAAAAGAACGATGAACCGCGTCCGGGTTTCGATCACTTCGTCACACACAAAGGACAAGGTCAATATTTTGACACCGCGTTCAATGTCAACGGGGCTGGTGCCAAAGTCGTCGAGGGCTACTACACGACGGTCGTCACAGACATGTCCTTGGACTGGATGAAGAAACAGTCCGACGACGAACCTTTCATGCTGATGATCGGACAGAAAGCTCCACATAGCTTTTACTACCCGGAGCCGAAATACGAACACGCTTTCGATCACGTGGAAGTGAACTATCCACACTCGTCATTCAAACTAGACGACAAGCCAAAGTGGATCACACAGCGTCTGATGACCTGGCACGGAATCTATGGCCCATTGTTTGATTGGCGAAAAGACTTTCCCAATGACAAGGCAGAAGCGGTTACAGACTTTGCCGCAATGGTCCGTGCATACTGGGGAACGATCCTGTCAGTTGATGATAGTGTCGGTCGTTTGGTCGATTACTTAGACCGGAACGGAAAGTTGGAAAACACCATGTTTGTGTTCTTGGGCGACAATGGGCTTCTGGAAGGCGAGCACGGGATGGTCGATAAGCGAACGGCGCACGAGGCCAGTATTCGCGTTCCAATGATCATTCGGTACCCGAAATGGACCAAAAGCCCGGTTCGCATTTCAAAGCAAGTCCTCACCGCAGACGTCGCTCCGACGATCCTGGATGCTGCTGGAGCAAACCCGCTGGAAAACATTCACGGGGCATCGATCAAACCCCTTGTTTCAGGAGATGACTCCAACTGGCGTACCGAATGGCTGTACTACTACAACTATGAAAAACAATTCCCGTACACACCTAACGTACGCTCTGTGCGAGGTGACCGATACAAGTACATCCGGTATCCGCACGGTGACAGTTCTTCCGATAAACACATGGCTGAGTTGTACGACATGCAAGCAGATCCGAAGGAAACGACAAACTTGATTCACCTTCCCAAGTTCGCCGCGATCGTCCAAGAAATGGAAGGCCGTTTGGCCCGATCGATGGAATCGGTCGGACTGAGCCAGGCGAACGACAAGATGCCAATCGATCAGGGAATCGGAACTGAACTCCCCGATGAATCGATTCGCTAGGGCGTGCGTGATCGAAGTGCCTCTCACACTGACAACGAAGTGCGGAAAGATTGACCGCTAGTTCGACGCGATCTTTCTCGCTGTGGAAACGGCTTCAGGTTGCTCTTTCTTATGCAACGTGTAGACCAACCAATCGTCTTCCTCTTTGCACGGCAAACTGAAGTCCGTCGCCGCCTTCAGAGTGAAGTTTAGCAGGCGTGGGTAGGACGCCGCGAAAGACAGCAACGCACCTTTTTGTTCGTTCCTTTCCACCCAATCACGACTCAATAGAATCTCTGTCATCGCGTCCGGAGCTGGGTCTGGCAATTCCGCGATCATTTGCAATCCACGCGATTCCGCATTTTGATCTGGTCCGGGCTCGTTTACGTGGATGACCAAATAGCCGTCATCACTGGTGAACTGAAAAGTAGGCCGTTCCTCGTTCCATGGCTGCTTTTCCAAACTTGTCTTCATCTGTGCCCAACGCTCGTTGGCTGTAGCGAGTTCTTTTTGAACCCTTCGTTCCATCTCTTTGATCAATTCGGATTTCGCATTGGCGATACAGATTTGCTCCACTTGATGTTCCGTTTCTGCCATACGGCGTTTCGCGACGGAATGGACGATACGCCCTCGGATCCCAGGTAACGTACTCGTGATACGCCTGTTTGAATCGACGGGTACGACGGATCCATTCGGTTCACCACTGCTAAAACCAGATTCTTCATCAAACGTGGCTTCCATCGCCAAGTCGAATTTCATCTTGCTACGTGAATGAATTCTGGCTGGACCTTTCTGACCATGAGTGTTCGCGATGAAATGTCCAGTGAAGTGAATTTTCAATCTCGCGTTTTCGTCGCTGGGAACAAACCGAATCAAAGTTTTGGCGTTGACGTCTGCCGTACCAAGATTCCTCACACCCAGGATGCAGCAATCCACGTCCGACTGTGTTTCCAACTCGGAGTTCGAATTGAAGATGTCTTCCGACACACGGAGAACAATTGGGGTCTGATGGGCACCACTTTTGGTTTCAGCAACCTGGGCCGAACTGGTCGGCGGCTCTGCAGCGGCAACGAATCCTACTGGGGCACACGCCAATACGATGCCCAATACTTTGGACCGAAGCGAAGCCTCTGGTTTGGTCGAACGAGGGGTCGGGTGTAGAAGAGCTGGGACGAGAAGGCTAGACATAGGAGCGGACCTGCAATCTGGGAACGCCTAAGGCACAAATTCAATTTTGTGGCCTGTCGTCTGGCATGGCTCCTTTCCGACCAAAACGCTCGACCAACGATTGAATCCGGGAATGCACCCGAAATCCAGACGAACCATTTGGAACGGTAGGATCCCACGGCGAATAGAACTGGTTTATTTTCAATCGAACTGAAATGCAAAAGCCGGTGACTTTTGCGACCAATCCCTGATGCAAACATCGTGCCCAATCTAAATTCGCCGGCAAAAACGGATACCGGTGTTCCATGAGTGCACGCAAATTCTAGCGAGCTCCGCCGTGCTGACCGCTTGGATTGCACAGCACATCTCAGCGAACCAACGCCCGGGCGTCACAGGGACTGTGACAGGTACTATTTACCAATGTACCCAGCACGTTCTGCCGTGCTGACCGCTTGATCGCACAGCGCTTCTCAGCGAACCAACGCCTGGACGTCACAGGGACTGTGACGGGTACTATCACCAATGTACCCAGCACGCTCCGCCGTGCTGACCGCTTGATCGCACAGCGCTTCTCAGCGAACCAACGCCTGGACGTCACAGGGACTGTGACGGGTACTATCACCAATGTACCCAGCACGTTCCGCCGTGCTGACCGCTTGATCGCACAGCGCTTCTCAGCGAACCAACGCCTGGACGTCACAGGGACTGTGACGGGTACTATCAACCAAAGTACCCGGCACGCTCCGTCGTGCCGACGGTCCCTAAATCCCCAGCGTCACAGGGACTGTGACGGGTACTATTTACCAATGTCCCCAGGACGGCGGAGTGTGCTGGATACGATCATGATGGCGATTTATGGCTTGGCGATGTCTTCGAACTTTTGATTGTGCGACCAGTTGCTCAGTGACTTCAGCAATAACATCGCACCGATACCCAACAAAGCTAATCCGAGCAGTAACGAACAGGTGATGATTGCATGATTGCTGATCTGGGTCTCCCCCACCGTGACTCCCGTGACAAAGGTGTTGGTGGGGATGAACTGCAATTCTTGATTGAGCATCACGACACCGGGAATGGAAACGAACAGCCCCATCGCGATAGACATCATCGAAAAGATTGCGGGCCGCATAACCGACTTACAAAGCCGATTCGAGGAATCGCTTCTCGCCGGCGTATAAGGATTAATTTCAGCACTCTTCACTATTGATCGTTGCCACCGAGCTGATGAATCGTGTTCTGAATGGTCCCTAGAAACTGGGTGCCGTTTTCGTCTTCCAACTTGTAAGAAATGTTCATGCACCAGGTTGGTTTGATCTCGGGAATGACCAACGTTACCGCATGGCCATCATCAGAAACTTTCGCACTGGCAATTGGCAGAACCTGCTCATTGTATAGGTCGCTTCCATAGTTCTTTGTACGCTTCAAATCCCAGGTCTCGACCAAGTAATTCGATGGATCAGCCGCGATCTTTGAACTAATCCTATCGCTAAAGCGAATCGTTACGCCGGCATGATGTGCATGTAACTTGACAGGAAGGTTTGCCGGAACACCTGTGTATCGGATTCGATACAGTCCACCAGCACTTTGATCTTGATCGCTACCCCATGCCTGCATTCCGCACGCATACATCTGTCCGTCCGTCGGATGGAACCTCGCTCTCATGACACCAGTCGGAAATCTCGGCAAAGGCAGTCGGCACATGCCCCCTTGCCATTGGCCATCAATTTCCTCGTGCGGGACGATGAAGACCTTTCCATATCCGTAAGACAGATTTAATAACGAACCGTTTAGCGGCCCCCATTGATCGCTTTGCACCCACAGCAATTCTGATGGTGAACGGTCAAAGGCCTTGTTGGGCCAACAAAGCGGTTGCTCCATCGCTTCGTCGCTCGAATCATCTGGTGCCCCATAGGAATACATATTGCCATAGAACCCACCTGGGACCACGCGGTTGATCCGATTCATTGGATTCCAATGTCCTTCCTGATCTGTCACGAAGAACGATCCGTCGGGGTTCAGACAAACGCCATTCGCGGCCCGAAACCCGTTCGCAATGATCGACGTTTCCGATCCGTCAGCGTTGACCTTCAAAAGCGTCCCGTGCTGTGGGACCAGCGAATCACGCGCGTGCCGGGCACTCTTGGCATAGTAAAGATTTCCCTGTTCATCCGCCTGCAGACCCATCGCAAATTCATGGAAATGATCAGTGACTTGATGGTCGTTGTTGAAACACTGGTAAAAGTCTGCTTCACCGTCCTCATTCAAATCATTGAGGACAACGATCTGATCGCGACAAGTAACAAAGATACGTTGATCAACAATTTTGATCCCCAGAGGATGGAAAAGCCCCGACGCAATTCGGGTCCATGTCAATTCGCCGTCGGAACGACTGAGTCCACTGACTTTCCAAACATCTCCGTCACAACAGCACGCTACCAGAGAATCATTGTCCGAATAAAAATCTAATCCCGACATCCGCAATCGGCTTTTCCAAGGGTTGTTCGCCGGACGCGTGAGTGTGTCGACAGCGAACGGACCAGATTGGTCACCATCTGACTGCCGGGTCAATAAATCTGACCACTGCTTGGGACCACCTTTCGTCAACTCTTTTAGATCTTCGGTCGCAGCGGTGAATTCATCGAAGTCTATGTCGGAATCTTTACTAGCTAGGCGAACGGAAAAGTTAATCGGCGTCTGTTCCGCGGCGATTGAAATCGTCCAGTAGCCACCTTGCTCGGATACTTCCAATCCCGCGTTCACTGCGGCGCTAGCACTCTCAGTTGGTGCCAAACGCATCTGCAGGTCGTTCTCCGATTTCCCCAGGTTGATTGTCCGCACCCAAACGGTCGCATCACGTTGATTTTCAATGGCATAACCTTCGAGGACATCCGCATCACCAACCGAATAAGAAACAACAACGCGATCTCCGTGTTTGTAGAGACCTTTGTACCGAGCCCAGTCACGAGGAAGCGGTCCATAGGCACGTCCATCCTTTCCCAACAGTCGCGGATCATCAAACGATCCTGTCCGGGGATGAGCCCACCCCGGCCCAGGCAGCGAACCGAAATGCAATTTCCCTTTCGTCCGAGGCGTCATGTTGTGATTGCCGTTGAACAAAACGCCTCGCCAATCGATGAAATCGTTACCTGACCAAGCCCCAGCGACACGCATGGTGTCGTGGTCAAAGGCGAGCCAGTGATCTCCCTTGGAAATTCCACCGGGTCCGTCATCCAACCGTAATGCGATTCCTTTGTAGGCAAAATTCACATCCTCAGGCCAAACCTCCGACGGTGGTCGGTCCTCATCTCGTGCCTGCATTCGTTCCTGCTGGGTGATCCCCAGACGTGGAGGCGCATCCTCAGAAACGATCTCATAGGTACTGATCAGAAATGGGCCGTAGTCCATTTCTTTCCAGGGTTCATTTCGCACCGCAACGGGTCCGCGCAACTTCCCTTTCGGTAGAGCATCCAGATAGGATTTGGTGATCGCAACGAATTGTTCCGGATTGTTTGGTTTGATGTACGCTTCACGGATATAGTGAATGACGTCGTACTTCTGTTTGGGAACCAACTGATGCTGCGGAAGCATCATTTTGAACCCATGTGTCAATGTCTTGTACATTGCCAATGGGTCGCTGCCGTTTTTGAATTTCCCACTGGCAAACCGCAACGCGTTGGGTAACGATCCGACAAGTTCCTTGGTGCCATGGCAATTGATACACAACGACTCGTAGATTCGCTTGCCATTTTCAAACGAGCGGTCATTGAATGATCGAATCAATCCGGCATGATCCAGATCGCTTTCATAGGCAGGCAGTGGCGGTGGTGCGATCGATGCGAGATCAGGAATCAACAAGGAGGCGTTTTCTGGGCCGGCTTTCCCTAGTTCAAAAACAAACGCCACCAAATCAAAGAACTCGGATTCACTGTCTAGCTGATTGACCAAGCCTACCGGCATAACAGAGTCGGCAGGTTTGCGTACTTCAACCGAATCCAATTCAATGGTCTTAACGCTGTCATCACCAGGCACCGACAAGACAAGCGATTCGTCATCTTCTTCGCGGACCATCCCCGTCACGATCTGCCCATCGTCAAGCAGAAACTTTTCGGCAACGTAGGGTTTCAAAACGGATTGATTGGGTCGCAGAATCGATTCAACCACATGCAGGTAATTCGCACGATCCTTCAGTTCAGAGAGGTTCGGGCCCAGCAGATGATTCCCCTTACTGGCACCGTGGCATTGAATGCAGCCGAGACTTTGGGAATGAAAAATCAACGCACCGCGTTTTGGATCGCCCAACACCCGTGCTCGCCGAGCTAGCTCTGCAGTCGGTTGCCGCGCAAGATCGTCGTGCAAACGCGACTGAGCAGGAAGCCTCGACACGCAAACAGAAACAGCTACCAAAGCAAGCCAAAGACGAACCATCGGAAGGATCCAATCGATGAGGTGGGCATAAATTGTCGGCGGGGATTTCTCTGTCCTCGATGCGCGATTACCGACAATTCAAATGATGGCCTTCAACCACATCTGCAACTTGTGCGAAAACGCGCCAGCTTGGGACCACACCGCGTACACAAACCGGCGGTAGTCGTTGAGCCAACAGAGCAATGACATCCACTATACGCGAGATCGTTGCACTTCACACGGATTGAACCGCCTCTTGTCTCAGGATGGTGGGGAATCGAATCTGTTCGGCAGGGTAATTCGACTGTGCTAATTCGACTGGACTACACGCTGGAAAACAACACAGCCCCCCGCTGGTCCACACACCCTATCCAGAGCACCGTGTAACATGTTGCCACAACCCTTCCCATTCTCTGGTGATGCGAATCATGCCCTTCCATTCGATCCGTCGTTTCCCGGTGTTGGTAATAACGCACATCATGTGCTTGCTGTTCGGACATGCTTTCTGCGTTTACGCCGAATCGCCCAACATCGTTTTAATTCTGAGCGATGATCAGGGATGGGCTGATATTGGATACAACAATCCTGACGTCTACAGTCCCAATCTGGACCAATTGGCGAGCACGGGGATTGTTTTCACACAGCACTATGTGATGCCTCAATGCACGCCGACAAGAGTCGCATTGCTAACGGGTCGCTATCCCAGTCGCTTTGGCGGGGCGGCATTGCAAGCCAGCAATGCCCAAGCGTTTCCTAAAGGCACACCGACGCTCGCATCGATCCTGAAGGCGAGTGGCTATGAAACATTCTTAGCCGGAAAATGGCATCTAGGTTCGATGCCTTCTCATGGCCCCAACGAGTTCGGATTCGATAGCAGCTACGGTTCTTTGGCTGGAGCCGTAGGAATGTATGACCACCGATATCGTAAAGGCGACTTCGAATACAACTGGCATCGCGATCAGGAATTGATCAACGGTTCTGAGAATGGCGTGCACGCAACCGAACTGGTTACTGCTGAAGCAATCCGAGTGATCCGACAAGAGCGTTCCAAACCGTTTTTCTTATACTTGCCGTTCCATTCGGTTCATACGCCACTTGATGAACGTGGTCGATTTGTTGACCAACCGACAGCTTTGGATCCAGCGAATCCGAATCGTTGGTTAAACGAAGAGGACATCCCTTGGTTCAATGACCCTGCTGGCAAGATTCAAAATGAAAAGGATCCCGAGAAGCGATTGCTACTCGCTGCGGTCCATCACTTGGACGACTGCATCGGCCGCATCATCAAAACTCTCGATGAGACCGACCAGCGGCAGAACACCTTGATTCTGTTTTCTTCCGATAATGGTCCACAAGGGAATTGGCCAGGGAATGCCTATCCAGATGACTTGAAATTGACAGACTTCAATCAACCGCTTCCATTCCGCGGCAAAAAGCTGGACGTGTGGGAAGGCGGCATCCATGTGCCGGGGCTGATGAACTGGCCAGGGAAAATCAAGCCACGTCAGGAAACAACGCCAACACACATTGTCGATTGGCTTCCAACACTAGCGGCGATTGGCAAGTCAAATTCAGCAGGCAGCCTCAACACCGACGATTTACAACTTGACGGGATCGACTTGTCCAAGTTGATCTTTGACAACGAGGCATCGCCCAAACGGGTTCTGTACTGGACTTGGAACAGCCGTATAAACCGCTGGGCGCTGCGGTACGACCATTGGAAACTTGTCAAATACGGGCGTGGGGAACCGACATCGAAAAGTGACTGGGAATTGTTCGACCTCCACCGTGATCCCAAAGAAAGCAACGATGTCTCCGATCAATATTCTGACATCGTCGATGATCTACACCGACGCTTTCTCGCTCAGCGAAGCCACGACAAGAAATAGTTAATCGGGAATTGCATACATGAACGCAGAAGCCCAACAGCGAACGAAGTGGTCTTACGTCGTTGTTTTCATCGCGGTTGTACTAATCTTTCTGCTGTGGATATGCTTCGCCGCCGGGCGTGTCCTCACCGGCCAAGCACCTTGGGGGCCAAGAATTGGTGGGATATTGCCCAATGGCACCGAAGTATATTTTCAAGCTCGACCAGCGGGTTTCGAAACGGACGACCGACTGACCGTGATCGCTCCAAATCAGGCACCAGTGCACTACTGGGTTGACCAAGTGCACGGGGGTTTCGAACACGTGACCCTGAAATACAACAACACGGGAAACCAACTTTGGGTTGAGTGCGATGGAACGGTTGGTTCTTCCATTGATCTAATGACCAATGATTTCCGCGCCGAGTCCGACACACAGCACAATTGGGCAGCTTACGGGACCGGAACAACGCTGGACTCGGGAAATACAAGCACGATCTTGTCAATTCTCAGACCGTGGTAGCCTGAAAACTCGCCGGACATGCGAGAAATCGTATCGCCATCGCGTGCATCGCGATATCGAGATGACCAGGCCACAGTTTCAGTCGGTGTGATCAGTCACGTTTTCCAGGAACGTCATCGTCCTCAATGGTGATTTCAGGGACATTGCCAGGCCCGACCAACTCGCTTTCTGGAAGCGACGCGATAATCATCGCTTGCTCGAGTGGATCCAATCCGAGTGAAAGCTGCAGCTCGCTTAGCGCCAGAAACCAGTCTTGCTGAGCCTCGACCAATTTGATTTCCGTCTCGTTCGCTTTGGTTTCAAGAAGATTCAAATAGATCAAGTCGATGTAGCCTTGTTCGAATCCGATGCGATATCGGGTTAGGGTATCCAAGGCAGACCGAAACGCAGTTTCGCGTTGCTCGACAACTTGTGCTGATAGATTCAGCCGATTGTTGGCGATCGCAATTTCGGTTGCGATCTTGTCTCGAACCAATCGAATCTTTTCATTCAATTGCCGCATCTTCGCAGACGTCGACTGAATCTTACCGCGAGCCTTCCGCCGCTGGATTGGAACCTCGCTTTGGATCCCGATCACCAGCTCAAAATCGCCCTTGTCGTCTTTGCTGGATGCGGGCGGGCCAACGTCCTGGCTTGCCTGCGAAACGAAATCCAAAGTTGGCAGCATGTCATTGCAAGCGAGCCGACGATCCCAGTGCACTTGCTGCAGCTGAAAGTTCAAAATCTGAGGCTCGGGCCGCCGTGAGAATGCCGACACCAGTTCGTTTTGCAGATTCACTTGCAAGTCCGACTGGATGCTCGGGAATTGATGTGGCAACCATTCGTCTTCAGGAACCAGTGGATTGCCCGTGCTGTCACGTAGATAGAGACTTAGCTTGATCGATGATGACCGATATTTTTGCTCGGCCTTGAGGACTTCTGCTTTCCGTTCGGCGATCAGTTGTTCGTTGAAAATTAAGTCAACACGTTTAAACTTTCCAGCCTCGACACCCGCAGTGATTTGCTTGGATCGGACTTCAGCAAGTGCAAGCAGTTCTTGTTGAGCTTCCAGCACTGCACCCGATGTCACCCATCCCCAATAAGCAATCGTCGCATCTCGCGATGAAGCCAAGATCTGTTGTAAAAGCTGTGGTCCGGCCGCGGCGCGAGCCAATGAGGCTTGGAACACGGCCACACGCTCGGCATCAAGTGCCCGTCCACGCAGCAAGGGCTGAATCCAAGTCAGCTTGCCTTCGCCAGCTTCATGCGTGGCCCGCTCGCCGTACCATGGTTGAAACTCACCACGTCCGATCCGATACCCGGCCGACAGATAGCCCCCCCACCATAACTGGCGAGCAAGACCAAGACTGTTTCGATAGTTCTCGTAAAAGCCGGTCGGTTCGGATAGTGATTCCGCCTGAAACTTCGTGTCATAGGCTCCGTATGCTGAAACACGTTCACCGGAGGCGATCACGTTTATTTCACGAGCCTGTTCGATCTCGGGATAAGATCGGTACAAACTTGCCACAACATCGGCCAGCGTCAGGCCTGACGGCTGTTCCCGTGCTTCGGCGGCCTGCGAATCATCGTCCTGAGACACTTCCTGCACGAACAACGCTGTCGGTTCAACGGTTCGGATCGCTTCGTCTGCATGCAGTGAATCTGATTCGACCATCTGCAAAAACGCAGCAAATGTTTGCCGATCACTTGTCGGCATCGCAGTCTCAGTCAATTCTTGCTGCGATTGGTTCGACCATGGATCGTCCGCGAAACTATCGGACTGAAGATGGCTAACGCCCACAAGCGAAACGTAGGCGGCCAATAACAACCGTTTCGCTAAGGTTTGGGAAGTTTGACCTTGCCGCCCTTCGCTTCTTTGGGAGCTTCGTCGGAAACAACCGGCGGGAATCCGTTCAATTGACGCCATATCTCATAACCCAGAGGAACTCGACGCAGCAAAACCCATCCTGTTGCGCGTACACCTTGACGAAGATATCGGCTATCCGGCCAGCCGTTCTCCCGTTCGAAGTGATTGTCAGGGACAACGATTACGCGGAAGTTTCCTTTGCCATCATCAGTTGGGAAAACTCGGTTGACTTTGCCGCCGAAGCTACCGACAGCGACCGAAGGCCAACCGACAAACTGAACTGCTGGCCAGCCTTCGAATTGCATCCGAACGCGATCCCCTTCTTTAATAAGTGGCATGTCGTTGCCGTTCACACTTAGCTCGACAGCCAATTGATCTGCGACCGGAACGATGACGAACAGCCGTTCGCCCTCCTTGATGGTGTCGCTACCCGCCCGACCGTACCACTGTTGTATGTATCCAGATCGTGGCGCGCGAATTTCCAAACGATCCAATTCCGAACGTTTGTTGCGGAGGTCCAAGATCTCTTTTTCGATGGTGTTCAACTTGCTGATCGCATCAAAAACTTTGTTCGCCGCTTCTTGGTTTTTGATGGAAATCTCTTGTTTCTTCGCTTCGATCTCTTCTTCTTTGGAAGCCAAAGTCGCGTAGACTTCCTGCACTTTGTTTTCCGATTGCAGAACCTTGGCACGCTGTGCCTCGACAGCGCGACGCTTGGTGATTAGTTCTTCTTGTGAGATCAGTCCCTGTGGGAAGACACGCTCGGCAACCTGTAATTGGTTCTCTTTGTTGCTGAGTTCAGCCTGTACCGCGGAGACTTCATTCTTGGACTGTTCCCACTTCTGCTTGGCAGCTTCCAATTCACGTTCCAGAGAATTCTTCAGGCTTTGCCCACTCGAATTTTGCAACGTTTCGTTCTGTCGGGCGACATCCAAACTGGCTTTCAGCGCAGCCTCTTTGGATTCAAGAGCGATAATCTGACTGTCAAGCTGCGATACCCCGTCGGCAGCGAATGGGGTCATCCGAAGCAGCAATTCACCTTGTTCGACATAGCTTCCTTCGCGAAGACCAGGCTTCACGTAGCTAATCACCCCCTTGGCTTGACTTAGCATCGACTGCGGCCGTTGCTGTGGATCGAGCGCAACGACGACACCGGTTCCGCGAGCCGTTTGTCGCCAAGGGACGAAGATCATTGCGGCGATCGAGAAAACCAATACCCAAATCGTTAGCCGCCCGGCGATACGAACATAGCGGCCTGTCCTGACCATCTGCAAAGCCGGAAAGTCATCTGCAGAAAGTCGGGTGGCGATGATGGACAAGTGATTTTTGGAATCGTTAGCGTTGGACATTTGACTTTGGTCGAGCTTGGCTTTGGCGATTCAATCGAGTTCGCTACGAACGACAGTTTTTATGAATTCGGTTTTCAATTTCCAGCAGGCCATCGGCAGACACAAAAACGACAGAGACAACTCAGTCCTGTTCTGACGCCTTTTCACTGCCACACATAAGTGCTGCATTGGATTGACACTAATGGATCGAAATCTTGCTCTGGCAACGGTCCACGATTTCGCGCAGGTCGGTCGCAATCACAATCGTTACCGGCGGTCCCGATTGAGTCAGGTAGTCGAAGATGTTTGTTCGATCGTCTGGACTGAGATGATCAAATACGCGATCGAACAGCAGCACCTGTGGCTTCGAAACGATCGCACGAGCGATAACCAGCTTCAGCACCTGAACTTCGTCCAACGGAGCACCGTTGGTTTGCAAACGGGTATCAATCCCATCGGGAAGCCCCAGCACAACCTGCTGCAAACCGACGATTTGAAGCACATCACGAATCATACCGGCAGAAAGTCCGTCCCGTCCGAGCCCGACGTTTTCGCCAATCGTGCCATGAAAAACTTCTGACGGTCCGGCGAAACCCACCAAGACTCCAGGCTTTGCCAACGCAACCTCGAATGCATCGAATCGATCAACCTGGACGCCACCAGACTTTGGCCGTGACAATCCGGCGATCGCTTTCAGCAATTCCGTTTTCCCGTAGGTGTTCTGTCCGGTCAAAGCAACCATTCGCCCCGCTTCGATTGTTGTCGCGGGAATCTTTGATGTTGATGTTTTTGACTCAAACACGATGTCCGACCAACTGACCGAAAGTGGTCCGTAGGGAACATCACCGATTTCGCCGCGTTCGTCGTAGGTCAGATCAATCATGTAGCCGACTTTATCAATGCCGGCCATCAAATCGTAGAACTTTTCGAGCGACTTGCCGGCCTTTGCGAATGCACCGACAACCGTGGTGACCACCAGTTCGCTCGCGATTAATTGTCCAAGTGTCAACTGACCCTGGATGACCAACCAACCGCCCAGCCCAAGGAGTGCGGTAGATGCAAAGACCTGTAGTCCGACCGCGAAAATGACCTGCCTGATCACGACACCGAACTGACGTTTGCGAGCTTTGATGTACTCACTGGTCAATTGATTGGCTCTTAAAACCGCTAGCGATTCACCACCACCGATTTTGAAAGCCCCGGGCATCGAAATCACATCTTGTAGCCAGTGCGCGACCGAATACTTCGTCTTGGATTCTTCGATTGCCGTACGAATCCCGCCACGTCCGAGAACCCAAGTCAGAATGACCATGGTGATCACCAGGATGACGTCGAACCCCAATAAGAACGGGTGGTAAAACGCGAGTAATACGAGGCCCAAGATGGTTGTCAAAACGATGGTGATCCCATCGAGCAACAACACCGCGCTCGCCTTTTGGATCGTCATGATGTCAAACACGCGATTGGCGAGTTCCCGAGGGAAAACGCCTTCCAGTTGGGCTCGCCCGGCGCGCGGGAAGCGGTGCGCAAGGTCACCGACAATCCGAACGAACTGACGACGTTGAATGAGCTCGACCACCCAGGTTTGCAAGATTTTTAAAACGCCAGCAATCCCCAAGCAAACCAGTAACATCCCCGACAAAATCAGCAGAGGCTGAAAGTAAATTCCCCAGCTGACAACGTTGACCAAACTTTCGATCACCAGTGGCGTCGCCAAGCCAAGGATTCCTGCCACTCCGGCAAACAGCACAACGAGGCCAATGTCGTGGCGATCCAATTTCAGCAAAGCAATGAAGCGCTGAAGCGGTGCCGGATGATGTCGATGAGCAGCGACATTCGGATTGTTTAACGACAGCGTTTCGCACTCCATCTCTTTCTTGGCGACCATCATTTTGAAATTCCCCGCCTGCCGCAGCATTTGTTCAAGCTGTGACTGCGTGACTTCCTGGTGGACCTGTTTCGAGTCGATTCGAATCACATCCAGCTTTTTTCCTGACAGATGCTGGGTGACCAACCAGCTGCCGTCGCTTAATTGAAATGCGATGGCATAGCCCTGTCGCACCGCCGCAAATGTTTCGGAACCGGAAACGTATTCGGTCAGACGGAGCACGATTCCTGCGTCCATCGCGACTTCGATTGTCTGCTGCCGAGCCTCAGCCAACGTCTTGGGCTCTTCAACAACTCGGCGCACCGGATGTTTGTCGATTCGCAAATCCAACGCCAAAGCGATCGCTTCCACGGTCTTCTCGATGGGGCGACCACTGAGTGGTTTGGCGGATTCGTTGTCGTTCTGTTGTGAGTCCATGCTCAGAAGGTGTTTTTATTGGATTGCCCCTCCTGACACGGGGGGCTTAGACGCGTGATCGGTCATCGGATGCATTGAACAGTTCACTCAGGAATCCCCCCTGAATATCACCGTTTGTTACTGTGTATCGATCAGGTGATTCGTCGGGGAACAGTGAGATTGTCAACTGTACGGATTTGCCGCCAAATTTGACAACTTGCAAAACCACGGATTAGGACGCGAAACCGTCAATCGGCGTTGATGGTTTCGCTTTGATGAAATTTTCTTCCCGTGATCCACCAAATCGCGGGCACCCACACCAGGGCCCCCGCCGATCCGCCGAGTGCGAAAGATGCCAGTTGCATCCCGAAGATCGAAGCCACCAGGGCGGATGTCCCCAATGCGGTCATGGCAGGCGGAATCATCCCGATCCCCAGCAGCAGCATAAAAAACAACACCCGCGTGCCCTGAAAGATGTCGGGTGTCCCCTGCGGAATCGGACGCAGACCGGTCAACGTGGCGATCAAGTTCGTCAGCGAAGACAGCACAATCGCGAACGCAAACCCCGGTACCAGCATACTGGCGGACTGCAGTAGCGAATTTGAACTGATGATGATCGTTGGCAACTGGATCGCAAACTGGATACAAAAAAAGATCGCGCCTTGACCGGCGAGGGCTCCGACCGCGATCGCCAACGGGTCGATTGGTACCAGCTTGTACCAAGTTAAAACCTTTGATGGCCTCGCCAATCCGATCGCGTTGCCAACCGAAATCAATCCCGCAACGTAGCACGCCGTTCCGAATCCGATAAATGGACTGTAGGTGCGAAAGTTGGGATTTAGCGTCTCCGGATGTACATTGACAATGAATATCCCCGTGATGCTGGCAACCAAACTTAACAGCATTAGCCCGATCAGCAGTTTGCCGGTCCGGCGCATCATCGTCGTCAACTCTGTCCAAGCGATCGGTCCGGCTCCATGCATAAACGGGAGCGTCGGAATCGGCGATTGGTATTGTTTGGAATCGTTTCGGCTTGCTCCGTGGAAGTTTCCGCTACGAATTCGTTCGATCCTCTTCTGACGACGCGCCACCCCTGCGACCGCAAGCTCGGCGAAGCCAACACTATTGATGTAGCAGCTGATCGTGACCAGCGACAACAAACCGAAGCTTACCGATGCCCAAAGCAACAGCGAACTATCAAGCGGCGAAAGTGCCGCGAAAGCGAATGGACGAAATAGAAAACCAAACACCGTCCCCGTGTATGAGTGACCGATGCAATCAGCGAGTGCCGGAAAGTTCAGCTCGTCAGAATACTGAAGGATGTTGTAAGCGGACTCGGCGGCAACAGCGGCGCTGGCACCTAGCAATAAAATTCGAATCGACCGAACCGCAAACGTCGAAAGCCTTGGCAACAGCAGCGTGTAGTGGAACGCGATCAAAAAGATAAAAAAGATCGATAGAAAAACTCCAATCGTCGCTGCGATCCAGCTTTGAAAATGAGGCTTTAGCCCCAGCGAACACATCAGGCAAACCGGCGCCAACCCCATCCCGATCGTCCACAAACGGTACGTGAGTATTTGGTGGGAAGTGAACGGCCCTGCCAACACAAACTGCAACTCCGGCGGTCGCAGATCCAACATCGACTTTCCGCTATCGGTGAGAACCGCGATGACAGCGGCAGAGAAAAGTGCGACGGGCCCCACGCTCCATCCGTATGTCGCCAAACCTTCGAACTTCAGATCGGTAGGCTTGTTAAGCAAGATCAGGGATGGCCCAAATGCAAACCCAAGGAACCCTAAGATGACCACCGCGAACACGGCGCCGGCTGGGGTTTTAATCCGCTTGTACAAATGGCGCAAACCAGCTTTGGTCAGCATCCATGTAAGGCGAACGAGAGCCGGATGAATCATGAAACGCTTTCACCTGACTCTGGAAGGCTGGTCAGATTGAAAAACACATCTTCCAACGACCTTCTTTCGCCGCCGTACTTTTGACGTGCTTCATCAAGGTTTCCGCTGTAGAGAATCTCACCACGGCGGATCAGCACGAGGTGATCTGAAAGGTCATCAACAAGAGAAAGCAGGTGCGAACTGACAAGTACCGTGGCGCCACGCTGGGATTGCTCACTGATCGTTTCCTTTAAACGCCGAATGCTTGGCGGATCCAGTCCCGTCATGGGTTCGTCCAACAACAGCACCTGAGGTCGCCGAAGATACGCACAGGCGATTGCAACTTTCTGACGCATTCCACGCGACAATTCAGATGCCAATGTCTTGCGTTTGTCCTGTAATTCAAACAGCGTTAACCACTGATCGGCATCGTCCTGCCAAGTGGAAAGCTGATAGGACGAGGCGACAAACTGCAGATGTTCCCAAACCGTCAGTGAGTCAAATAACGGGGGATCATCGGGGACGTAGGCGATCTGTCGCTTGACGTCCATCGATTGCGTTTCTAAATCGAAACCGGCAATCTTGATCGTCCCAGAAGTCGGACGAAGGATGCCACACATCGTCCGAATCGTCGTCGTTTTTCCAGCGCCGTTTGGCCCCACCAGTGCTGCAACACTTCCTGCGGGAACAGAAAACGATGCGCCGCCGACCGCGGTGAAATCGCCATAGCTTTTTACAAAATCGGAGACTTCGATCACCGGGGCAGCTCTGGGTTTTAGGATCGTTTCTCGATGTCGATTTCATACATCATGATGACCGTCACATCTCCCCCGGCGAACGTATTCATCGGGCCACTACCGGCCGACGGTGCCGGTGAATGGTTACCGCTAATCGATAAGACACGGATATCGTTCTTGCGAATAAAGCGGTTAATTTGTTTCTCCATATCTTCAAGTTCGGTGTCGGTCGCTTTGAAAATCTTGACTTGCTGCACGGATACTCTCATCGAGAAAGGGGGGGAATGGTTGGAGGCTCGAATGGTCATCGCCGAGGGCGAAAAAAATAGGATCTTCGTCGGAGACGCTGAAGTTAATCGGCCAAAAGATCAACGATTTCTTGATGGTTTTTCTCAGCCGCAAAAACACGGGCATCGTCACCATCAACGTCTTTCATGTTCTTGTCTGCACCGGCTTTCAAAAGGACTTTGACCACTTCGATGTTTCCTTCTGCAGCGGCTACCATCAGCGGCGTAAATTGTTCAGTCGCTTCAATCGCGTTGATCTCCGCTCCTGAATCCAACAACAAAGTGACCGTTTCTGGTGATTCGATACTGGCCGCGTGATACAGCGGTCCTTTACCTTCGCGATCGCGAGCGTTGACATCGGCTCCAGCATCAAGCAGCAACTTGCAAACTTTCTTGTGCCCATTGAAGGCCGCCATGATCAGTGGCGTATGGTCCAGCGAATCTGCGATTTCAACATCCATCCCTTCGTCAAGGCATTTTTGAACGACATCCAGTTTGCCTTCATAAGCCGCATCTCGGAAAGCTTCCGGCGTGTAGCTGAACGAGGGTGCTTTCTCCGCCGACGAATCAGAAACTTGCGTCGATTCCTGACCAGCCGCCGCCGCTGAATCGGACTCCGGCTTGCCATCCCCAGCGGGCTTTGAGAACAGCAATAGAATCCCGGCCGCAAATAGGACAAAAAACACGGCGGTCAAAGCGACAAATCGAAACATCGGCAAGGTTGTTTAGAGGAATCGGAGTCGGCGACCACTAAAGACGCCGAGCGTGGAGCCTTTCGCCCCCCGAGGGCCCCGTCCTGACTTCGTAACGGTACGGAACTTCGCGGCGTTGCGGAAGTTCGCAGGGGTAAAGACTAGCAGTATAACGGCAGGTGAGCGTTGCGCATCCCCATCGAAATCGCCCTGGTAAGAATGCTCATTTTCGAGCTTTCCAGCGGCAAATAGGCGGCGTTTTTTCGACGTGACCAACCGTGTCATTGCACTCTCGATATTCCTTCTGTCGCGGGAAGGGACAACGGTTTTGATCAACCGGCTGTTTCACCCGCGATGTTCGAATTCAAAAAGATGGCAATCGATTGCGATCGGTTGGCATCGTCCCAACAAGAAGGAGCGAAGCGGTGGCAAAATTCTACATTTGGTGCGGGCAAGCGGAATTGGTTTTGAATTCTGAATCGGCTGAAACAGCCGCTCTTGCGATGATGGATCGCATCCTTACCCCACACCTTTGGATCTACGATGATCCAGATCTATCCGAATGTGAATGCCTCCAACACCTGATGCTGGAAGCCTTGCTGCACCTACCGACCGAAATCGGGATTAGCGAGGTTGGTATCGGCGGTCATGAGAGCAAGACAATTCCGGTTCCTGATACCATCCAGAAATGGCATTCGCTGATGATCGGAATGCGTGATGTGTTCACCGAAGCCGGGCTGGAGCGTAGTATTGCTGTCTTGGCCGGATCGGATTACATCGCTGAGTCGACTTCGATTCGGAGGTTGCCCCGATGATTACATCAGTCGAGATCATCACCATGAATGCGCCACCATGCGCGAGACTGTTCGACCGACCAGGGGTATTCGCGGATCAATTCGTCAAGCTGCTTGGCCAATTCATCGATGGACCCAAAGCGTTCATCCATGTTTTTCGCCATGCAGCGTTTGACGAACGCCGCCACCTTTTCTGGAACATCCTCGTCGCGGTGGACAGCGATACTGATCGGGTCTTCGGTCAATACAAGTGCGAACAACGATTCAGGATCGCACTCGATAAACGGCGGTCGGCCTGAAAGCAGAAAGTACGCGATGCAGCCGACCGAATAGATATCCGATCGAGGATCAATCTTGTTCGGTTCCCGATAGCGTTCGGGAGCCATATACATCGGAGTTCCTGCCCATATCGTTTCACTGGTCTGATAAGCGTCCGATGCGGAATGAAGCGGCTTCGCCAAACCGAAATCAAAAACGACAGCCCAGTCACCCACCGATGGGTCAATCGACAACATGACGTTTTGGGGTTTCATGTCGCGATGCACCAAGCCCAAATTGTGTGCTTCGCCGAGGGAGTCACAAATCTGACGAAGGATATACAACACCCGGCCAATTTCTTGGTACCCGCTCCGCGCGACCGCATCATACAACGTGATCCCTTTTAGGAATTCCATCACGCAATACGCTTCACCTTCTTCGCCACGACCGTAATCGTAAATCGTTACCGTGTGCGCGCTGCTAAGCGAAGCGGCCAATTTGGCTTCACGATCAAACCGCAAGCGATCTTCGAGATTGTCGCGATCGGCGCGCAAGACTTTTAGTGCCGTATCACGTCCCAACTGAGCGTGTTTTGCTCGATAAACGACTCCCATTCCACCGCTTCCCAGTTCAGAAACGATTTCATAGCGGCTCAGCGGATGAACCGCTGCTTGTGCCAATGCGGTCCGCTTGGCAATTACGCTTGCAGCCACCAAAGCGGTCAGGGTCAACATGCAGCCCAGGCTGAAAAAACCGTATCGTACGATCCTTGCCGTCGCGAATGCAAAATCGCTGGACTGTTCGACAACGATACCTATGTCGTAGTCGTCAATCCAACGCCACGCACCCACAACCGATGTCCCCGAATAATTCGAGTACGGTGTCAGCATCGAATCGCTGTTCCCGTTGGACACACCAGAAACCGCATACGTCAATGGTTGGCTTCGTCGGCTTTCAAGTGAAACGGCACTAGACTGCCCCGAGTCCGTTGGATCAGAAACCCTTAACTGTCCCGCTATTTCACGCGATTTGTTTTTGTCACCATCGCCCAGCAACTCTGCGATCGCCTGGGTGCTATTGGTGATCATGTTGCCCTGCGAGTTGACCGCATAGACATCCAACCCACCGGACTGCGAAGCTTGATGAAAGATTTTGTCAAAGTTTTCGAACATCCCAAAACCACCGATCAAAATCGTCGCAATGATTCGTGATTGGCTGTCGCGAATGGGTAGCATTTCAGCCATGACCGGCTGATCATCGTGCTGATCGCCGAGCGAGCTTTCTTCCGTCATCCACTCAGGTCCGAACAACACCGTTTCGCCACGCATCGAACGGGCAAGATACGAAGCGTTTTCCGGCGGAATATGCTCTCCGAGATCACTTCCGTCTTCGCGCCAGCTGGCCACAATTCGTCCGGTTCGATCCCAGACGAAGTACTTGATCTCTTGCAATTGGGAGAGCGCTTTTAGCTGCGATCGAATTTCCAGTGCGTGAGGACTGTCACGTAGTAGGTCGATCGACTCGTCGGACCGAGTGGTTTCGATCAGAGCAATGATGGACTGCCGCAGGTCGACTTGCTGACTCCACGAACGAGCCAATCGGGCTTGATCGTCCAAGTAACGCTTCACCGTCAAACTGATACTGTCGGCAACACCATCCAATTCTTGTTCAGTTGACTGGCGTAAACTTTTGACGACGGTCGTGTAGGTCCAGGCGCCTACCAAAACAGTTGGAAGGATTGCAGCTAGCCACAGCCAACCGGAATTGAATCGCCGATGTTTCTTTGCGCGTGATTGCCACAACCCAGGTGAAGGCGGTCGCTGTGGCGGTGCCGAATCATTGCTATAGCGTGGCGATGCATGCGTTCGCTGTGCACCCTGCATCGTAATTTGAGACGCATGCGCTTTTTCCTTTTCGCCAGCATCGGCCACTTTGGCGGTCGCCGACTTGCTGGGCAAGTCACGCTTTCGTCGATTGAATTGACGCGGCGATCGAGGCTGATCCGATGGATTCCCCACCGCATGATCTCTCGCGTTCGGCATAAACGGGATCGAACCAGACACGTCAGATGCATCGAGTGAATCGCCACTTCGCTCCCCGGATGGCAAGGCGGGTTGCTTTGCGGAATTGCCTTCTAGCCGTGCAGACTCGACATCGTGCTCGTCTAAAAGCGAGAGCACTTCGCCTAGGAGTTCAGAGTCTTGATCACATTCCTTTTCCAGATAGGCCCGCTGCTGCTCAGGTTCCATCGCTTCGACAGCGAGAAACAGCGTTCGAACCTTGGCGTAGCGTTCGACATCCATCAAGTCGACTCTGAATCCGCAGACGAACCGTCGATCGATTCCTGGTCACGTCTCAGTTCACGTCTCATCCATGCGCGGCTCATCGCCCATTCCTTTTCGACGGTGCGAAGGCCCAGCTTCATTTCACCCGCGATTTCTCGCATCGTCATCCCGCCGAAGAAACGCAGTTCGACAATTTTTGCTTGGCGTGGATTTAACGTCGCCAGTTGTTCCAACAGATCATCTAGCGCCACGACGTCTTCATCACGGTTGAGCTCGAATGTGACGTCATCGTGCAGTTGCCGACGTTCCCAGTCGCCACCACGCTTAAGAGACTGCACCTTCCTTGCATGGTCGACCAGAATTCGCCGCATCACGGTCGCACCGATGGCAAAGAAGTGGGTCTTGCCTTGCCAGTTGATTCGCGAGTGGTCCACCATCCGCATGTAGGCTTGGTGAACCAACGATGAACTGCTTAGCCGATTCCGAAGCGGTTCGTTTTGCAAAAACCGCCCGGCGAGCCGACGCAGATCGTCATACATCGCCGAAAAAAGTTTGTCGGTTTCTCCGCCACCACCTTCTTGGCTTCGATTGATAAGTTCAGTAACGGAGGTCATTCAAAGCATTTCCAATCGCGTTCACTACCGACCGCACATCTGCCTCATTCAGATCGTCCTTGCTTTGACATCCGAAGTCGATTGCTGGTTCCAATGCGTTCAACAATGGCACGTTCAGTGTAACCGAAATGTCTAAAACTGTGGACGCTGGCAGCGATCTTCACATCGCAATGTTGACGAAACGAACTGCCCAGTCGGGGTGAAATGCCGTTCAGGTGAAAAGGCAGAGCCGCAACTGAACTACGAGGGTAACAGGATTTAGTTCCGATGATTCTCGCTTTACCACAAGCCGTTTTGATCGCCCAATACGACTGACTATGCCTCTTCCGGTTTGTCCCGCCGAAAGACCGCAACGATGTCATCAACCGGAACTACAAAAAGTTGGTTGTCGTGTTCCAAGTCGACAGGGATGGCATTCTTTGGATGGAACAGAATTTTGTCATATTGGCGAAGGGGCAATTCTTCATCGTTCTCGACCACCGCACTGATGGTCACGATGCGGCCAGTGATCGTTGGGATCTCAGCCGCATCGGGTAGCGCGATGCCCCCGCGTGTTTCTCGCTTGGGTTCATCCTTGCGGACCAAAACGCGGTCACCGATCGGTTCAACATACTCGAACGCCGCATTTGATTTCTTCTTCGCCATTTCCTCTCCAGGACACTTATATCTTAAATAGGGGCAATCGAATGATTGTCCATTTTTGCCGACGGCAACGGAACCGAATCGAAACGACAAATCCCTGCTGTTCACGCCCACGAGGTTGTATTTCGTCCGATCGTTGTCCAACCACCCTCAGGGCGCAGCCCCTGTCGCCATGTGACATAGTTTTGCTGGCGAAACGCCTGACGTACACCCGGGATCGCCCTCGCTGGGGATCTACCGCAACTCTGTTGGGGTCCACATGAGTAAAACAGGCAGGATTTTCTGGTAACGGGCAAACCTTGCCGGAGCATGCCGTCGCGACTTCGGCGAGATTTACGGACGTCGATCCATCCTCGCTGAACCATCGTGGAGATCTAGCCGATTTTGTGGCAAGGCGGTTTGGATTGCCACCTCCTATTCCCCAAGACCGATGGTCATGCAATGCGCAAGGATGTGAAACGCTCACTTTTCGTTTGGCCGCTGACGGCGTCGACGCTCACCATTTTATTGTGTGGCGTGGCTCTTCAGAAAGATGCCTTTTCCAAAGCTCTGGCGAAACGCGCCAGCGGCATCTGGTTGTCTCTAGTCCAGCCTGATGGAGAAATCACTCTCCCCACGGTTGGACAGCTTCGAACCGCCGAACACTCAGTTAGCGACCGAATCGCCAGTGTCGAAGCGTCTGAATTGGCTGACCTTCCGACGAGCGTTCTAATTCCCAGTGGCATCGCGAAGCAAACATCGTCGGCTGGACTAGATCGTGCCTCTGAAGATTCGGCTGCTCAAAACGCGATCGTCCTACCTTCGACGACCCTAGTGGCACCTCAGATCGCTAGCAGCGATTCGCCCTCGTCTGAATCAAGCAATACTGCCTTAACCGATCAAGCAAACTCGATCGAGTCTTGGTTGGAGGCTCCGATCGGGCCACAGGCTGCCGAGATCTCTGCGATCCCCGCGCCAGCCCTGAACAGCCAGAGCGACTTGTTCGGTTTCGACCTGGTAATCGAGCCTGCCGCCAGTCGGACACCTGCGGTATCACAAAACGCACCAGCGTCTGACGAAGTTGCCAGCGAAACGGAATCCACCAATCCGGTGATCAATCTCGATCCTGAATTGCTCGATCGCACTGTGGGTGCGTCGGTATTGAACCAAACTGATGACCTGGAGCTCCCTTTGATGGGCCAAGCTTCCGAGCCAACAGTCGAATTCATTCCACCGCGTTTGGCAGAACGTCCGACGACAAATCAACCGAGTCCCGATCGAATCGCGAAAGAGACGCGTCCTCAAACGGCATTGTCGCCAGAGTTGGAATCGGACCTATCGGCACAAGAAATTCCTGCCCTGGAAACACACAACGTTCTATCTCGTCCCGAGATGGAACCCGCTTCACCCGCGGTCGTTGATATTGCAGAAGACGATTCCGAGAAATCTCGCCCGCTCGCCGAAGCCCGTTCGAAGACTTGGCCTGTTGCGGCAAAACTGATCGAGCAACTCGATCAACTTGAACGGGTCGCCGTGATCCAACCACGCGAAAACCTGATGCGTGTCGCTAGCACCCGCGTGCAATCGGATCAACAACCGGTTCTATCGACCGACGACTTGCTTCACTGGTCCTCGTCTGTGCGTGGAATCCTGCAGCAGCTTCCGCGCACCAAACGCCTGGGCGACGAACAGGTACCGATGCTATTGGATCAACTTCAACAGGCATGCGACTTCGCGTTCACCCACGCCGAATCGATTCAACCACGAAGCGAGCAAGTCGCTTGGCTGCAAGCAGCCTTTTCGATTCAGCGTCGGCTAACCGTTTGGCGTCCGATCTACGAAATCAATTCCGGTGATTATCCTCAAACCCAATACGTTGGTGACGACGTTGTCGGGGCTGTTGAAGCGATTGAGACGTTGAAAGCAGCTCTTCCAGAAACGGGCGATGCTGAAGGTTGGAATCAGTTCCTTGTTCTAAGCGAGCTTGAGCAAGCGTTCGCATCGGGCAACGACGGCGATCGCCAGGAGCTATCACAAAAATTCCTATCGCGGACACAGTGGCCGAACCTGGACGATTCCCACCGCCAATGGCTTGAAAGCGATTCGGTGCAAGCTGTTGCCGTCGCCATCCGCCCTTGGGCAACCGGTGCGATCGACTACTCGGCATTCCTGCACCAGATCGAAAAAGCTGAATCTAACGCTATCGACCTTGTCACCGCCGAAGTCGCCCAGTCGATGCAAGCGTTGCGATATGCACGCCACGAAAGCATTCAACGGTTGGCTGACAACATCAACCTGTACTACCGCAACGCGAACGTTCGGTTTTCGATCAGCGACGAAATGCTGAATCAGCTCCTACCAGAAATTCCATCCCGCAACGTACCGGTCCGAACCACCATGCTGGGCAGCCGCGTGACCGGCGTCAGCACGATCGAAAGCCAACTCGGCCTTAGCATTCGCCCGGCATTCGGATCGTGGAATATCGATTTGCACACGAACGGAAGTGTCGCTACACGAAGCGTCGGGATGCGTGGTCCTGCGGCCGTGCGAACATCCAGCAACAATCCGTTTTCTGCATCGACGCCGATTTCGATTCAACCATCAAACATTGAATTGGGTGCCGTTGACGTTTCAGTTGGTGGCACCTCGCGACTGCGAGGCATTAACACCGATTACGATGGATGGCCGCTGGTAGGCAGCCTTGTCCGTACGTTTGCCGAAATGGAGTACATGGAAAAGGAATCGCTATCGAACCGCATTGCTCGTCAGCGAATTCAAAATCAGATCGGTGATGAAATCACTGAGTCGGTTCGCGAAAAGATTGACCAGTCAAGCGACCGGTTCAGCGAATCGATCTTCGGACCACTGACCCGTTTGCAACTGAAGCCTCAAGTTGTCGACATGCAATCGACCGACAACCGCCTGATCGCTCGCTACCGGATGGCTGGTGACTGGCAATTGGCCGCGATGACACCTCGCCCGCGTGCATTGTCGGATAGCTTGATGAGCTTGCAGATTCACCAATCGGCGCTCAATAACACTTTGGAGCAACTGGTCCCGCAGAACGAAGTGATGCCGATTCGCAATGTGCTTGCCCAGTGCTTCGACTTGCTCGGAATGCAGGACAAAACGGTTCCCGATGACATTCCAGAAGACATCCAGATTCAATTCGCAAAGCATCGACCGATCACCGTTGAAATCGAAGACGGCAAGGTCTGGATCACGATGCGAATCATCCGACTTGAAGACAGCGAACGACTACGCCTACGCAACTTCATCGTTCGCGCCACCTACGTGCCTCAGGTCGATGGCTTGAACGCGTCGTTGGTTCGCGAAGGTCACCTAAGCATTAGCGGTCCTGGGATGTCGATGCGAACTCGTCTACCCGTACGAGCGGTGTTCAACAAAGTGCTCGCCCATTCGCGTCCACTGGAACTGACCAAGGCTTCACTGTTGCAAGATCGTGTCAGCGAAGACACCAAGATAACCCAATTCGAATTGCGTGATGGCTGGATCGGAATGTCGATCGGGCACATGCAAGAACAACAGAGTGTTGCCGGTCGCCCGCGAGGCATTCGCTAGCGACTTAAGGATTTTCAGGTTTGGTCCCTCGCAAAGTCAAATTCGACTCCGCGAAACCAGCGTGAAAGCCGAGGATGGAAAACAACAGGATCGCTGTTCAAGAGGAAATACTCTGCAGCGATCGACTTCAACGACTCGGCTTAATCGTCCTAGGATGCCAGTCGGACGCGTCAACAACGAACCCGGCAAATTTCGTTGGTGACGCGGCCGGCTGGCATTTTTCTTTGAACGCGAAAAACGTTTACTCAGGGCAAGTCGGCATCGCTGGTATCGAAATCACTGGTATCGATATAGCTGATAGGCAACCAAAATTTCAAAAAGTCTAGGAATATTCCAGACTCAGGATTTTCGCATCTCGCTGTGCTTCGCGATCGCCAAACTTAGCGCGTCACCTCGATCGACGCAGTAATCCATAATCATTTCGTAAGCTTCATCCTTCGAAGATTCTTCCGAACTTGGAACCGCATCGGCATGTTGTGCGATCTCGATCAATTGTGGTACCAAAGTCGCTGCGGCAACATCTTCGGGAACGTGCTTGACTGCGAACTCGATCGCTTCGAGTGGTCGTCCGACACGATCAAGTAAATCGACATACGTTTCGATCGCCCCGGTACCATGCTGTTGTGGGTCAACGGAAAGTGCCTTTCGCTGAAAAAGCTTCAATCCTGCATCGACGTTTTCGCCCAGCAATATCGCATAGTAGGCCGAGTAAGCCGGATAGAAATCGACAAAGGGTTCATCGCCGGGGTACTGGAATTGATGGTGAAGCTGTCGCCCGTATTGGGTCAACTCCCATGCCTTGCGTAGACGATCGGGATCGGTCAGGACCGAGGCGATCCGCACTGTCGCCGACAAGTGTGTCGTATCAAGATGATAGCCGCCTTCCTTCAACACCCACGGTCGTGCGACCAGCATTTCGTGTAAGGTTTCGTTTGGCCCGGGTGCCTTGTCGCGTGACGTGATGTCTTCACGGACCAAGTCGGTTAGCTCTTTGTAAAAATGCTCAAGCAGACAAGCCCCCGCTGCTTGTCGATCCGCTTTGGAACGCTGAACCACAAACTGATCGTAGACGGTGATACTGTTGCACGTCCCCTGGAAATCCAAAACCGATTGGTATCCACGTGCGACATCGACGCCTTCGTGTAGTAACACACGTTGCATCTCTTCGCAGTTGTCTTCGGTAATTGGAACCTCGGCCAACAATCCACGAACCAATTCGTTGTCGCCAACCGGTCGCAGATACGTCCAACCTTCGAATACACGCCCTTGTCGCAGCAGCATTTCTCCGGATTCTCGGCAAGCCTGTAGCAAGCCTTGCTCCAGCTGCCGCTCGGTCTCATCGTCGCGGATCGGTTCATTGCTTTCGGTAACCAAAGGCAACCCCAGTTGGTCACGTACCAACAACTTGCGTGCCTCGAACAACTCCATGGGCAGCTGCTGCTGGCGATAGAAAGACACAAGTTGCTCCAACATCTCTCTCGGACTGCCAGAGGCGTTCCGAATGTTGTCTAAAAGTCCGGCGTCCTGGTCCGACCGTGTTGATACTTCAGATTGCATAGTCTGTTACGTAGATTGCTCGTTGTCCGGATTGACTTTTTCGATTCGAGGCAGCGACGACGAATCGGTATATCGATGTAGTGCCTCGAGCCAGTTTTGCAGCTTTGCCGCTGCCGCCGGCAATTGATTTTCGCTGTGGTCGGTCATATCAGCCAGCGGCCCTAGCATCTCGTCGCATTGGTGGCTGATTTCAATCGACAATGACTTTGCAGATCGCTGACGTTCGCGGCAAAGATCTAACCGTGCTTTGGCCCGAGCGACTCGCTTTTGCGCTTCCAATGCGCTCACCCGATCAGACGCCCGCGCGGCGGACTGTTTGCGTTGCAGCTCGTCTTTCGACTCAGTCAGTTCCTGCTCGGCTTTTTCAACTTGATGTCGCCAATACCGGGGAACTTCATCGCTGTAATATCGCTGAGCCCGATGAACGCTGATGCGGATTTCCTGGAGCGTCTTGTCCCAATCGTCGGCGAGTTTGAGAACCCCCTGACGAAACCGTTCCAAGGATTCGATGTTTCGAACATCACTTGTCGTCATTTCGGACCTGGATTCACAACGTGTTTTGGCGGACGGCAAACGCTGCCGATGACTCTTTACAGTTTAACTGATTCACAGGTTCACTGATAAAAACGGAGCTTGCGTTCCCCTATTTAATTCGATTGATTCGCCCACGCGTCCTTTAATCTCTGCAGCCCGTCCGCCATCGAGATCCGAACGCGGTAGTTCAACCGTTCCTTTGCAGCGCTGATATCGAAATAGTGGTGCTTGGCCAACTGTGCGGCGACGAACCGTGTCATCGGTGGTTCTTGCGTCTTTCCGAGGATCCCATAAACGGTTTCCAGCATTGCTCCGGCAGCGTAGGCAACGCCGAAGGAAACACGCTTCGTTGGAGGATCCACGTTGGCAGCTTCACAGATGGTCTGGATCCATTCCCAACAATTCACTGGCTCATCCTGAGCAATAAAATAGGCTCGCCCCCCCGCTACATCCGGCTGTCTGTGCAACGCGTCGATCGCATCGAGGTGTGCACCGGCGGCGTTGATCACGTGAACCGTATCGATCAAGTTATTGCCGTCGCCAACGATCTTTAGCTTTCCGGTTTTCGCTCGGTCGATCACACGTGCCAGCAGGTGTGGATCATCCTCGCCCCAAACCAGGTGGGGACGCAAAGCACAGGCATGCAGGCTTCCGGCATGATGGGCATCAAGAACAGCCTTTTCGGCAGCCGCTTTCGTTCGCGGATATGCACACAACCAGCGTTCCGGATAGGACGCAGATTCATCGAGATCGCATTGGTCTTCACCACCAAACGTGACACTAG
Organism: Stieleria sp. JC731; assembly: GCF_020966635.1. Classification (NCBI taxonomy): domain Bacteria; kingdom Pseudomonadati; phylum Planctomycetota; class Planctomycetia; order Pirellulales; family Pirellulaceae; genus Stieleria; species Stieleria sp. JC731. Next base: position 989,457 of record NZ_JAJKFQ010000005.1, on the reverse strand, counting down.
GACTGCTGGTGAAAACCAGCTTGGAGATCCCATTGCGTTTGCACGCTTCGATCACATGTTGCGTCGCCAAGGTATTGATCCGATGAAACATCTCATCGGCCCCCCAAACCCCTGCGATCGCTGCAGTGTGGACCACCACATCGACATCACGTACCGCTGACAGCGTGAACGACTCGTCCGAAAGATCCCCCCGGCGGTAGTCCACGCCTTGCGAAGCCAGTGCCGGGTAATCTCCGCGAGAAACCCCAACGACCTCGTCTCCACGTTCCAACAGCTGGCGAACAATTTCCCCACCAAGGAATCCTGCGGGACCGGTAACGAGCACTCTCATCGATTGATATGGGGCAATAGGGATTCAGCGAAACAATGTTGCGGCAAGCTGTAACGGATTGATTGACCGACGAAGTTGACGTCAAAGCCCTAGCTGACTCCTTTCGATGCTCGGGCTCTCCATGATGAATCGAACCTATTGGAGAGTCTGTCAGTGCGGTCTCAAACGATCGGTATCGATAAAAGTGCAGCGCTGATGACATCGGCATGGCGTTTATTCAGTGCGACCACTGCTGTGCAAAACGCAAACTTTGCGGAATCAAAGAAACTCGTCTGTCGGCTGTAAACCGATAACAAGTTGAACAGATCGACGGTTTGACAACAACCGACCTGAGATCTGGTGCTCGTCTAACGACCTGTCAATTTTTAGATGTGAACTCTCACAAAGTCGCCAACCCTTCAGCAACACCGGCAGGACAGAACGCTACTTCCACGGATTGAAGAGCGGCAATCAAAGGCAACCGTCTGCTATGCTGCGTGACGTCGCCCAGAACCGATCGATTTTGGATCGTCGTTTTTGTCCGCTTCGACAGAAACAGACGCCGGATCGAACAAGTTGGACTCGTGAAATGGCATCGAGACATAATTGTCGCGGCGCAAGCGTCCAGCTTCGAACAGCCTACGTAGAAAGACGACACCATCAAGATGGCGGTCAAAGTAACGCGAGACATTCGCGGAAATTCTCAATCGTTCGCCAACGCTCATGGCGTTGATACGCTGAATCGATTTGACCAACCCTTGCCGTCCCCGAAAGGCGATGCAGTTCTCACCATCTTGCAAGACCGGCCTGAATCGGTCGTCATATTCGATGATCGGAATCACTCCGACACTCATCGCTTCGATGACGTTGTGGCACATCGGCTGCGCCGCACCAGGACAACAAACGAAGAATTGATGCGCCGCGAGGGTTGACATCCATTGATCAACATCAATCCTGTCGACGGACGTATCAACCAAGACAATATCTTGCACGTTTGAAGCTGCCGCGACGCTTGTGCAGACCTGCTGTGGGAATGCTTGCTGCAACGTGGAGATGATCTCGAGCCTGGAAATCACTCCGAACTGATTCTCCATTTTCGATCGGCCATACCGCTGCTTTTGATTGCCCGCGAAAAAGATGCCATGCTTTGTCTGCTGACGGAGCCGACCGCGATCGGCGATGCTTTCGCTAGTGATTTGGCGTGGGTGAGTCGGGTAAGGCATTGCCATCGTTCCCGGCACCACGTCGCTTCCGATCAGCATTTCGATCAGGTGCTGCCCCGCATGGATCCGATTGGCTTGGTACTCGGCAACATCACAAAGCACGACCGCATGCCCCGGAAAGATCTGCGACGGGGCCAACCATTGAACATGGTCCATCGACAAAAACTGACGCCCCAACGGCTTGTGCGCAATCGCGGCAAGCATCCATTTGCTGCAACGCAAATGGACCTCAAGTCCGGCCTGTGTTGCCAACGCAGCGATACACGTCAAATGTCGCCCGCAATCGAACAACAAATGGTCGGTGTAAAGATCCAACCCGATCGAACCGCGATAATCTGGCCGCAGGAATTCGTCACGCTTCAGCAGAGCCTTTGCAGTCTGAATGCATGACGGATAGCGGAGAAGATGCTTTAGCTTCATTGTTTCAAGCCTCCTATGCCGCCTGACTGGAGCCCATTGAGGATGCCGGTCGGAGCCCCATTTCGAGAAGTGTATTTTTTCCGGAATGTCGTTCGGCAAGATAACCGGCGACACGGACGCAGTTCGCCCGGACTTCCGCAAACTCGGTTTGAACCTGACTGAGAAGCTCGGGAATCTGTTCGATCGATTGATAAATCCATCCGATCTTGTTGCCACCAAGTTCACTTTCGACTTGCCGGACCTGATCCGCTAACCAGCACCGATCAGGGACAATCGCGGCAGCACCACGCACCATCGTCTCGAGCAAAACGCCGCTGCAGCGAGCGACGTAGCGGCTAGGGTCGTATAAGAACAAACCGATGTCAGCGCTATCGAGCCATTGGTGATACTGCAAGTTGTCAAGGTTCCCGTGTTTGATCTCAAGTGGCGCATCGTTGTCCAATCCAGTCGCCAGACCTTGGACAGCTTGTTGATAGAGGTCCGCCATCGAATCGGGAATCACCCGCTGCCAACGATTGGGATCACATTGCATCGAGACACTGAATTGACCGGAACGCATATGATCGAGCTCAATACCGCTAAGCATCGACTTGATCTGGTCGCGTCCTTTTTCCGCTCGCGGTAGTCCTGCCAACAAAAGCTTGATGGGCCGTTGATCAGTTTGTTTGCTGACGTTGGCAGCTACATATGACTTCACAGAAATAGGTTCACGAGTCGGATAGGGAACGTCGCTCGCAACGACTCCGACTGCTCGCATTTGCTCGCGTAGCGGCTCGGTTGTCGCATGCAGTCGAATTCGGTGCGGCCCCGCCTCATGAATCCCTTCAATTGCTTCGTTGATTTGTTCGCCAAACAAATTGGCTCGTCGATCGGGGCGATCATCGTAAACGGCGAAGTGAAAGATGACATGCATCCGCAGCGACTGAAGGGGATTCCCGACCGAAAAACGTTTGACCGCATTGGCAAGTGCAGTCAACTGAAAATCGCCGCCAGTGTTGACCACAACAATGTCATGTTCGCTTGGCTTAAAGTCGCGAAGGGCTTTCAAAAAATTATCGGACCATGCTTCCAGCATCGCAGTCGGTCGGCGTGTCGGCCGACAAAGTAAGTCTGACATCCGCTGACGAAGCCGATTCGTGGTGGTACCGACGGGCCTGCCGCTCAAGTCCCGTTTGCAGTTCGATGGACCATCGATTCCCAGCGACCAGTTTTCCATCCTTCGGACTGAAAAAACCGGGTGAAGTTTAAATGCAGATAAACGCGAATCCTGTTCGCCTGATGCGACCAAACCACCTAGATTGCGATGACTTGCAAGCTCAGCCTGATACCCAAGGGACGAGGCGCCTTCGGCCAGCAAACTGGCGAGTTCCAAATAATGCCCACCGATCGACCGGACGTTGTCGTCGACGAAAAGGATTCTCGGCTGGCATGGCTTCGTCGACATTCGGTCCTTCGGCGTCGAGAGAGTTTGCAGTTTTAGGATGCCTTTTGAAATCAACGAAAACGCAGCGACTCACTCAAGTCGCAATGGGGTTCTCGAACACAATGTTGTGAAAAGGCATTGTCGAAACCTTTTTCTTAGCAAGATTGCTTGTTCAGGTCTACGTTGCATCGCCCCAATCGTGCGTAACACGATTGCGTGATCCACACCCAAGCAGACATCTTGAACCTGCCAATCCGGGGTAAAGAACCAGGCTTATGAATACCGCTTTTGACAGGGCACTTTGACACCAGATTGCGAATTCTCTGTTGACGCCAGCTTGATGATCTTGCTAGCTGGTGAACGCGTGTGGGAGAAATCTTGGCGGTTCTTTCCGGCTTTTTCGAAGCGATGATCAGGCCAAGCGAATCCCAAAACCGGAACTGATCCGATGGCGGCAAAAACATTTGTTAGCTTCCACTGATTAGCCAGCCTTCATCGCTCCGTTGCCCGACCCCGCGAAAACCAAGATCGTTTTGGCATTCATCATGCGAACCGTTTCCACCGCCTCCTTCCGACATTTTCGAATCGCCGTTATGGCGATCGGAATTGCGATGCCATGGGCGATTGCTAGTTTTGCAACGGTTGACGCCGCACCACCGAATGCGTTTCCGTTTCCAGATACAACCCTATCAACGCCTCATGACAGCACACCTGTGTTGAAAACGGCGTCGCCCGCCGTCGCCGAGTCACCATCCTACGTCTTACTTCGAAACGACAACCTGCTTGTCGGACGTGTGTTGCCACTGGGCGAATTGGTCGAAGTCGATCGCGGTGACGGATCGTCACTCCGGGTTTCGGCGCAGCAAATTATGCATGTGGCTCCGTCGATCGAAGCGTTGTACGCGTATCGAAAAAGCAACCGAATCGATGTCGATCTAAAAGCGATTCAAAATGATGTCCGTTGGTACCTTCGATACGGAATGATACGGCAAGCCGCGCAAGATGCCTTGCTGGCTCGAGCACTGGAACCAAGACATCCCGAAACCAGTCGGCTTCTAAAACAGATCGCCTCTCGCTTGCGAAACGAACTCGAACAATCATCACCCAAGCCAGCCGACGCCGAATCTGCGATCCAAACGGTCTCACATGAAGAACCCGCCGAGGAGACTTCACAGCCGTCACAAAACAATTCTGGCCTGCCGGACGAACTTGTCTATCACTTCCAAGCTCGCGTGCAGCCGATCTTTCTTAATCGCTGCAACAATTGCCACACCAAACACGAATCGAACGATCGAGCATTCCAGATCCACCCAGCCTCGCGAGCAAGATGGGCTCCGGCAACAACCGCGCGAGACAACATCGCGTCGATCTTGGAATTCGTTGACCGCGAAAATCCCCAAGCAAGCGTCATCCGCGTCAGGGCGAGCGATGGGCATGGTGGCAGCAATCACTCCTTCGGCAACGAACGCTCGGCAATGATGCAGCGTCTAGACCATTGGCTGAACCAATTGTCAGGAACAAGCAACGGTGATACGAGTCAATTCGGACAGCGTTCGCCAAGCACCAACGCGCACTCGGATGGCACGGAAGCTTTCCAAAGCAACATCACCGCACCCTCTGGGTCGACTCCTGCTTCAGCCGTTTTGAACTCACCTGAGATGCGAGCGGCTCAGTCAATTCCGACACCAACCTCAAACCCTTGGGCAGATCAGAACCTTCAAGAGGATTCGCAAAACTTGCCCCAAAACGGCGCAACGAACGAAGGGGTTCGACGCATGCCCAAAGTCGAAAACCCATTCGACCCTTCGATCTTTAACCGTCGGTTTCATCCGGAGTAGCCTCCAGACCGGAGTCGGCAACTCGCTCGAGCAATAGAATTGCAACGGCCGAAACAATTGCCAGCCCGGCAAGCAGATAAACGCTGCTACCTTCCCACTGCGACGGCGACATCGTCACCATCACGCGTTCTTTCATCTTAAGTGTCGCTGTTTCTGGCGTCGGGATTTGCAAAGGCCAAAGCTTTTCAGCACTTCCCAGCATCAATCCGATCAGCCCCGCCATGGTGATGCTTTTCTTGTGGTCGAGCAACCAATGCAGAAGCCGCGAAAAAGCAAGCAGGCCGAACAGACACCCGCACCCAAAGACGCTTAGCGAAATCAGCGTGTGCAAATCAATGTTTCCCTTTGCCAGCCCCTTCACCATTCCGGTCACTGGGTAATAGACACCCAACAACAGCAATACAAACGCACCGCTGATACCCGGCAAGATCATCGCACAGATCGCGATTGAAGCTGACAAGAACAGATAGACCAAGGAATCTGCACCACCAGTTGGAGACAGCCGGCCAATTGCGACCGCAACCAATGCGCCCAAAACCAGTGCGACGTAGGTAGCGGCTGTCCATTTTGAAATCGAACGCCGCACGATCAACACACTAGCCAGGATCAGCCCGAAGAAGACAGCGAAGGTTTCTGGCATGTGGTTGTCTAGCAACCAGTGCATCAAACCCGCCAAGGTCACAATGCCGCTCAAGATCCCCAGACCGAGTGCACCAAGAAATCGTCCGTCAACATAGACGAAGGCTTCGTGAAGTTTTCCGGCAAGCAAAAGCGAAACGGCGTTCTTATCGATGCGACTGATGGCGGTAATCAATCGTTGATAGTGCCCCAAAATCAAAGCCACGGTGCCGCCGCTTACGCCGGGCACCGTATCCGCTGCCCCCATACAAAACCCGCGAATCACGTTGATAACGTCACCCGCAACACCCCCTTTAGGCGAGGCTCCTGACACGTTTGTTGCCACATTCACCTCATCCGTCGCCGGCACCTGCACAGCCCCGACATCCGGATCATTGTGATCGGTCGGCATGGTTGAGTTGTCGGAGCCTGACATCGGGTGGTTCCCATTCTTGGTGGGGCAGGAAATACTTGGGCAGCAAGTTTGATCCGGATCGGCCATCGGCCCATCCCTAAACATCTCAAATCAACAAGTTTCAACGCGTGATTGAAAACATAATCCAAACGATCGTTCTCGCGATTGTCCAGGGGATTGCCGAATTCCTACCGATCAGTTCTTCAGGACACTTGGTCATTCTCGGGGCGATCTTTCACCAAGTGACCGGTGCAATGCAGAGCGAATCGCCAACAATGGAGATCATTTTGCACGCGGGAACACTCGGATCAATCCTCGTCGTTTTCTGGCGAAGGATCCTTGATCTGCTCAGTAGTGACCGACGTGTTATCCCGCTGCTGATTGTTGGCACCATTCCGGCGGTCATCATCGGACTGACAATCAAGTCGCAGTTCCCAATGATTCTGAAAAACCCGATGCTCGCCGGTGCGATGCTGCTCGTCACTGGAGCCATGCTGCTGGTACTCGGCAAACTTCCGGTTCGTGACGGCAAGTACAAAGAAATGTCATACGCTGCGGCATTCGCTATAGGCTGCTTTCAAGCATTCGCGATCTTGCCAGGCATCAGTCGAAGCGGATCGACGATTCTGGGGGGACGCTTCCTTGGCTTAAAAACTGATGACGCGGTAACGTTTTCCTTTCTGCTTGCGATCCCGGCCATCTCCGGAGCAACAGTTTTGGCAATCAAAGACGTTTTGGAAGAGAGCACCCCATCGCACGGCGCATTTGAACTGGTTGCGGGTGCGGCGATCTCGTTTGTTGTCGGAATCTTCGCGCTTAAGTGGCTTATTGGATGGAGCCGCCAAGAACGCCTGCACTGGTTTGCGGCTTGGTGCATCCCTGCTGGCCTAGTGGTTCTCGGGCTGGGCTACTTTAACTTGGTTTAGCCACAGACTCAGCCTGCTCTGACTGGTCAACGATTTCATCGCTACCGAATACTTCCACCGTGTTCTTCAGGTCACGGTTGCCTTCGGCCACAACATCGTCGGACATCAAAACCCGTTGGAAAAAAAGCATTAACAGCGTGCAAAGATATCGTCGTCCCATTTCACGCATGCGAAGATTGGTCGATCCCCAGGTGCGACCTTCCCAGTTGATCGGGATCTCCTTGATTCGGTAGCCGCTTATCAATGCACTAAGCGACATTTCCAACGTGATGTTGAAGTGACATGCTCGATAGGGACCACAACGGTCGACCACTTCGGCACGGTAGGCTTTGAAGGCGTTGGTCAAATCATTCATCGGCGTCCAAAACATCCACTGAACCATTTTGTTAACGATTCGGTTGACGATCAATTTGACGCGGGGATAGCGTTTGACCTGTGCGCCTTTGACAAACCTGGAACCGAAAACACAGTCGTAGCCTTCTCGAATGGTGTCCAGATATCGCTTGACATCGATCGGGTGATCAGAACGATCTCCCATGTAGACAACGATGACTTCGCCGCGGGCATACTGCAATCCGGTACGAATCGCTCGGCCAAATCCACCAGGAGGCTGTCGACGAATCAATCGGATTGATGGCCAACGTTGCCTGCGTTCTAAGACAACCTTTTCGGTTCCGTCTTGGCTGTTGTCGTTAACAACGATGACCTCGGTATCAATCCCATGCGTCTCGACGAGCAAGTGCATCAGGTCATCCAAACAGGGTCCGATGTTTTCCTGTTCGTTGTAAGCCGGAATCACAATTGAAAGTTCCGGCCGAGACGTCGCTGGTCTGACTTCTGTATCTGTCGCCACGGGTTCGCTAGTTGGGTCTTCGGATCGCTGCACAGCTCTCGGCGGAAAATGCTCGATGTATAACGCGAACGACTTAAACGCGTTGGCTTTGCGCGAGCAATCCGCCAGCGATACCGCCCAAGATCAACATAACCAGAAACGCACCGATTCGACCTTTTGGCTTCTGGAACACAAAGACGAACAAATAGACCACGGTCAAACAAAGCAGTCCGGTGTTTCGATTCTCTCGAAATCCCTCCATGACAAGCTTACCGAAGGCGCCAAAGGAAACCAAAGCACACGCGGTTCCAGACAACTGCAAAAACGCCCGCATCGCATTGAATGCGCCATTGCCATCGATCTGGTTGGCAGACATCAATGCCATCACAGCAAGGGTTGTCGCACTGCACAAAATGAACAGGATCAAGCCGAGCATCCACCACGGCATCCCGGCTTTCTCAGTCATTTCACGCTGCATCTTGTCGGCACGCCGCATATCCTCGGCGGCGCGTTCGAGCGCCATCGCACCGGGCGAAACGTCCAAGCCTTCGGTACGGTGCCCTCGGACCAATTGGCCAGTAGCCTTATTGAATCCACACTTTGTACAGAGAACAGCTTCCGCAGCCATTTCACTGCTGCAGTTCGGACAAACGGCAGCAATGTTGCTGCTGAAGCCTTCCTCATCAAACAAGTCGCTCAGCGGATTGCCAGCCGACACTGTTCCGACACTTTGAGCCGCAGGTGCGGGTGCGGCAGGTACCTGAATCGGGCTTTTGCACTTTGGGCAATTGACCGTTCGACCAGCGAACTGTTCTTTCACCGCAAGCGACTGACCGCACTGGCAACGAATCGGAATCGGCATGGAATCAGAGAAGAGTATGTTTGATGGAGGGCGATCGCGAATTCAAACGCCCGTGGAATGTTGACCGGATGCAAACGGAGTTCGGGTAGCACGCACGACAGGGACTCGGCACTGACGGTTCCGCAGCTGACAGTTCCGCACCGGGATGCATCCGTCCTATTCTAACAAGCGTCGATGACCTCAGGTATTGTCAAATCACCGCTTGATCGCCAACAGCAAGCTTAGCGAGCGATTGACTCCCAGGCTTGGTCTTTCACAAAGTCGCCTTCGACGAAAAACCATCGGAACGAACGCTTCTTCTACGGGGTAAAACGCGACGATCAAAAATCACCAAACTGATAGTGACCGAAGTCTGAATCGGCCTAAGCAACCTGACTTAGGCCTCGAAATCCGCTCTAGAACATCATTGTTCATGTCCGAATGTAGCTGTCCAGCTTTTCGGATCGACGCGTCGTCGTATTCCAAAACCGCTGTGCGGGTTATCCGGGAAATAACGGCCTCCCCCCACGTCTGGAGATCACTAATCGTCCAGACTCGCAGGAGCTGAAAGGTACGCTACATTCAAGCCGCAACAGCGAGTCGGTATTCGCGACCAACGCCGTTGGTCTATGTCGCGTCACGCAATCGATCGACAAAATCTGGGAACGCCGCTCTTACACGAGTCCAGTTCGGAATCGCCTCGGCGCCATTCGGATCGGCGCGAAAGATATCCGCTGCGGTGGTAATGCAGCTCGCAAAGGCGTCGATCATTGTTTCTTCGTTGTGCCGATCGTAGTCCAAGCCATTGATACGAGCATCAGCAGCATATTGACGAATACAATCCTGGGCGGTTCGCAGGAACAGACTCCGTAGTGTGATGAACGCTCCATCGCTCAAGATGACCCCCTGGCTTGCCAAGGTCCGATAGATCGTCGTCAAAATATCGGTCGCCATCTTCATCAGGCCCGCTTGCTTGTTGTGCAACGAAGCATCCTGGTGCTTATGCTCATACAGTCGGCACAGGTCGGCCTGACAAACTCGTTTCAATGCCGTGTTGCGAAAGACTTCTGCCAGCGTACCTACCTCAAGGCCCCAATCGCTGGGAATTCGATTAGTTCTAGCCAAGTTTCGCGTCAGCGAAAATTCACCGGATAACGGATAGCGAAAGTTAGCTAAGAAGTGCACGAACCGGTTGTCGGGAAAGATATTCATCAGTGCCCGCAACAGCGGTGCGACCAACAATCGCACGACACGGCCATGCATTCGGTCGGTGACCCGAGCGTAATACGCTTTGCAGAACTCGAAATCAAACGCCGGGTGAACCATTGGCAAACACAACCGTGACAGCAACGTTCGGTCATAGTCAACAATGTCACAATCGTGTAGCGCGAACACATCGATCGTGGGATCGGCTAGCAGGTAACCAAACGCGGTCCAGACGCTTCGCCCTTTCCCTGGTGTGGATACTGGAATTCCAGCGTCGATCAATTCGTCATAAAGGCCCTGTACCTTGGGGCCATCGGTCCAGAGGACACGGCATCGATCGCCAAGCGGTGCGACCTTTTGGACTGTCTCTTGGTAATCAGCCTCGTTCGGTGCGACTCCTAGAGCCACAACAATCGTTCCCACATAGTCCGCGCCGGTTAGTTCACTGACAATTTTGCCAAACGGTTCGGCGCGCATGTCTGATGCGGTCACCGGTAGCACCAAGCCGACTTTCGAGTGCTGCGTTGCGTTGTGCAACATCTCTTCCATCTGATCCAACCCGCCGGTTCGCAGATCGTGGATCGTCGTGATCAACTCATGTTGGTAGAAGTCAGGCATGATGCACCGCCAGTCCGTAAAAGGGAGCTAAGCCAGCGTCTGCCACCGCGGCAAAACGAATCTATCGGCAGAAAAAGTGTCCGCCGATTGCCGCTTTCGATCAACCCCAGGGGGTAAATGGAGCTAGACAGGTACCGTTATTACGTCGTTAGGATGCTGTAAAGCACTCGCCGCTACTTGATAAAGGGGTTTGCGTAGACGGTCGCGGGACGCGGATCTGCTGAAGCCGCGAGCGCCTTTTCTGACGCGTTGTCGCGAATCCAAGCTTCCAACTCATCCGCCGATTTGTACCCCGTCAAATCACCTATCACTTCACCATCCTCAGTCAGAATCAAACGTGGGATGCTGGAAATTTGGTATTGGTCCGCAAGTGCCTGATGATTGTCCACATTGATTTTGCGGACTTCGACGGGAAGTTTCGCCTTCTTCAGCTCCAACAGTTCCTTGTCGACCATGCGACATGGCGGACACCATGGGGCACCAAACTTCATCAGCACCAGTTTCCCACCGGTCCCATTTCCCATCATGTCGAAACCCGATGATTGGTGCGATGCGACCATCGCATCCGGACCAGATGCAGCAACGCCGTCGGCCGAATCGCTTCCGGATTCGTCGAAATCGATCGCCAATCCCACAAACACCAAAGTTCCAACGACGCTCAAAAGTAGTAGCAAGTGTTTCATTTTCGGTGCCCGAAGATGATGTTGTTTCGGAGGATTCGCGCTCGCAACAAGAAGCGAAGTTGGAGCGAATAGAAGGCGTGGATTCAGCGCAAGCGTTGCTTTCAAGAAATGGTGGAGCAAACCGATGATCCGCCATTGAGGACCATTTTTTACCGGTTCAGCTGACGGCCTACCCTAAACTGCATAGCTGCCCCAACCCGACCTACTCCGCAGACGGATCCACCCTCAACGCCAAACATAGCTGCGGATTTCCGGCTTGAATCCGCGACACGGCACGTGAAATTTTGACCTCGTGCCGTAATCGCTCACGCCCCTCACTAGGACACGAATCAACTTTCTAAAAGACGTGGCAATTGACGCAGCAAGAACCGTGGGATCACGGCGATACATTTGCCGCTGACGGGATCAACAGCGGCAGCTCCAATGAATTGCTGATCGATTCCGGCCCCATCGATCGCGCCGCGCACGACGCCTAAATATCGATTCGCGTTCGCTTGGTCATCAAACCAGATCACGACCGGCAGTCGATCAAAGTAGGCTTCGGTTCCGATCCACCAATGCTGAGCATCAGGGACGCGAACTTGAATGCCTTCCGGGCTGAAAACTTCGCTCAACGCATCTGCCGCTGAAATATCTTTACCTGCTTTAGGCATCATCATGGTGTCAGGATTTAGGTCGCGTTTTGCGGCCTCTTGCCAATTCACAAACGCAGTCGCCCCGTTTCGTTTTGCGAATCGTCGAACCAAGGATGCCAACGGCAATGGTTCGACCAACGGGTCGCCGGAGTTGCCGCCGGTTAAAACGGGCCAACCATCGAGTTGATCTTTGTAAGCCCCGATCCAGCGTTTAACGTTTTGATCATTCAACTTGCCCGCTTCCCCGCGAGCCCTACGGATCGCTTCGCACACCATCACCGCCAACTGCTGTGGCCCTGGGTTAACGGGAATCTCGATCGCCGACGGGTCGCCTTCGGATTGCTGCAACAACTGCCTTGCGGTAAGCACTGCCGACTTGGCGTCTTTCACGTCACTAAAATCGATCGCGTCGGTGACGACTTCTGAAAAACGTGCATCGAGCGGCTTGATCTGAATGCTGCTGTCGTGCTTTTCAAACGAAGCACCTGCCGCTTCACAAGCAGACGTCAACGCCTCTTCAATGCTGACCCATTTGCCAGTTGGCAAGGGAATGCGAGTGGTCAGTGGAGTTCCAACCAGATCAAACGACACCCATTCAAGCTCCATCGGGACGCTTGTCATTTGCGACAGAAACAATGCAAAATCGCCAAAAGGATAGCCGTCCGGATTGGTCGGTTGAAATGCGATCGTCAGTCCCAATGCTGCTGTCAGGTTGACCGACCTCGGCGTTTCAACGGCGACCTCCAACTTGATGTCATCCGCCGCAGCACGATCCAACTGGATTTCATCAAGTGACTTTGGTGCCGGTGCATCCACAGGTAGGTGTGTTCGATCGATATCCATGCCGACCAAAAACGGCTTCAACGCATCGGGAAGCTCGGTCAACGTCGGTGCCTCGGGGCCGCCATCGTTGTTGTTTGCCGGTGGATTATTGGGATCGGCCGGAGTCAAGCCTTCCAACGGATTGGATGGCAACAACAGATTGTCAGGCAGCAATAAGTTCTGAGGCAGTAAATCTGCAGGAGGCTGCATCGCTGGCGGATCAGCGGTCTTGGTATCTTCCGTGTCCGTCGCTGAGTTGTCTTGCGTTGGATCGCTTTCGCTTGGAACGTTCGAAGTCGAATTGGCTGTTTCGGTTTGCGGATCGACATTGGCGTCCGAAGCAGAGTCTTCGGTTGCCGCATCGCCATTTTCGTTCGTCGTCGAATCGGGAACTGGTGAATCCATAGCTGGCGGATCAGCAACGGCAGGATTACTGGAGTTCGCTTGCGCATCGTTTTGGGCAACTTGCGGATCACCATCCGGCGCACTTCCCGTGTTGCTGCCTCCAGGATTACCGCGCATCAGCACCATCACCAAGATGATCAGCGACAACAATCCTGCGACCGCAGACATGACCATGATCGCCAGCTTGCGGCTCTTGGCAGACTTTTCACTTTGCCAATCGAGCGGCGGCGCTGCCGGTGAGGCTAAATCACCAGCAGCGCCAATGCTATCATCACCTTGATTGGCGTCTGATAAACCACTTTCCTCATGCGATTCTTGAACGACTGGCGGCGCAGCGAGACCGCCTTCACTTGCCTGGCTGCCCGTCGGATCGTGCGGTGCCGGCGGCATTCCACCCGCATTCGCATTTCCAATCGAATCCTGAGTGAGAGCATCCGAATCGACCGGGCGATTTCCCAGTTGCACCGGTGGGGTGGAGGTCGCGTTTGCGCGCGACAACTGCACCATCGATTGGCATTTAGGGCAGGCAACGATGCGATCGACCAACGATTCACGCCGGACGCTCAATCGGCTTCCGCAGGTCACGCAGGTGACGGAGTAGGGTTGAAAAGACAAGTCACCGCTCGGGTTTGGGACGACGGTATTGAGAGCGACAAGCGGAACCGCCCCATCATAAATTACAACCTACGTTCGCCTGCCGTGTCTTTATATCTTAACACGGAAGCTCGTCGAACTGGCCACATTGGTGTGGGCCAAAGCTTGGCTGAACGCTAGGATGCATCATAGAAATGTGACCTAAGTTGTAGGAATCCAAGCCAAAGTATTTGCCCACCGCCCCACGATTATCGCGGGCACAGCCCATAAAGTCGTTAAAGTTGATCACATCCCCCATGCTGGACACTCGGCGGTACGACGATCGCGAGCACTTGCTGTTAGCCTCATACGCAATGCACGGTCGTGATACCAAAGGACGCCCTTTCCAAGAACCCGAGCATACTTACCGCGGCCCATTCGCGCGCGACCGCGACCGCATCTTGCATAGCAGTGCCTTTCGACGACTGTCAGGCAAGATGCAAGTCTTTACCGGCGAGATGGGGATCTACCACCGCACGAGACTGACCCACACCTTCGAAGTCGCCTCAATCGCGCGAACGATGGCTCGGGTGCTTCGCCTGAACGAAGACTTGACCGAGGCTTTAGCGCTCGTCCATGACATCGGACACCCACCGTATGGTCATTGCGGCGAGGACGCTCTTAGCGATTGTATGCAACGTGTCGGTGGGTTTTCGCACAATGCGTTTGCGCTCGTTATCGTCGAGCAGTTGGAGAAACGCTACGAGTCGTTTCCGGGATTGAATCTGTCACGAGAAATCCTCGACGGCCAAGACGTCCGCGCACACAAAGCCGAGGCGGCTGTGGGGCGATCGCCGCTCCTTGAGGTTCAGCTTGTCGACGCTTCGGACTCGATGGCTTACGACGCGCACGATGTTGACGACGCCTTGCAATTAGGCTTGCTGACAATGCGTGAGCTGTCGGAACTAGCGATCGTTCGCCGTGCGATGAATTCCATCGCCGCCAAGCACGGTCCTGGTCCCATTCGTCAAGAACGCCAACTGCTCGTTCACGAATTGATTGACTTGCAAGTCACCGATTTCCTGGAAGAGGCTACCGAATGCCTGATACCATTTTCCGGTCAATCATCAAGTGACATTCGTGATGCCGGTGTCCGCTTGGAGCATAGCGATCAACTTCGCCGCGAACGGGCAGAGCTGGAAGCCTTTCTGTTCGAAGCCGTCTATCGCCACCCGAGACTGATCCCAGTTCGACGCGCCGCCTACCACCGCTTGCAAGACATGTTCGAAGTCTTGGCATCGAACCCAAGTCGCTTGCCACTACGATTTCGACGACGATGTGATCACCATCCGATCGAATCGATCGTGGGCGAGTACCTTGCAGGTATGACCGATGCATTCTGCGATTCACAATACCGCTACGCCACCGACGGCAGTACTGGCCCACTTGCGGATTGGTAGACCGCTGGCGAACAGATCAGCAACCTGTTGATTTTCAGGTTTGATCGCTTACAAAGTCACTATCGATTGCCGCAAAACCAGCGAAAATGAACGCTACCTTCACGGAATGAAGGGCGACAATGTAGAGAACCACCTGCAATCGAAGCAGCCCTGGCCGGTTGTCAGCGTCTATTCCACTTCGCCGCACAAGCTGACGATCATTCCCAATTCGAATGCCGCCGTCGCTTTGGCGTGCATCGCGTCGATCGCCTCGGCTTCGCTGGACGCATAAGCCACTTGAATATGGTTGGCTTTGTGACGAGCCATCATTTGGTTTCTTGTCACGCCGCGTAACACCGCATGCATGACCGGCCATTGTGACGTCGTCGCCTGCCAGCGGCGTTCAGTTTCTTCCTGTGGTAGCGAGATCGCATCGGCAAGTCCCAGGTCCATCTTCAATTTGTCGTCTTCCACATAGACGCGCGACCAAACGACGACACCGGGTTTGCTGATCCCTCGGACCGTGCTACCGCCGCTTGGAAAATACATCGGTGGCTGCCGAAAGCCTTCCGCCCCTTTCCAGCCGTCAACGAAGTGCGCCGGTGGGGCGGCGCCACTGATCTCCAAAACCCAGACTTCCTCTTCGGTGCTACCGGACTGATCCGCATCGGACCATCGCAAGTCATGAAGCGTGTTTTCGGTAGGCTGCCCCAAAGCAGCATGAATCCGCTGAGTCAACAGTCCGTCCAGTCCCGCGCATTCATCCACTTCGTTAAAGTGAGTCAACGGAATACCGGGATAGAGTTCCCGCTTGCCGCAGCGTGACATGACCGGTGGTCGATCGGCATTGTTCAACATGCCTTCAACCAGATCGCTCGCAGGCAGTAGATCTTTAAGCCCCTGCTGGTACTGGATCCCAATCGCATCGCAACCGAAATCATCCGCCAATCGGACGGCAGCGATAAACATGCGGCACTGATCTAGAATCTGCGCATCGGTCAGGTCGGTTTCGTGATTCGCACCGGTGTGAAATCGCATTCCGGCTTGATCAAGCCAATCGCGGACCGTTTGAGCTTCCGAATCGCTCACCTGCTTAGTCTCGAAATACAAAGCCGACTGGCTAAGTCGTTCTTTAAAAACCCCCGTAGGGTTCAACAGGTGGTCGGGGATAATCGCATTGAACATCCCCATGCATCCTTCATCGAATACACCCAGGATGGCTTTGTCGGTTCGAAGCGTTTGGGCGATATCCTGTCCGACGTGGCGAGCGTTTTCACTGGCAACCGATGGATCGAATGGCCGCACATGGGAGACGTCATGATCAACTTGGCCGCTGGTCAACCATTGACCAAGCTTGCCCATGAACCACTCATCGTCAAACGTTTCGCTCCACAGAGAACTGTACCGAACGCCTGCTTTGGTCAAAGAACCATTCAGGTTCAGCAAACCGACCAAACCGGGCCAAGTCCCCGACCAATTCGCCACGGTCAAGATCGGACCTCGATGCGTCGTTAGACCTGCCAGCACATGATGTGAATACTGCCACACCGCTTCGGCCACGATGATCGGAGCATCGGGATCGAGCCGCCGGAACACCTCGATGCCTTGTCGCTGTGATGAGATAAAGCCATGGCCGCATGCTTCGTCATAAGCATGACCGCGTTTGACAGCCCAACCAAGCTTTTCGATTGCCGCCGTCAAAGCGGCTTCCATTTCAGACTGAGCTGCCCAGCAAACTTGATTCGCTGATTCACGAAGGTCGCCAGAAGCAACCAGGATGACATGATTGGACATCGATGATTCGAAGGGAACAGAGGGAATGGAAAGGTCGCCAAAGGCTAGTGCTTCGTTCAAACTCGATTTTAGGATTAGCCGTATGGCGTTAGCCAGGGTTTCAGTGCAGTAACCGGGGCTAACGCCCGTCGGCTGATCACCCGAACCCATATTTAGGATTAGCCGTATGGCGTTAGCCACGGTTTCAGAGCGTTAACCGGGGCTAACGCCTGTCGGCTAATGACCCGAACCCGTATTTTCATATCGAACGAAGCACTAAGTGTTTTAAAAACGCATTCGCGCATGAAACGCCAACGCGAATTGGGAATGAACTGACAAAGCTCACATGGCTTAAAGATCATGGCTCCGAAAGCCAATTTCGTTTGCAAGTTAGCTTTCGCCACGTCGTGTTTGGTCGGCTAGACAGCGGTACTGCTGGTAGACTCGATTGTATGTTTCGCGGTCACCAAGATTCGGGTAAACGATTTTCCGATCCACATCATCGACGCTTGCCATGGACTGTGCCGCTTGACCAATCGTTTCAAAACCGCTTCGCGACGGGCCGGCCGCAAACATTCCCAGGACCGCGGCCCCAATCGCCGGACCTTGCTGCGATGGGTGGACCTCGATTTCGGTTGCCAATACATCGGCATAAATTTGCACCACTGCGGGATTGTGATGCGGAAGGCCACCAGTCGCCACAAAGCGGTCGACCGCGATGCCGCCTTCACGCAATACGTCAACGATCCAGCGGACACCGAAGGCAGATGCCTCCAGTAGAGATCGATACAAATGGGCTGGCGTTGTGTCGAGCGAAAGTCCAGTAAACGCACCTTTTACCGATCCATCCATCAATGGCGTTCGGCAGCCGTTCATCCAATCGAGACACAATACGCCTTCTGATCCGGCAGGCAGTTCCAAAGCGTCTTTCGCGAGCTGATCGAACGAGTCGAGATTTAGCAATTTCAATAGCCAAGCAAACGCATCGCCCACGGCTGCCTGACCGGTCTCGTAACCGAAAAGCCCAGGCAAGATTCCTCCGTCGACGATTCCAGCGACACCAGGGACCGCCTGAAACTTTGTTGCATTTAGCATGTGGCAACTGCTGGTCCCCATCACCATGACCAGCGTTCCTGATTCCGCTTCGCCGACGCCAGGAACTCCGCTGTGAGCATCAATGGTGGCTGCCGACACGGCGATCCCGGCAGGCAGTCCTAAACGATCTGCCATCTCCTCGCATAGGACACCGGCCTTTTCGCCTGGCGAAAGCAATCGCCCCGGCATTTTCTTTGCAGCAACCTCAGCAAGCTTGGGATCCACCGCTGCCAAGTAGTCGGCGTTTGCGTATCCATCTTCCGACGACCACAACGCTTTGTATCCCGCTTGGCATGTGGAGCGAGGCAACGATGGGGCATCGCATCCGACCAATTGCCAAACGAACCAATCTCCTGCTTCCAGCCAAACCTCGGCAGCATCAGCAACCTCGGGCGCCAATTCGATTGTTTCGAGCACCTTCGGAAAGAACCACTCCAGCCCAATGATTCCGCCATATCGAGACAAGAACGATTCGTTGCGATCGCGCGCGATTCTGTTCATCCGATCGGTCTGATCGATCGCGCCGTGATGCTTCCACAGTTTGGGCCAAGCCAATGGCGTGTGCTGAAAGGACTCCGTTTCACAAAGCGGCGTGCCATCGGCAAGTGTTGGAAGCATCGTGCAACTTGTAAAGTCGACACCGATGCCGACGATGCGATCCCTTGAGACACCGTTCTGCTGGACGGCCAAGCGAGTCGCCTCGGCTGCCGATTCGATCCAATCGAGCGGTGCTTGCAATGCGAACCTTGGCGGCAACTGAGCCTGACTTGTTGGCAATCGGTCAACAATCTGACCGTGAGCATAGGAGCTTGAGGCGACACCAAGTTCGTTGCCTTCGCTATCGATCAAGACCGCACGGACGGATTCGGTGCCGAAGTCCAATCCGAGTGCGATTGGCAAATCAGTTTGCATGCTCATAGAAGGCGGGGACAGGAATGCTGAAGAGGATGAATCCGCCGGGAGGCTGCTGACGGAGGTTCGGTGGGAAGACCCGAGATTCTATCAATGTCAGCGATCGGCGTGTGGAGGGTTCCCCCGTCCCAAGCGGAAAGCACTGCGAATGCGGCGAAGAAGCAACGCCTGATGAACAACACTCCCTGATCAGGAACATTGCCGGGCGATCGATTCAGCGAACCGGCGTGAAATCTTCAGGAACCACCAATGTCACTCTCATCGGCAAACTTTCAATCGTCACAGGCAAGTGCCCGGCATAGTCACCGTCGAGTTCAAACGCGACGCGTTGATCCGATTCGATGCGAAGTCGTGGGGTTTGAAATCGGCAAACGTCACGTTGGCGATCCAAGCGTCCCGTCATCGCCCCGTATAGATAGCGAATTCCTTTGTAGATCCCCGATCCGCACATCGCGGTGATGTCCAGCTTCCCATCATTTCCAATTGCGGAAGGTGCGATCTGCAACCCAGCTGCGTAGCGAGGCAAATTGAACGCCATCGCCCAGCGGCAGGTCGTTACCTGGACCGCCGATCCATCATCATCAAGCTCGCAAACACGAATCGCGGGAAATTGATACCGAGTTAGCGTGTTCAGAATCGGCAGCAGATAGCTGAGCCGACGGATGTGGCCTTTTCGACGCAGGTGTAACCGGCGCACGACTTCGGCATCAAAACCTGCTGTCGCCATAATCAAAAACAGCTGCCCGTTTGCGGTGGCTGCATCGATGCGGTGCAAGTATCCGGTGGCCAATGTTTTTAAAATAGACTCGGCTTCAGCGGATTGACCGACCATCCGTCCGACCAAGTTTTCGGTCCCCATCGGCATCGTCAAAAGAGGCGTCTCAGGCAGGGTCTTCGACGCGACCAAGCCAAGTGTTCCGTCGCCTCCAGCACAGACGACAACGGGCTGCTGATCCCCCACCTCTGCGGCGTACTTAATGAGTCGCTCCAGTTCCGCTGGCGAGTGCATGACCGAACATTTCAAGCCTCGCTGTGAGAGCATCTCCTCCAGACGTGGGACTTGTTCACGGTTGGCTCCGCTACCGGCTTTGGGACTGGTGAAAACGATGATCTGTCGCGAAAGCAAATCCATGTTGTCGTTCGATTGTTTCGGTGCCGGTACGACGAGTGTGGAATCAGACATAGCGATTGCAGTAGTGACTGTGTACGGGAAAGCATTTGCAACCGACGGAGCAACCGCCAGCCAAACTCACCGATCGATTCACACCCCGATATTCAAGCCGTACTTATCTGGCACAGCTTAGCAAGTCCGGTTTACTGCCCAGGGTAACTCAGCCCCCAACCATTTCCGGGAAACACAGGTTTCATGCCAGCGACGGAAAAATTCTTGTCAAATCGGTCAACCGGTAGCCAATCAGAGCCCAAATCTGCCTTGTGGCGGCGCTTGCCGGAGTGATACCACCGCCTTTGGTGCAAAAGCTGCCAATGCGCTCGCCGCACCAACCTTGGTCAAATCCAAGAACTTGTATGGTCCGTCATGGACGACGAACCCAATCGCTTGCCGGAAAAGCCTGTTTTCGCCTTATGGAACTACCCCAGAATCTCGGCCACAAAGCCAAGTGCATCCTGATGGTATTCGTCATCGCCTGTGTCGGCGCCGGACCCGTGTCCGGTCAGTTCGGCGGAGCTGGCGGAATGGGAGGCGCCGGAGCTGGCGGCAGCGGTGGAGCCCCCGGGCCCGCAGAAAGGCCAAAATTTCGCGATCACATCCACAGCCTTGACGCGCTGCCGCTCGGTCAAGAAACCGGCGAGACCGTTGTTACCGATGTCGTCATCCAAGGCAACAAATCGGTCGGCGAACATGCGATTTCGCAAAAGCTACAAACTAAAAAGGGACGTTTCTACAGCCGTGAAACGCTGCTGGGAGACGTCCGTCGACTGAACGAGATGAAGGTCTTCGATCACGTCACCTTCCGCGAAAAGGAAGGCCCACAAGGCGTCGCGGTGACATTCATCGTCCATGAACGCCCGCTCGTCACCGAAGTCATCTACCACGGTGCACGTGGCATGGGCGAACGCGAACTGGCAGGCCGTGCGGGCATTGCCGTTGGCGATCCGCTGAGCGAATTTTCGATCGAATCCGCCCGCCGCCGAATGATGGACTTTTATCGCGAAAAAGGTTTCAACCAAGTCGCGATCACAACCTCAATCGGATTCGGTGATGTCCCCGGACGGGTCGTCTTTCGAATTAACGAAGGTCCCCTGGAGCGGATCAAGTCAATCGAAGTGATCGGAAACACGATCCTGAGCGAAGCACGACTGAAGAAAATCATCAAAAGCCGCGGCCCATTCATGCGACTTGGCTTGTGGACGTTCAACCGAGCCAACCTCGCCCAGATCGACCAAGACAAAGATCTGCTCGCGTCGCACTATCACAACCTTGGATACCTAACCGCCACCGTCGGACGCCAAATCAGCTACGACAAAGACGGCAAGTTCATGCATGTGAAGTACGTGATCAACGAAGGTCAGCGATTCCAAATCAAGAACATTCAGATTGTCGGAAACCAGTTTGTCACCGAGGATTCACTGAGTCAGCGACTGGAACTGAAACCTGGCGACATGTTCGATGGCACCGTCCTGAAACGCGATGTCGGCGAATTGGTCTACGGTTATGGCGAACTCGGATTCATCTACGCCGATGTCCAACCGCAAACGATCATGCGTGAAGAAGAGAACATGGTCGACTTGGTTTACAAAATCGAAGAAGGCGACCGTTGGAAAATTGGCGAGATCCGCGTCAACATCGAAGGTGAACCACACCTGATGCGTGAAACCGTCATGTTGAATCTTCTCGACTTGCACGAAGGCGACTTTATCGACCGCCGACTGTTGGAAGTTGCCCGTCGCCGGATGGCCCGTGGACAACTGCTTGAAACCAATCCACAGATTGCAGACCCACCGGACATCATCGTCGAGCCGAAGGAGGATGCGTACTAATGAATCCTCACATGCCCCACGCAACCGGCAAACGCCAAGTCCACTCCCAGAATAACCTTTTGCAGAAACGGCCAACGATGCTTCGAAATGATCGTCAAGCCAACTCCGAACCAGCCAACGCTTGTGCCCTCGACAAGTCGTTGCTCGGAGGCGACTCACCCAAGCGAACCAAGAAGCGATGGAAGTCAATCGTTTCGGCTGCGATCGCGGCATTGGGGCTGACTGCAACCGATTCTGCTTATCAGCAAGCGTCAGCACAGCAGTTCGATCCCTACGGCAGTGGCTACACGCAGACGACGACGCCTTCGCAGTATCAGGTTCAACCCGGCTACAGCACTCCACCGTCCTACACCAACAGTCCGACCTACACGTCACCACCGACGACCAACTACCCGCCAGCACAAACCTACGTGCCGCCACCGGTACCGCAAACCACGGTGCCGTCAACGAGCTTCCCACCACAGTCATTTGGCCCTCGCCAACGCGTGCTGCTTCCTGGCAATTCGGTTCCAGGCAGCGGAACGGCGTATCCGCCGATCGGTACCGATCCGGTCTACACGCCAAACGTTCGCGTTGCCGATCTAATCATCAACGGATTCCCGGCACGGACCGGCCGAATCATGCTTGGCGGTGCCGTCAACAGTGATGCCGGTGTGACGGGACAGATCACGGTTGACGAACGCAACTTCGACATCATGCGTTGGCCACGATCGTTCAGCGATCTTTTCAGCGGAACGGCGTTCCGAGGTGCCGGCCAAACGTTCCGATTGGAAGCCGCTCCGGGTAGCGTCTTTGACCGCTACAGTATGCAATTTGCCGACCCCAACTTGTTCGGGTATCTCCCGATCAGCTTCTCGGCAAGTGGATTCCTTTACGACCGACGTTTTGACGACTGGGACGAAGAGCGCCTTGGTGCGCGTTTTTCGCTGGGTTACCGGATCACGCCTGACCTGTCGCTGGCAGTCGGTGTTGGCGGACAAAATGTTGACATCAGCCGCATTCGCTTGCCCGGCGTGTCACCAGAGCTTGACGCTTTGGTTGGCGACAACGAGCTTTACACCGGGAATATCACGCTGACTCACAATACGCGTGACAACCCAATCCAGCCCAGCGAAGGGCACTACTTTCAATTCAAATTCGAAGAAGCGTTCGGCGACTTTGACTACGCCCGTTTCGAACTGGAATATCGCACGTACTGGCTGCTGGCTCAGCGAGCGGACGGCAGCGGAAAGCAAACCGTTTCCTACAGCACTCAGTTCGGCTACAGCGGCGACGAAACGCCGATCTTTGAACACTTCTTCGCTGGCGGTTACGCCACACTCCGCGGATTCGACTTCCGCGGTGCCGGCCCCGTCGAAGGCGGTGCTAATGGGATCCAAGTTGGGGGCCAATTCCAATGGCTAAACTCAGTGGAGTATATGTTCCCCATAACTGCAGATGACGCGTTTCGGGGCGTCGTATTCTGCGATTTTGGTACCGTAGAAGACAGTGTAAAGCTGGATTCTGATACATTCCGTGTGGCACCTGGTGTCGGTTTTCGCGTCGCGATTCCAGCCCTGGGCCCTGCACCGCTCGCGTTCGACTTTGCGTTTCCCGTCAACAAAGGGGAATTCGACGACGAGAGGATGTTCAGCTTTTACATGAGCCTTATCAAATAGCCTGTTCGAACCTTAGCTCTTGAAGTACATGACCGTTCCGTGGTCCCAGCAGATCCAGCAGCGGTACCAGTGTGTGCTCGCCGAAGACCTTTGTGAGTGGTTTGACAGCGGAATCTGGAAACACGCTGACGACGGTTGTGGTCAGCGTTTCCTGCAAGCTGTCGCCCCACAAGACTTGCTTGAACCTGCACCGCAGGCAATCTGGCCGGCATTGATGCCCTGTGATCTGCTGCCCATCATTTCCAATGGCTTGGGCGATTACCTTTGCATGCGAATGGGTCCAGACAATTCCATTCGTGAATATGTCCATTGGTATCACGGCGGCGGTGACTGGATCCCTTGGGGCAAGACCCTTGCCGAAGCATTGCTGTTCGATTCCATTCGGCAGAACCTTCCGGGCGGACAGCGGGATCATGCTTTCGCTGCCGCGATCGAACACACCTTGCTAGCCGATGACGTGCACCCCATTGATCGATGGACGCGGCAGTGGCTTAAAAACAAACATGGTGTCACCCTAGGCGACCGAAAAGGTCACGAGATCGCCAACACCGTATTGGAACTTGGCATCGCCGAAGCTGCCGTTCGCTGCCAGTTGTGTATTGCAGCTCTAGAGAATCCGCTGCTGCACGAACTTGATGATCCACATTGGCGAATGATCCCACCAGATCAGCGTCAGCGATACTTGTTCGATTGTGGATTGCTACCCGGCGCGGTGATCGAATCAATCCCGATGGAGCCGAGCGATTTGTGCGCCGCACAAGACTGGGATGCGGTCGCGGCAAATTGCGAACAGGTCACAAACCAACGCGATGACTTGGCTTGGGCATGGGACCTTTGGGGCTACAGCTTTGAACGCTTAGGCCTGCAAAAGCGTGCGATCGATTGTTATCGACGAAGCCTTCGCTGTTCTATCTTCACCGATCAAACCGTTCGCGTTCGCACGCATACGTTTGTTAAAGAGGGACAAAAGTTCTCGGCAACTCGTTTGATGCAGCTCGAATATCAATCGAACGACACTAGCGAGCAAGCCTATTTGCAATGCTTGGCTTGCCCGAAACCGGATGAACGTCGCAAGTTGGTTCGCGAGTATTTCTCGGATCTTGCGGCGTCAGCCAATGGGTCTGATGCGCACGACTATTGGGTCAAAGCGGGCTGGGACTTGGGCGCCGAACCCATGACAGCCTACGGTGATCTGCTGACAAAAATTGAAACAACCGCGGCCGAAGCAGGGCGGATGGCTTTGTCGGCAATTGCACAAACTCATCGACAGTGCTTCAAAGATCGCTACGGCTTGTAGGCCACGGTTATCCATGCAAGAACCGCCGCTAACGCGGTGCGGCTCATAGGGCTGCTGCTTGATTTTACGATCAGGCGATGGGCGTTAGCCACGGTTGTCCATACAAGAACCGCCGCTAGCGCGGTGCGGCTCATGGGGCTGCTGCTTGATTTTCCGATCAGCCGATGGGCGTTAGCCACGGTTGTCCATGCAAGAACCGCCGCTAGCGCGGTGCGGCTGATAGCCTAAATTCCAAAGGTCGCTAGGGAACGATGAACTTTTTCAGATCCAACGTTGACCTCCCAATGGACTGATAGAAATAACTCAGCCCTTCGCGGTTGAACGAAACGACATTGCCGTCAGGAAAGAAGGCGACGACAACTTCGCCAATCTTCAGATTTTCAACACTGTCGAAAGCTTCATGCGCACCGTGAAGCACACGTTCTTGATCCAACGATTGATTGATCTCGGCGGCGACTTTTTTGATATCGGTGTTGTTCAGGTCATCGACAAATGCACCAGGGTCGCGTCCCAAACGTGCATTCGCGTCATTGTCGACCAACAACGCAAGGTTTCGCCCTTTCGCATTGGGATCGATCACTCCCATCAAGTCATAATCGCCGACGAGAGGCTTCCCTGAAACAGGGTCGATCACTTGATTGGGTCGAACCGGCCAATCAGCGTTTGCCAAATCGATGGTGTCGCCATCAAGATTGCGGGCGACCTTCCCAGTATCATCAACAACAAAATACTTCTTGTTAGAACCCGAACGAACCGTTTGCAGTGCTTTGGTAACTTCGCTCGGTCCCTTGCAAGTGACAATGCCGGTATCCTTGCTGGTGTTCATTTTGATTTCCCTAGGCTTGGCAGGGAAATTTTTCTCGATCCATCGGACCGATTTCGGGTTGGTCTGACGAACCAAGATGATACGAGGCCGAGCCGGATTGGAAGCCACTCGCCTGAACACGCTGAAGTGTGCCGGGGGCATTCCGGCATCGGTTGCACTGGCAGCTTTGACGAGCCCACGCATGTTGCGAATCTTAGGGCCTAGGTTCTTTGCACCTTTCGCGATCATCGCCATGAACGCGGCAACCCCGACCACGGCGATAAAGTTGGCAAGGTGCGTCGAAGCTTTGTCAAGTTCGCTGTCCGAGCGAGCTTTGCAGGTTAAATCAACGAACGCAACAAAGTCTCCTCCGACGGACCAGACCTGCCAGCCCAAGAACCCAAGTCCTAGCACAAGCAACAAAGCATCGGCAACGAATCCGATCCCGAAGTAGTGCGACCCTCCCCAGATAACCAAGACGGCAATCATGATCGCCAGACTTGACGGCGACAGCATGGCCGCGAACTCTTCTTGGATCTCCGCCGGCAACTTGGGAACCGTGCGTTTTAACACGTTCGCAAATCGATCTTCCAGCGGCATCGCCTGAACATCCGTGTGTGCAGCCCCCAGCACCCCCGGAACAGGTGTAAACCGACACTGTTGTGTGCCGGAATCATAGGTCAACGTACCACCGCTTCCGATCGGGCCTGGATTCCGAAAATCTGTCATCGTTTACACACTACCAAGTCTTTCCACAGTCAATGCTTAACACCGCGTTTACTTTTGATCATCGTTCAATGAACACATCTGTTGCGTCAAATCGATCACTTTTTATCAATCGAGACAAAGCATCTTCGACAGGAAGCTTTCGCACTTAGGGAAACACAAACCGATGACAAATTCATTGGCGGCAAGACAGCTGCACTTTGGTTCTATCGCTTGCTGGTGACAGCCAAACATCTTTTGGCATCAGTTCTAAATACTGCGGCAAGTCCCAACTGACCAGCATTGCGACTCGATCAGTTTGAATCAATTTCAACGCCATCGATTTGCACAAACCATCCGCATTAGGCGAGATAACACAACTTACCCAACACCAGTGTCCTTGTGTCACTTGTTCGGCCAAGGTCGCCCTCGAATACTTACCGCTAAATTTCAGACTTCTGCCGGTTCCATGTAGTTAGCGGAGCCGAGCACGAAATCACGCGGTGCAATCTGCACGGGGCATCCACGTATGATCGAATTCAAGTACCGCCCCGACGTCGATGGTCTGCGTGCGGTTGCTGTCGTCTTGGTCCTGCTGTTTCATGCCGGACTTGGTTTCAAAGGCGGCTTCATTGGCGTCGACGTGTTCTTCGTCATCTCCGGATTTTTGATCACGGGATTGATTCTAAAAGAACAGAACAACGGAGATTTTAGCCTCGGCCGATTCTGGGTTCGACGAATCCGGCGGATCTTGCCTGCAGCGACCGCAATGGTTGTGCTCGTCTTGATCGCAGGCTTTTTCGTGATGGTTCCGCTTGACTACACTGATTTGGGAAAGTCGACGATCGCACAGCAGTTGATGCTTTCCAATGTGTTCTTCTGGCGAAACACCGGCTACTTCGATGGGCCATCTGACTTGAAGCCACTGCTGCACACGTGGTCTTTGGCCGTCGAAGAACAGTTCTATCTGGGATACCCACTGCTGCTGATTTGGCTCGCTCGCTTCAAACGACAGGTATCCGTTGCAGTCCTTTCGACTCTCTTTTTAGGCTCGCTTGTCTTGAGCGAGTATGGCGTTCACAAGTTTCCTTCGGGTGCATTTTTCCTGTTGCCGACCCGCGCGTGGGAAATGCTCGCTGGAGCGTTAATCTGCTTCCTACCGAAACCAAATCGTGTGCCTGACATTGCCGTTTCGGCAGTCAGCGGAGCCGCATTGTCGATGATCGTTTTGACGGGATGGCATTACGATGCGACAACTCCATTTCCCGGTTTGTCTGCGATGCTGCCGTGCCTGTGTACCGCGGCGCTGATTTACATCAATTCTGCAAAGCTATCTCGTCCGGCAAAGCTTCTAGCCACAAAGCCAGTCGTGTTTGTCGGCCTGATCAGCTACTCGCTTTACCTTTGGCACTGGCCCATCCTCGCATTCGTTCGATACACCAACAATGAAACGTTAACGCCGACGATGGGAATCGTCGCTATAGTCGCTAGCTTTTCCGCGGGCTATCTATCGTGGCGGTACATCGAAACGCCCTTTCGTAAAAAGCAACTGCTGGTTCGATTGCCTAGACTATTTGCAGCTACGGCAATTTCAGTGTCGGTATGTTTGCTTGCCGGTGGAACGATCTATCTCTCCCAAGGCTTCCCACAACTTCGCTATGGCGATCAATACACACAGCTGATCAAGTCCATGGACGAAAAAGCGTTTCGCCACCACTTGTCCGTTGACGATATCGAACAACAAAGGTTACCCAAGTTCGGAGATCAGTCCGTTGCTCCGAGTGTCTTGGTGTGGGGCGATTCACATGCGATGGCAGTCATGCCGGCGATCGATCAAGTTTGCAACGAACTGGGGCTATGTGGAGTTCAAAGCACTACTGGAGGCACATTGCCTTTGGTCGAATTTGATGGATCAAACTCCTCGCCTCAATTCGCAGATTTTGCCGAGCGAACGATCGAGTATTGCAAAGACAGTGAAATCGAAGTTGCGATCCTTGCCGGATACTGGATTCGAGACGCGAGCCATCCGAAGTTTGAATCCAGCCTACGGGAAACGATCGATGAGCTTCGCGATTTGGGAATTCACGTCATCCTGCTTCGTGACGTCCCCGATCAACTGTGCAATCCGCGTCAAGCGATCAACGTGGCTCTCAAAGAGGACGATGGCATCGAAAAGCTTGGCGTCCTTCTTCAGGATCATCGCGTCTATCAACAAAAAGCGGATCACGTGTTGCAACGCATGGCCGCAGACGAAGTCACGGTACTGGACCCCGCGCCACACCTTGTTGATGACTCCGATCGTTGCCGAATCGTCTTTGGTGATAAATGCATGTACTGGGACAACGACCACCTGACCGTCTCGGGCGCACTGCGATTGACTGGCATGTTCCGGCACGCGTTCGAAGATACTGACGACAAAATTTGACGAGCCTGTCAGGAACGTAGAAACTATTTCGGTGGCTGACGTTCAGCCCGCTTCGCCGCAGGGCTGATCCCCAAGCCCTGTCCCGCCACCGATTAGAGTTTTCGCATGAACCCGTCGCCCCGGACGCTGCCGCTTCACAGCCTTCTATTTATCACAATCGCGACATCGGCGATCACCGCCTTTGTGATGCCTTCCACGCGAGCCAGTGCGGACTCGCAATCAAGGCCCAACATATTGCTAATCCTGGCGGACGACCTGGGCTATTCAGACCTCGGCTGCTACGGCAGCGAAATCCAGACGCCGAATATTGACTCTCTGGCGCAACAAGGCGTTCGATTCACTCAGTTCTACAACACCGGCCGCTGCTGGCCGACGCGTGGATCATTGATGACCGGGTTTTATGCGCAGCAGATTCGGCGAGACTACCTGCCTGGGGTTACCAGCGGTGGCAAAGGCACTCGTCCTGACTGGGCACAACTGTTGCCAACGATGCTTGCGCCATACGGATACAAGTCCTATCACACCGGTAAATGGCATATCGACGGTGCGCCACTAGACAACGGCTTTGATAAATCATCGCTGAATCAAGTGGGCCGATACTTCAGCCCACTGCCTGGGAAATCCGGGCGAAACGGGGAACCGCTGCAGTTTCGTGATGATTTCTACCTTACCAATGCGATGGCGGACGATGCGATCGCCAACCTTCGGGAACACGATCAAGAAAACCCCGATCAACCCTTTTTCCAATACTTGGCGTTTACAGCACCACACTTTCCGCTTCACGCACTGCCAGAAGACATCGCGGTCTATTCGGAAACCTACAAAGTCGGCTGGGACGTGATTCGCAATCAACGGTTCGAGAGGCTGAAGTCTCTTGGACTGATTGACACAAGTGCCGCTGGTCGCCCATCAGCCGTCGAACGACAACTCGGTCCTCCCTACCACTTCCCTGATGCGTTCGAAATCCTAGGTGATGGTGAAGTCAACAAACCTATCGCGTGGGAAAAGCTGACAGCGGCACAAAAGGAGTTCCAAGCGACAAAAATGTCGATCCATGCGGCGATGATCCATCGCATGGACATCGAAATCGGACGTGTGCTGCAACAGGTTCGCGCTATGGACCAGTGGGAAAACACAATCGTCTTGTTCCTTTCCGACAACGGCGCCAGTGCCGAGATCATGGTTCGTGGTGACGGACATGATCCCAACGCTTCACCAGGATCGGGACACAGCTACCTATGCTTGGGGCCAGGTTGGTCCACAGCATGCAACACTCCATTTCGCAGACATAAAACGTGGACGCACGAAGGCGGGATATCGACGCCATTCGTTGTCTCTTGGCCAGCGCGGCTCGCCCAACACGGTGGCCAGGTTCGAACGAGTGTTCAACACGTAATCGATGTTGTGCCAACTCTATTGGAGATTGCCACGCACGCAATTTCAGACGAACCTTTGCATGAAAACCAAGCCACAAACCTAAACATCCCACCATTCCCCGGAGAAAGCTTTGCCAGTCAACTTGGGACGGGTACAGAGCAATCCGAGGAATCGCGAACGCTGTGGTGGTACCACGATGCTCACCGTGCGATTCGCGTCGGCAATTGGAAAGCCGTTTCGCCCAAAGACGAGCCTTGGGAATTGTATGACTTGTCAAATGACCGTATTGAACAGACGGACCTCGCCATCGTTCACTCGGACAAGCTTGATGAACTACGGTCTACATGGGAAACGATGACCGCCGAAATGCAGCAGCTTGCAACACGAGACTTGACTGCGCAGCAACTCAATAAAAGCAAGGACGCGAAACACACGAGCGATAAAATGCTCGAAGCTCAGGCAGCAGCACATCCCCGTCGGACACAGCAAATCCTCGGCGGGCAAGTTCTGCGAATCGCTGATCGACATGCGTTTCTTATCACTCCATCGCAGCACGACGAAAGCTCCTCGAACAAGCCTTGGGTCTTCTACGCCCCAACTCTCAGCCGATATCCCGATACGAATGAATCGTGGATGTTCCAGCGGCTACTCGATGCCGGGGTCTCGATCGCAGGAATCGATGTCGGTGAGGCTCACGGCAGCCCACAAAGTGAAAGACCGTTCGATGAATTTTATGAGGACATGGTCCGCCGCGGTTACAGTCCTAAACCGGCGTTACTTGGCCGATCGCGAGGCGGGCTGCACGTTTGCAGATTCGCCATCGAACACCCTGACCGCGTTTCGGCAATCGGTGGCATTTACCCTGTGTTCGACTACACAACCTATCCGGGCGTCGAACGAGCCGCCTCGGCCTATGGGGTCACGGCAGCTGAACTGTCCGAGCAACAAACGAAATACAATCCGATCAAGCAGGCCCAAAAGCTGGCTAAAGCGAAGATCCCGGTCTTCTTAGTTCACGGGACACAGGACTCTGTTGTTCCGATCGAACAGAATAGCGAAGCACTATTAGAGGCCTATGCGAAGTCAGGAAATGCGGATTACATCACGCTCAAGCGAATCGAAGGACAAGGTCATAACCTGTATCCCGGCTTCTTTCGCGATGATGAACTCACCCAATTCTTGATCGATGGGGCCAAAGGACAATTGGAATCGGACAAATAAAAATCGTGATTCCATCGATAGATCACCTACCGACAAAATCACGATCTGATTGTTTTGAAAGCTGCTCGCTGTAAATCTTTCTGCAACTGATTGAGTCCCAAATTTGCTACTCAATCAGTTGATTTGTCCTCACACGACTATTCAATCGTCAAGCAAGCGCCTTCTTCGGTGCTGCGAACGTAGATCTTTCCGTTGCTATAGGCAGGTGTCGACCAACATTTGCCTTTGAGTGCATCCAGGCGAGCCAACTCTTGGTAACCATCGGTCGTCGCGTTGACGATTGCGACTTCACCGGCGTCCGAAAGGACCACCAACTTGTCACCAACAAGGATGCAGTTCCCAGGGCCAAACCCACTTTCTGACCACACGATTTCGCCTGTCTTTAGGTTCACGCAATTGAGCGGTGCACGACCATATTTCTTGAACTCAAAGATGCCGTACAGGTGCCCGTTGTAAACCACAGGCGTACTCCAGTGATTCATCAATTCGTTTGGCTTAAACCAAATCTCGTTAACTTTCTTGTTGTCGACGATCTCGAATAGACCGGCACCGACCGAATAGCCAGCGGAACAATAAACGAGGTTGCCGTCGACAATAGGTGAGGCAGCCGTCGAAACGGAAAACGGGAATTTCGTTCGCCACAATTCCTGTCCGGTTGCGGCATCAACAGAAACCAATCCCGATTGAACAAAATTGATCATCTGTTTTGTTCCATCGATAGAAGTCAGTACCGGTGTTGCGTGCGTGATCGTTTCACTGCCACTTTTCCAAGCCAGCTCACCAGTTGACTTTTCAAATGCCAAGAACGCCTGCCCCGATCCGCCACCGCTGACGTAGACCAGCTTCTCATCAACAAGCGGACTTGTCGCATTCATCCACTTGATGTTTTCACCGCCAAACTCGGTCGCCACGTTGTGCTTCCATTCGGGTTGGCCGGTTTTGGCATCGACACAGTGCAGAACCAAATTGGAATCGTAAACAAAGACGCTTCCGGCACTGGCCGTCGGTGTCGACCTTGGTCCGTCACCGCCTCGGTTGTCTCTTGCACCGGCATTGCCACCGTCGTGTCCGTAGTCGTTTGACCCCATCGGATATGACCATGCTTTATTGCCGTTGTCTGCGTTCAACGCGAGCAGGACCTCGCTGTTGCCCTCGGCGATGATTGTGAAAGCCAACCCGTCAGCGACTGCGAACGAGCTGAAACCGAGAGGAGTCTCGGTCACCCATTGGACATTCAACTTGGCGTCAGACTTTTGTGTGATGGATTCCGCAATCTTCCCATCGCCATTGGGGCCACGGTATTGCGGCCAATCGGCCGCTCGTAGACTGGTCGCTTGAGTGCTGGAAATGCAACTGGCAAGAGCAACAACGGCTGCAGCAGCTTTGATTCGTTTCATCTTGTTCTTTATGTCGAGGCGGGACAGGTGGGATCAAACCAATGGTAGGTTCTCATAGGATACCCGCACGGGATCCTTTTTGGCGATGTCCCTCGCAGACTGAAATCGCATTGAAATGTGATGCGTCGGATAGCGCAGGTGATCAGTGTTGCCCAAAAAGAAAGCCTCGCAATGATTGCGAGGCTTTGCAGTTTTTCGATTATTGACGCGACATCGATTATGACATCGGAGCAGCAGCTTCGTTCATTGCGTCTTCGTCGATCAATTCCATTGGCAATGGCTTGACTTCCAATCCGGCTGCGGAGCAGATTCCGTCGATCGCTTGTTGGGCTTGTGTGACGGTGTTCTCGCGGGTTTGCCCTTTGTATCGTGAAGGCGATGCCGATGGCGAGATTGGGCCTTCGAAACCCGCAGCAGCCAATTGCTTGACAACGTTGGTGTGGTTCAGCGAGCCTTCGAGTTCAGGAAGGACGCAGTCCTTGCGAGTCGCTTTGCTGACGTCTGCGTCGTCTGCAACCGAACCGAGGCGAACTGCAACGATTTTGTCACCTGCCAATTCGCTCAGTTGGTCCATCGCACCGCCACCGATGACCCAATCCCAGGTGTCGACGATGAATCCGACGGAATCGCTGCCAACGGCGTTGATGAACGCGATTAGGCCTTCGACGTTGCGGATGAAATCGAATTGCTTTGGATTGGCCAATTCCTTGGTTGCGTCGAAACCGACACCCAACTTGATGTTGCGTGATGCCAGAACTTCAGCGATTTGGCTGATTCGGCCACGTTGCAATTCAAAGTACTCGTGGTACGGCATGCGGTCGGTCGAGGATGGCAAATTGATGTAAGCGCGGGTCACGCCCAAGCTTTCTGCCAATTCGGACAATGGGTGCAGTGTTCCGAGTTGGCTGGTGAACGCGCCGTCTTCGGCGTCCAGGTCAACTTCCAGCTGGAAGCCACCGATTTGCTCCAGTCGGCCGGTGCCTTCGCCAAGAGCCGCACGAACGAACTTGGTCGCGTCTTCGGCGGTCGAACGCTGGGCGCGTCGCAGCATTTCGTACATGTCGACGTCCATCGACGAAAAACCGTACGTCAGGGCCAGTTCGATAAGCTCACTCTGGCGACCATTGATGCCGAGTGCTTTTGGCGAGAAATTCTTTAGCATTCCAGTTCCTGCTTTCTGATTCGCTTGCGGCTCCGCTCTTCCGCGTTGACTCCAATTTACAGCCGCAATGCCAAACGTCTGACGCGAGATGATTCCAGAATCCGGCGTAGCGGACGCATGACGCGTCTCGACTATCCAAGCCGATCCTGGCCGCGGCCAGTTTGTCGTAGCGGTTGGGTCAAAGAGCGGTTGTAGCGAATCCTGGGGGGAAAGGTGGTAAATGTGTTGTCCGTGGAAGTCGCACAGTATCGCAGAAAAAACACATTTAAGAAAAGGGGCGTTTCGTGCGGGAATTTTGGGCGTTGTCCGCGGCATTGCCCCCACTTGAGGCGAACAGCTGTTCAACTTGGGCTGACAGGTGGGTACAATAGTGTGTGTCCCACCCAAAGCAGTCGCGACTGACCATCCCACCTCCCCCGCAACTGCCCGCCATCTTTTTATCCGTTCATCTAGTGCTTCGTTCCATTTGAAAAAACGGGTTCAGGTCATCAGCCGACGGGCATTAGCCCCGGTTATTGCACTGAAACCGTGGCTGACGCCATACGGCTAATCCTAAAATCGAGTTGGAACGAAGCAGTATTAGCAGACCGAACAATCCTTTTGTTCGTTGCTACCGGGGTAAAAAGATGTCACCCCAAAATCGATTTCGCTTTACGGCACCCAGCTATCTGGCGAGATGGATCCCACCCCATGAAAAACGAAAACTTCACCAACCCGATGAAATCGCTGACACACTTGGCGGCGATTTTCCTAGCTTGCTGCGTCTGTCTATTTGGAAACGTTCCAGCCGCACCGGCCCAGGAAAATTCCGAAGCAGTCACGGCTGACAATAAATCCGTTGATGAAGCTGCCAAAGCTGACGAAACGGTGCTACAGCGCGGCGAACGCCTGTACGCAGAACAGTGTCTGTCATGCCACGGAGAAAATGGCAAAGGTCAAACAGAGGGGTATACCGATCCGCTTATCGGTGACGCTTCGATCGGCCAACTGGCAGAAATCATCGCGGAAACGATGCCAGAGGAAGATCCGGACCTGTGCGTTGGCGACGATGCAAAAGCGGTTGCCGAGTATGTGCATCAGTCGTTTTATTCCGAGGCGGCCCAACTGCGCAACCGTCCCGCTCAAGTCGCGTTTTCTCGACTAACGGGCCGCCAGCTACAGCAAAGTCTCGCCGATCTGTACACGCATTTTTACTCGTCACCATGGTTCGAGAAAAAACAAGGGCTTAGCGGATCGTATTTCGACAGCAATCGCTGGGACAGCAAGAAGCTGAAAGTCGAACGGACTGATAAAACCGTGGACTTCAGCTTCGGCCACGAAGCACCCGTGGAGGGCGTCGCTGCGGAAGAGTTTTACATCCACTGGAGCGGCTCACTTAACGTCGAGCACACCGGGCGGTACGAAATCGTCGTTCATTCGACCTGTTCGATGAAGCTTCACCTTGGCCACCAAGACGAAGTTCTAATCGACAACCACGTCCAATCCGAAGGCAAGACAGAGTTTCGCGAAACGCTTAACTTGCTAGGCGGCCGTCAGTACCCAATTTCCATTGATTTCACCCAGCGCAAACGTAAAACGGAACAACCGCCCGCAGAGCTTTCACTCCGCTGGATTCCCCCGGGAGGCGTCGAGCACGTCATTCCGGCTGAAAATCTATATCCCGGTGTATTCCCCAGTAGCTTCGCACTGCAAACCAAACTGCCGCCAGACGATCGCAGCTATGGGTACGAACGTGGAACCCGCGTCGACCGTGGGTGGGAGGACGCCGTCACTAAAGCTGCCTTCGAATTCGGGAACGTTGCAGCCAAGCGGCTCTGGCCACACTACCGTCGCCAACACCGAGACGATTCTGACGAAAACCGGGGCCGACTACGTGGATTCCTGACCGAACTGGCCTCGGTCGCGTTCCAAGGTGAACTCGATGAAGAGTCCAAAAAGCTGTACGTCGACGATCAGCTCGCGGCCGCAGAAGACGACCACATGGCGATTTTGCGATCGTGTTTGTTGATCATCAAGTCGCCAAGGTTTCTGTATCCGAGCGCAAATGGAAACCGATCGCGTGACATGAAAGTTGCCTCGCGTTTGGCAATGACGCTTTACGATTCCATCCCCGCCGACCGCTGGTTACTGGATCAAGCGAAGAAGGGCGAACTGAAGCTCGATGCTGAGGGCGTGGAAGGACGCATCCGTCAGACCGCCAGCCGAATGGTTCGCGATCCAAGGCTTCGTGGCAAAGTCATCGCGATGTTCTTTGACTGGCTGGACGTCGATCCGACGGCGGAGATCAACAAAGATGAGTCTCAATTCGCGGGATTCGACCAAGCCATGGCGATGCAACTTCGCCGCTCGCTTGAACAGCAACTCTCCGATGTTTTCTGGTCCGATGCGAGCGACTATCGCCAACTGTTTCTACGCGATTGGAACTACACCAACGAGAAACTGGCTAGTTTCTACGGTGAAACGTTCCAGCCCGAAGGCGAAACCAATGGCGACGAAATGGTTCGAAGCCGACCGGATCCGGAACGTACCTTTGGCGTTCTGACCCATCCGATGATCACGAGTCATCTGAGCTACTTTGACACCACATCCCCAATCCATCGCGGCGTGTTTTTGATCCGCCGAGTTTTAGGACGAACCTTGCGCCCGCCAAACGAGGCGTTCACGCCGCTGGATCCCGATCTGCACCCTGACCTAACCACTCGGCAACGGGTCGAATTGCAAACCGGAGAACAATCCTGCCAGGTATGTCATCAAAAGATTAACGCACTCGGGTTTTCACTAGAAAACTACGACGCCGTCGGCCGCTTTCGAGCAATGGAAAAGGGGAAACCGATCAATGCCGCTGGCAGCTACGTTACGCGGACCGATCAGACCGTTCCCTTCGAATCGGCGGGCGATTTGGCTAGATTTTTAGCCGAGAACGACGATGCACACAGGGCCTTTGTCGAGCGGGTATTCGAATACTTTGTCAAGCAACCGATCGCGGCGTTTGGCCCCGGCACACATGACAAACTGACCAATCAATTTCGTGAATCACAATTCAACATGCGTGAATTGATCGTTGAAATCGCGGTGCTAGTCGCGATGGATGAACTCAATGAGGAGCTGACACATGAAGCGACGTGAATTTATTTCCAAACTGGGAATCAGCGCGGCGGCGGCTAATTTTCTGCTTGGCCTTCCCAGCTTGGGCTACGCTTCGTCGACGTCACCCCGACGTAAACGACTGGTGTTTGTCTTCAGCCCCAACGGTGTGATTCCAAAACACTTTTGGCCAGACAATCCGGGCAAGGACTTCGACTTTAAACGCATCCTCGCACCGCTTAGCGAATTCAAAGATCAGATGCTGACGATGAAAGGCATCTGCAACCGGATCAACGGCGACGGCGATGGACACATGCGTGGCATCGGATGTCTGCTGACCGGTATCGAGCTTTTCCCCGGAGACATCCAAGGCGGCAGCGACACACCGGCCGGTTGGTCCATGGGTATCTCCGTCGACCAGCATGTAAAAAACCGGTTGCAAGCCGACGAAGCGACCCGGACTCGGTTCGGTTCGCTGGAATTTGGCGTCATGGTCCCAGATCGCGCCGACACCTGGACTCGCATGTCTTACGCAGGCCCCAACCGGCCTGTCGCACCGATCAGCGATCCCTACCAGATGTTTGACAAACTTTACGGACAAACAAAGAACCGCCAAATATTGGCAAGCGTGCTCGATGACCTCGCCGGTGATTTCAAGAAGGTCGGCCATTCGCTAAGCGCCGAAGACCGGCACCTGCTGGATCTACACCTTGGTCTGGTTCGAGACGTCGAAAAAGACCTGCAAACCGAATTCGCTGCGGCAACCAAGAACGACTCGGCATCACATGCCGTTCCGCAACTACCGGCGAATATCGAAGAGCAAAATAACAACATGCCCGAAATCACGAAGATGCAAACCGAAATGCTGGT
This sequence comes from Stieleria sp. JC731, assembly GCF_020966635.1. Lineage (NCBI taxonomy): Bacteria > Pseudomonadati > Planctomycetota > Planctomycetia > Pirellulales > Pirellulaceae > Stieleria > Stieleria sp. JC731. The sequence continues at coordinate 951,449 of NZ_JAJKFQ010000005.1, read as the reverse complement.
CAACAGCTTCGTTGCCGACTTCGCGCGTGTTGCCAGCTTCCAGATCACCAATAGCGTGGGACAACCACGGATGAAGTGGCTTGGAATCGATGAAGGTCACCACGGCCTGTCGCACGAACCGGACAGCAACGAAGACGCTTACGAAAAGCTGATCCAGATCAACACGTGGTATGCCGAGCAGGTTGCTCACATGGCCAGACGGATGAAAGAAACGCCTGACCCGTCGGGACATGGTAGCTTGCTGGACAATACGACGATCGTTTGGACAAACGAGCTAGGCAAAGGCAACTCGCACACACGCGATAACATCCCGTTCGTGATGGTTGGCGGTGGACTCGATTTCCGATTCGGCGAGGCCTACGACTTCGGCCACGTCCCACACAACCGCCTGCTGCTGAGCATCTTGGAAGGAATGGGAATGCCCGAGAAAACGTTTGGCAATCCAGACTTCTGTGCCGACGGTGCTCTCACGGGACTTATCTAACAGGATGTCGATTTTCGAATGTCGCCCGTCATAGTGCTTCGTTCCATATGAAAATACGGGTTCGGATCATCAGCCGACGGGCGTTAGCCCCGGTTATTGCACTGAAACCGTGGCTAACGCCATACGGCTAATCCTAAAATCGAGCGGGTTCGGGGCATCAGCCGACGAGCGTTAGCTCCGGTTATTGGACTCAAACCGTGTTTAACGCCTTAGGGCTAATCCTAAAATCGAGTTGCAACGAAGCACTAGGGACCTCAATCGGCGGCGCTACATTCTTTCTACTGCACCAGCGGTTTCGATATCGCCTTGGCCTACAGAATCTGTTGCAAGATCAAGACATCGAGTGGACGGCCGAACTTGAAACCGACTTCGCGCATCGTTCCGCAGTGCTCGAACCCTAATTTTTTACAGACGTGTTGGGACGCGGCGCTTTCAGAGACGACCAACGCAAGCAAGACGTGAAAGTCCCCAGCTCGTCCTGCCTCGATAAGACGCGTCATCAAGGCTCGTCCCATTCCACGACCATGGAAATCTTTGTCGACGTAGAACGACGTTTCCGCTGTGCGATCGTACGCTTTGCGATCGGACCACCGGGTTAAGGCAGCCCAGGCAACGACTCGGCCATCGATTTCGGCGACGAAGACCGGATGTCGCTCATCATGATTACCCAGCCACGCCTTTCGCTCCTCGAGCGTCTTGGGCTCGGTATCGAATGTCGCTGTCGTGTTCAGGATCGACTGGTTGTAGATATCCGCTATCGCCGCAGCGTCATCGATCGTGGCATGGCGGATCTTGAAATCGGTCATCGGATTGCCCAATAAAAAAGCCCTGGCCGAAACCAGGGCTGAATGTTTCTCTAGGTTTGGGAAAACAGCTGGTTAGCCATCCCATCGGCTCCGGAAAGATTCTTGCGATTGATCGTCAATCCGGCAAGTCACACTATCGAGCGTCGTTCCACCACCAAGCGTCCGACTTTGCCGAAACCAATTCGCTGGCAAGCTTGTCATCAACTTTTTGGTCATGAACAACTTGGAAAGCGTCAACCGAAACACCACCCGAAGCGGTCACGATCCATCCGCTGCGGCCTTTCACAAAGCTGCATTCTGGAGCGATCTTTTCTGGAGCATCGAAAGCTTGTGGAGCCAAAGCGTCTTGATCACGCAGCACGGTGAGGTCCAAACCGGCGTTCTGTTCCAGTTGCTCTTGAATGATCAAAGTCGAAACGACAGTCAGGTCCATCAGGTTCTGCAGATCGCCGAAGATTGGCATTTCTGACGCCAATTGCGTGAAGTGCTCCGTCATCGAATCGGCCCATTGTTGAGCCAACTTGTCGCTCGCTTCGGAAGTTGTCGATCCGTCAGCCGCGACGACGTCTTGCTCGGTCATGGTCTTGATGCCCTGACCGGTCAATTTCCATACGGTGCCTTCTTGGTTTCGAGTCAGGCTGTCGTAGTTGCACGCCATCCACCAACGAGGGTTACGATTGCTGGCGTGTGAACCGTTGCGGGCCATTTGCAGGTAGCTTGGCAATTCACGCACGGGCGAGTCGACCAACGCCATGGCCAATCGCTTCATCTGGTAATCCGCCGCGACCATGGTGCACGCATAACGGCTGGTCGAAGGGATGCCGGTCAACTTGATGACCTGTGGACCCAAAGCCTCTTTCATTGCGGCTTCGTAAACTTTGGGGCTTTGGCCGGGACGCAACTTGATGCGGCGCTGCAGAGCCATGAACCGTTGACGGCCTTCGGGAGTCGATTCGATCGAGCAGCTGATGCTGGTTGGGCGAGCGTTTTCGACATTTCGCAGTGCGACGACCAAGTCTTCCAAGTGAAGAATTGCGGCTCCGGTTTTGGTTCCGACAATGCTTCCGGTCTCAGAAATCGTCCAAGGCTCTGAAGGCCCTGCGACGACGATGTCGTTGTTCTCTTTGTCGACAAAGACGTAGTCGATTCCGGTCAAACCGGCCATGTAGCGGATTTCGGCTGGCAATCTGCCGCCTGACTTACGAACCTCTTGAATCGCTTTTTGCAAGCCAGCCAGCGAGACCATGCGACGGTCAGCGGCTTCATTGAGGTCACCTTGCGGCGCGTTGACCTCGTTTCGCAGCAAATTGACCAGTTCTTGGTTCTCTTCGACGGTCGCCGTACGAACCACACCGGCTGGATCGATCGAAACACCACCGACCCGGTTACCGCCTCCACCCTGGAATCCTGCCGTTGTCAGCGAAGCGACCATGACCAGGCAGGTCATTGCGACTGCAATCATCAGTCGAGCTTGGCTAAGTTTCATCGAATAAATACTCCGAGAAGGAAATCGGTTGAGGCCGCTAATCCAGACTGCAAACCGGTCTTGGGGCGGCAGAAAAGTCACGAGTGGAGGCGGAAGTTAGTTGCCTTAGAGAATAATTACCACGGAAATTGGTGGCAAGCTCGACCATCCTGAGGATCGTCAGTTTGATTCACTGAGGTTCCTTTCGGTCCGGTCGCTCCAACGCGGTTCGGCAAGAGTTCTCGCTAGGCAGCATTCATTATCCAGAAAAACCCTTCCCCAGGAGGGCTAAACAGTCCACAACCGAGAAACTCTCGCTCAAATTGATCCGGATTCTCAGGCTGGCAGCCGCCAGCAGAATGCACGCCGTCACTTGTGCATTCCCCGCCAGGGCAGCCAGCTTGCGGCGGGACGATCAATGAGGCGATATACTGCACGTTCGGTCGATCGGGTTGATGTGAACGAATGCACGGACGATGACGTGTGGCCACGATGTGTGGCAAGTTGGCAATTGGCCCGGTGCGGTGAAAACCCCCTTCATCGGTAGGATCGTGACGGATCAGCGTTAACGGATGCCCATTAACTTTTCGCCAAGCGATTGCCGTTGATCGTCCCCGATTCGATGGCCGAAACAGACAGCGAACCAGCTTCGGACTTGAAGTCAGTACGGGATAAAAAGCCAGAACGGGATAGAAAGATTGAGTGACAGTAGCTTGACCATCTCTAACAGCCCTGGGGGGACCAGCAACGCCTCCCAACCAAAGCAAAACGGGCATCCCAGTAGATCTGACCTGCCTCTTCCCAAGCAGCCTGTCACCGGGATTGATGGTGCCTACCTGGTCATGCATTCCGCTGGTCGATGGAGCGATGTGTTTCGGCTGTCGGCCCCAGCAGAAGTAATCATGGGGCGGGCGAGTGCCAATCAGATCTCGATTCGCAGCGAAAAAGCCAGCCGTCAGCACGCTCGAGTCTGGTCCACCACCGAAGGCTGGGCGGTCGAAGATCTTGGCAGCCGCAACGGCACCAACGTATCCGGACAACGTCTGCAGGCACCGCGATTGCTGTCCGATGGAGATCGAATCGAAATCGCCGGGTTCTCAATCCAGTTTGTCAAACAAATTCAATCTGCCGATGGCCCGGTAAAGTCGCCGATCCCCAGCGCGACCGAAGATCAATTGACGATGGCCATGGATTCCGCGTCGATCACGGAGCGTCGGTCGCAAAGCGGATACTTCAAGTCCGACTTGCTACCCGATGCCGCGGGACGCACTGATAGCGAACAGGTCACGACAACGTCGTCACTGGGCGACGATCGCGTGCGGGCGACTCTACTTCAGCTCGCCTTTGATCTCGCCAGACTCGATTCTGTCGCGCAAGCCATCGACTTGGTCCTCGACCGACTATCCGAATCGATTCGGCTTAGAAATTGTGGCGCATACATTGTCGATGCTAAATCCAAAACCGCCAATGAACCAGTTGCCGCAAAGCACTTCACACTCGTGGCCACTCGGCAACACGAAGACGCGCGAGGCACTGTCACGTATCGACGCCCGCCGGACGCAGCGATCAATGCCGTCATCGGTCAGGAAGGCCAAGCGATCCTGGCACGAAATGTCGCTGGTGATCGGACTTTGGCGAGTGAAAACAGCCAAGGAGAAATCGATGCCGTAAGCATGATTCTTGCTCCGGTTATCGACCGGGACAAAAAGCTATTGGGAATGCTGCACCTGCTGACCACCGATAGCGATGCGGTCTTCAACGGCGAGGACTTGGGCTTCGTCCTTGCGGTCGCGGAAATCCTTGCCGAATCGCTGCGCAACCTCAGCCTTCGTGGCAAGCTGGATCGATCACTCAAAAAGTCACAGCGGCAAATCCAGGCTCTCCGCGAACAACTTGGCGACAAAGTTCAGATCGTTGGAAAAAGCGACGCGGTCCGGGAAATCATCAACAAAGTCTCGCTGGTAGCTCCAACGGGCGCAACTGTGTTGGTACGAGGCGAATCCGGAGTTGGTAAAGAGCTGGTCGCTTCCGCTATCCATCACGCAAGCGGCCGATCAAGCGGTCCGCTTGTTTGTATGAACTGCGCCGCCCTTTCACCGTCATTGCTCGAAAGCGAACTATTCGGCCATGAAAAAGGAGCCTTTACCGGTGCGACCGATCGAAAGGCAGGGAAATTCGAAGCCGCCGATGGCGGGACGTTAATGCTCGACGAGATCGGTGAAATGGACTTGGATATCCAAGCCAAATTCTTGCGGGTCTTAGAGGGTCATCCCTTTGAACGGGTCGGTGGTCAACAACAGATCAAAGTCGACGTGCGTGTTGTCGCTGCAACGAATCGCGATCTTCAATCGATGGTCGCAGAAGGCAAATTTCGCCAAGACTTGTTTTACCGCCTACACGTCGTGGAAATCCTTGTACCGCCGCTTCGCGAACGCGGGAACGATATCGTGCTGTTGGCGGAACACTTCCTGGCGGGCTTCAATGAAAAGATGGGCCGAAGGATTAACTCGATTACCCCAGCGGCTCAAACGATGCTGTTGGACTATCGTTGGCCGGGCAATATCCGCGAACTGCGTAACGTAATCGAGCGTGCTGTGGTGCTTAATGCAACTGATTCCATCGACGCACAGCACTTGCTTTTGACTCCAGCGACAGTTGGCGGTGCTTCACCCGAGATCGCGATGTCTGATTCCCCGGTCGAAATCTCGCTCGCCGATTTAGAAAAGGCTCATATCGAACGAATCTTGCGGCATACCGACGGCAACAAAAGCCGTGCCGCCAGCATTCTAGGAATCGAACGCAGCACACTCGATCGCAAGCTAAAGAAATTCGCGAAGGAAGCTTAAACGGGATTTGTTGAAACCAAGCGAAGTCAACTTGGGGGCTGCAGATCCGGTGAATGCGAGAGCTGAACGTCGCCCATCGTTATTCGGATTCGGGCACTTGGTGACGCCTCAATCTAAATAGCCACGCCATTGCGAACCGAAGTCCCAGCTCGATCAAAAGGGCGGAGACCGATCCCGCAAGAAGCATCGCCACCAACTGCAGAGACTCGCTTTCGACATGCAGGAGCAGGGGAATGATTACCGCAAAATAAATCGGCGTCATCAGGTAGAACGCAGCGAATCCGCCGATGACTGATAAGAGCGGCCATCGATGAAGAACGCGAAAGAACACCAAATTTCGCAGCAGCAGGTAGGTGAATGAAACACCTAGAAACGCTGTCGGTGAATCGACGATTAGTATTCTGATGTAGTCAGTCGGTCGAAGCTGTTCCTGCGCGATCTGAGTGAGCAGAACGGCGGCGAACAGGAATGAAGCCGGGAACAACACGAAGGGTAAAAAAAGACGGACATACCATCCCACCGACGATGTTGAGCCCTTCGACGATGCTAAGTTCCCTGCTGCAACATCCGATGCTGCAGCATAGGGATTGAGATTCTCTTTCTCGCTCAAGATCGTCTCCCATTAGGCATGACAATCAGAACGCAGTGATTTCAGTGGGTGTGGTATGCCTTGAACCCAAATTCTTTGAGCCACTTTTCCCATTTGACCGCTTCTTCGTGAGACTTCACAGGCAGATCACGTTGCTTTTCGCAACGATATTTGACGTCGTAGTGACCGCTGTGTTCTTCTTTTTTGACTTCACAACCAAGTTTCTTCAGAGTTGCAGCGATCGTTTCGACTTTCTTTGTGTCATGGATGTGCTTCGCTTTCCATTCTTTGCATTGGTAATGAACCACTTCATCGGCCGTCGCCGAGTTTGCGGACATCAGACCGGCAGTCAGAGCGAGAATGAGGGCGGCGATAAAACGTTGCATGGTTAACCTGGCAGGAATCTGGCGGGTGGGACCCTATCAACTGGTGACAAGGCGACTCAATTTTTGCTGGTTTGCGTCAATTCGATACTGACACGTCACCAGTGATTCGACTTCGAACTTTGGCGTGGATACGGAAAGTGCGGCGTTTGCGTCAAGAGCCATCCCAAGGTGGTCCGACACCCAACCTCCCCACCGATTTTGGCTCCGCTTGTCAAAAACGACCGACACATCGACAATCCACCGCTGCACAAGCAGATTGCAACACCCACGTTTACGACACAATGAATCAAAACCCGAACAATAGCCCCGGCGGAAACTCTGGCGACGGTGAGGACTCGACTGATCCACGCGTTGCACGACGCGAAAAGATGGCACAAATCGAAGCGATGGGAATCGATCCCTTCGGTGGCCGATTTGATAATCGCGACATGCTGGGCGAGTGCCGAGAACGTGCCGGTGAAATCAAATTCAAGAATGCCGATGGCGATTTGATCGAACTGCCCGATTTTGAAGATCCCGATCTCGATTACCGCCAATGGAAAAGCGACAACGGACCGGGTGAAGAAATCGGGCCGACCGTGCGAATTTCCGGTCGCGTTATGCTGCTTCGGACGAAGGGCAAATTGATCTTCCTGAACGTCAAAGATTGGACCGGAACGATCCAAATCTTTATCGGCAAGCAACAAGTTGGCGACGAAGATTTCGCCTTGGCGAAACTGTTTGACCTAGGTGACCTTGTCGGAGCTGAAGGCCGCTTGGGTCGAACGAACACTGGCGAACTGACAGTGTTTGCCGAAAAGCTATTCTTCCACACGAAAATGCTTGATCCGCCACCAGACAAGCACGCCGGCCTAACCAACGTTGATCTAAAACAACGAATGCGCTACGCGGACTTGGCGTTCAACGACGGCACGATGGAAACCTTCGTCAGCCGTACGAAGATCATCAAATCGGTCCGCAACACACTTGATGCTGATCAGTATTGCGAGGTCGAAGGCCCAACCCTTCATGTCGTTGCCGGTGGAGCCGCAGCACGCCCGTTTGAGACGCATCACAATGCGCTCGACATGCCCCTGACGATGCGGATTGCATTGGAATTGCATCTCAAACGCTTGATGGTCGGCGGTATGGAACGTGTCTACGAACTGGGACGCGTTTACCGCAACGAAGGCTTAAGCCCTCGCCACAATCCAGAATTCACCATGCTGGAAGCGTATCAAGCGTATGGCGATTATGAAACGATGATGGATCTGACCGAACGCATCATTTGCAACGCGATCGATGCGATTGGAGGAGGCTACAAACGCGAGTTCAACGGAGAAGAAGTTGACTTCACCCCACCCTTCAAACGCGCAACCTATGCCGAGCTATTCCAAGCGGCAACCAATGTCGACCCAGCCGACGTCGATGCGGTGACGAAGTATGCTCAGTCGCTGGGACTTGAAACCTCCGGTAAGCACCCTGACGTCGTCCGCAACGAAATCTTCGAAGAGAAGGTCGAGGACACTCTCGATGGCCCGATCTTCGTGATCGATTACCCGGCGAGCATCTGTCCGTTGACGAAACGTAAGCGTGACAATCCAGAAATCGCCGAGCGGTTCGAGTTGTTCATCAAGGGGATGGAATTGGCAAACGCCTATACCGAGTTGAACGATCCCGATCTGCAGCAAAAACTATTCGAGACGCAGCTAGAAGGTTTGGACGAAGAAGAATCGATGGCCAAAATGGACCATGACTTCATTCGTGCTCTGCGTCATGCGATGCCACCAGCAGGCGGTTTGGGTATCGGAATCGATCGTTTGGTCATGATTCTGACAGGGCAGAAATCGATTCGAGACGTGATCCTGTTCCCTGTACTCCGTCCTACGGAATAGTCCGCAACCGACTTGCCGATTGATGATCTTCAAAAACAGTCAGTCCAATCTATTGGGCTGGCTGTTTTGTCATTTCGGTAGACTGGTAAAACAACTGGTCGGCGACAACCGGTTCAAGCTCTTCGTCGCCATGCCCGATCAAAAGCTCCAAAACCTGGTTCCCTTCGTCCTCGTAATACTCGATTTCGATCGGATGCAAGCCAGCCTGCAAGGAGACCCAGCCGGTTCGCAATATTGCGGCATGATTGCCGTTGTTGTCAGCGACTAGCTTGCCATGCAAAAAGAGTTTTGAACCGTCGTCCGAACGAATGCCCAAACGGTAGCGTCCGTCCTCAGGAACATTCAAGTATCCACTCAGTACCATTTCGTAGTGGTCCTCCATTTCAACGTCTTGCGGCTTTGCCGATATAGCCGAAACGATAATGGGCTGGCCCTCTGGTACAGTGTCGTCATCCAACGGCGTTTGCTGATTTGGATCGTAGGCAGCGTAACGACATTGCAATCCGTTCTGAATGTCTTCGTCGTTGGGAACCAATTCACTTGCCGGTTCACCGAGACGCTTTCGCAGTTCCAATGGCAACTGCAATATTTCTTTGCCACGATGGATCACAAGGTGTTGGGTCTGTCCTGCACGCCAATGGGCTAGTGAAATCGACCAGTCGATTGGATCACGAATCGGCCGTCCGCTGACTTTGACGATCTTGTCCCCGACCTCAAGTCCCGCTTCCGATGCTGGTGATTTCGCATCAACATTTGTCACGATCACATTGGACAACTGTTGATTAACTGTAATTCCAGATACGAATCCGGATCGCAATTCGCCACAGAGAATCTCTTGAACACAAAGCCGAATCGTTTCCGCCGGGACGGCGAAATGGATTCCTTCTTCACTGGGGATACCGCTAACGACGACACCGACTTGTTCGCCATTGAGATTGATGAGCGGTCCTCCACTATTGCCTCGATTGTTCGCCGCATCGAACTGAATCATCTCGTCAAACGATTGCGATGACTCAAGTGCCGTCGATAGCGGATTCACGCCCGTAAAGGCTTCCGACGAAACAATGCCTTCAGTCGCGACGATTCCACGTCCACCCGGTGATCCGACATTCAAAATCGTTTCACCGAGCATCAGATCTTTGCCCGCAGCGATCGTCAAATAGTCCAGCGGAAGAGCTGCACGCGGATAGTCGGGTGAACCGGGACGACTGAAAGCCGGGGGACCGAGCTTTAAAAGCGCGATATCGTGTTCCGGCATCGAACCGACCAAGGCCGCGACCAAAGGCGGTCGCCCTTGTAAGACAACAACATGATGGTCTTTCACGACATGCTTCGCGGTCAAAACGTAGCCGCGAGGATCGATCACCGATCCGCTACCGGTTCCGGTTGGCTTGCCTTTTGAGTCAAACGCATAGACCACCGCTACGCAAGGCTTGGCTTTGGCAAGCACCTTGACGGTCGCAGTTTGTCGAATGTCTTCTTCGGCCCCAACACTATTCAAGCAGAATCCACCGATCAGCAAAAACACAATTATCGCCGGACCGACTCCATACGTTGTGTCTTGTGAGCTGGTACGAATAGCAGAACAAAATGATCTCATGCGAAGTGTTGCTAAACCTGCGGTCTCTGAATTTGAACCATCGCCGTTCGACGCCGAGAAGCGACTCAGCCCTGAACGAGCAAGCTTGGATCGGGATGGTTTAGATTTTAACGACTTCAGAGTCCTCGCGGAACATTTCCACAATTCTTCGTTCGTGATCAAATCCCCGCAAAAGCAACTCAGATTATCTGAAAGGCGATTGGCGGGTCAGCGATCCAGTGACCGCTCCACCATTGTTTGAATGTTTGCGCCGGATTCGAGTAAGAGTACGAGTACCGGGCTGCACCCTGAGTAGGAGTACGACTTGGGGATCGGCTTTGAAGCAGCCACATCAAGCCACGATCCATCGCAGATCGTACTCGTACTCCGCAACGCGGTACTCGTACTCGTACTCGTTCGACAAGCAACTCAGATTTTCCGAAGGACGATTGGCGGGTCAGCAAGCCAATGACTGCTCCGCGATTGCTGGGATGTTTGCGCCGGATTCGAGTAGGAGTACGAGTACCGGGCTCCGCCCTGAGTAGGAGTACGATATGGGGTTCGGAAGGAAGCCGGCTTTGAAGCTGCACATCAAGCCACGATCCATCGCAGATCGTACTCGTACTCCGCAACGCGGTACTCGTACTCGTACTCGTTCGACAAGCAAATCAGATTATCCGAAGGGCGATTGGCGGTTCAGCGATCCAATGACCGCTCCGCGATTGCTGGGATGTCTGCGCCGGATTCGAGTAGGAGTACGAGTACCGGGCTGCGCCCTGAGTAGGAGTACGACTTGGGGATCGGAAGGAAGCCGGCTTCGAAGCTGCCACATCAAGCCACATTCCAGCATCGACCGTACTCGTACTCAGCAACGCGGTACTCGTACTCGTTCGACGAGCAACTCAGATTATCCGAAGGGCGATTGGCGGTTCAGCGATCCAATGACCGCTCCGCCACTACTTGAATGTTTGCGCCGGATTCGAGTAGGAGTACGAATACGAGAAAGAGCTTTTAAGAAGATCGCTTCAGCAGTCGAATTCGTCGACTGGCTTTGGCAACGTAAACTCTGGTTCGAAGGCACCGTCAAAAGAATAGACATCGTCGAAGTCTTCTCGACGATCTGAATCGCTTTTACGCATCTGCTCGATGCGGATCATGTTGTAAACAATTTCACCAAAGTCACTGGTCGAACGGATTCCCCAAGTCGCCAGCACCATCCGCGCGAGATAGCCGTATTGGTCGATCGCATATTGACGACAACCTTCACAAAGCTGCTGTCCGGTGATGTGCTTCGCTACGGAACTTGATACCGGTTCACCGCTGACAGAAGCTTCGGTCAGTTCAGGGAGATTCTCCTGCGTGAACTGCAGTCCCTCGCGAACGAACTGATACGCTTCGTATTTATAGCGTGCATCTTCTTTGAGAAGTTTCCGCATTGCCTGTAGTGGCGAGTTGGATAATTCATGACTCATCGTGCAATGACTCTATTCGATTTTGCAGCGTGTCGGTCAATGGATAGGAAAAATTGGCGACGTGGCCTCGATCAGTTTTGATCGCTTCCCACAGTAGCCGAAAACTTCAACGCTTATTCTAACTCACTGGTTGTCATCGCTACGCGGTTTCTGGCCGTGACCAGAACGAGCGTGACCACCACTTCTTTGTGGAGGCGGCATCTTGGTGATGCTGACCACCTGATCGGCTCCCAGCATGATCCGCCGTTTGTCTTCGGTTCGCACCACCAATTGTTGCGAAAGAATGTCTTGAGCCAAGACCGTAGCCCGTCCATCTTTCGTCAAAATCTGCGCACCGACCGGCGGAAGCTCGGCCGCCATCTGTTCATAGGTATCGAATTCGTAACGCAAACAACATTTCAATCGGCCGCATCGACCCGAAATTTTTGTCGGATCGAGTGTCGACCTTTGCAATTTTGCCATTTTCATCGACACCGGTGGCATCTTACTCAGAAACCGCGAACAGCATATCGGTTGTCCGCAATCTCCGTAGTCTGCCATGATTTTTGCTTCATCTCGGACCCCAATTTGCCGCATTTCGATCCGTGTCTGAAACTCGCTCGCGAGATTTCGCACCAACTGTCGGAAATCGACCCGCCCTTCGGCCAAGTAGTAAACGACAACTTTCTCGCCCCCCAACAGGCGTTCGACGTCGACGAGGTCCATCCTCAACCGCAAAAAATCGATACACCTCTGACAGATCGCTAAATCGTCACGAACCTGGGACTTGATATGGCCCCATTGCGCGAGATCGTCGTCGGTCAACCGACGTAAGATCTTTCCTGCCGTAGGTTCGTGCATTGACTCTAGCGCAACCGGAGTCGCCTCGCAAAGCACCGTACCGACCTCGGTGCCGCGATCTGATTGTAGCACCACCTCATCGTTATATCGAAACGATTCGCGCGCGTTCATCACCCCTAGCAGACGCATCGTTCCGTAGCGAACGACGTATTCCAGGTCTTCAGGCTTGGGTGATGGTGTCGTTGTAGACCGGTCAGAACTCATTGAGTTGCTTCACCAGACTCGGTTGCCGGGGCTGAAAGAGACCATGTCTGCTTGGCAACGTTGATTCCGTCCTTGCGTGTTCCTACAAATAGCCGGCCTGGATTGCTAAAATCAAGCGACCAAACGCCGCTGTATGCTTCAAGCGTCGTGGCTTCGCCGCCGGAAACCAGATGAATTTTTCCACTCACTTCAGAAGCAGCAATCGATCCGCTTGGTGAAACGGCCAATCGAGTGATCCAGTCAGTCCCGACCGCAAGCGATACAGGCTTCGAGTCCGGGGTTGCTTCGACGCGGTACAAGTTTCGATCGCCCGAACCGACCAACAAGGTGGACTCATTTTCATACGCGATGCACCAAGCGGTCTCATTGCTGACTGAAATTGCTCCGATGACTTCGAAGGCGGGCCAAGAAATCAAATGCACCTTTCCTTCGCCATCACTTGCGGCCACCCCCTGTCCGTTCGGTGCCAGAGCGATACAAGTGATCGAAGCTTTTCCAAGTTCGAGTGACTTGGACACTTTCGACTCTGACAGATCCCACACAAATACCTTGCCGGCTTCGTTCCCAGCGATCACAGACTTGCCGTCCGCCGAAACGATGATTTTCTGACACCATCGTTCGAACGCGTTCGGGTGAGTTGTCGGCGTTGCGGAATCGACATCATAAACAACAAGGTTGCCTTTATAGTCGACACTGGCAATCGTCTTTCCGTCCGAAGATGTCGCCACGGTCCAGACCGCGGCTGGGTGTTCATAAAGGTTTGTCAGCTGATCCGGGTGATCGGAATCAAACGAGACAACGTTCGCCGGTTGCAACAACAAACCAGATGCCGTACCAGCGACGAATCGATCGCCGTCAAGATGATCGATCGAGGTGACCCATATCGAATCAACATCAATCCCTTGGGCTGCGCCGGATCGATCGTCTGCATTAGCGTAGACCGCACCAGCAACGACGAGCCATAGTGGTAACCATGCATGAATAAAAATCTTCATTGGTCACTTTCACAAAAGAGATTGAATAGAAAACGAACGTCGGGGCTTTTCCCGACGCTGGGCCGCAATCGATTGTAACAGACTTATCAACTCGTCGCGTGAGAGATTATCAAGACTGCTCAGGACGACTTATTCGTCGGTCACACAGCCTTCGCTAGCGGTTTTGACGTTCTTGATGTACTTGTAAAGCGTACCACGAGTTGCTTTCAACGCGGGCGCTGTCCAAGCACTGCGACGTGTTTCCAATTCTTCGGCTGGAACATCGACATCCAACGAATTGCTTTCGGCATCGATGGTGACAATATCACCGTCTTGCAACAAACCGATCGGTCCACCGATTTGAGCTTCCGGTGTCACGTGCCCGACGATGAACCCGTGGCTTCCGCCGCTGAATCGACCGTCAGTGATCATCGCGACATCCGATCCTAAACCGGCTCCCATGATCGCGCTGGTCGGGGTTAGCATTTCGGGCATCCCTGGTCCGCCTTTAGGACCTTCGAACCGAATCACAACCACATCGCCTTTTTGAATTTTCTTTTCTTCAAGGGCGGCAAGCATCGCTTCTTCGCTATCGAAACAACGGGCAGGGCCGCTGAACGTTAGGCCTTCCTTGCCGGTGATCTTTGCGACCGCACCTTCTGGAGCCAAGCTTCCTTTCAAGATGCGAATGTGGCCACTGGATTTGATCGGCTTGCTAACCGGACGAACGATCGACTGCCCTTCTTTCAATCCGGGTACGTCGGCAACGTTTTCGGCCAGTGTCTTACCGGTCACTGTCAAACATGAACCGTCCATCAAGCCTTCTTCGAGCAGGTACTTCATGACCGCTGGCGTACCACCGATCGAATGCAAATCTTCCTGTACGAACTTGCCGCTTGGCTTCAGGTCAGCCAAGTACGGTATGCGATCACTGACCGATTGGAAATCATCAATCGTCAAAGGCACATCAACGCTGCGAGCCATTGCGATCAAGTGCAACACAGCGTTCGTGCTTCCGCCGAGAGCCATGACGGTTACCATCGCGTTTTCGAACGCGGTACGGGTCATGATGTCCCGAGGCTTGATATCTTTTTTCAACAGTTCAAGAATCGCTTCGCCCGCCAAGACGCACTCTTCTTTCTTCATAGGATCTTCGGCTGGGGTGCTGGCCGAATATGGCAGCGACATCCCCAAGGCTTCGATCGCAGTCGCCATTGTGTTGGCGGTATACATGCCACCGCACGCCCCCGCACCTGGGCAACTCTTTTCGACGATTTCTTGTCGCTCTTCATCACTGATCTGACCGGCGATGAACTGCCCATAGCACTGGAAAGCGCTAACGATGTCCAACTTTTCTCCGTTGCGGAAACCGGGACGGATCGTACCGCCATAGACCATGATCGATGGACGGTTCAAACGTCCCATCGCCATCAAACATCCCGGCATGTTCTTGTCGCAACCCGGTAGGGCAACCAGACCGTCGTACCACTGCGCTCCCATGATGGTTTCGATCGAGTCGGCGATCAGGTCACGGCTTTGCAGCGAATAGCTCATCCCGTCGGTACCCATCGAAATACCGTCGCTGACACCGATGGTATTGAATCGCATTCCGACCATGCCAGCCTCTTCGACGCCCTTCTTAACTTCGGCGCCCAAGTCCAACAGGTGCATGTTGCAACTGTTGCCTTCGTACCAAACGCTTGCGATCCCAACCTGAGGTTTATCCATGTCTTCGCGAGTCAGGCCGGTTGCGTACAACATGGCCTGTGACGCACCTTGGCTTTTCGGCTGGGTGATCTTGCTCGAATATTTGTTCAGCTGAGTCATGGACGGATGGTTGGTTGGTTGGAAGGGATGAATTCGTTGTCGCGGCCAGAGGTGAAGCGACCGGTGGAGGGACGTATTATCATGAACAGTCTCCATTTCACAATCCGTCCCCATTTGGCCCGGACCCTGCCATGCGTCAAAGAAAACCGCTGCTCCATTCCCTCCGCTGGTCCCCCCGTTGGATTTGCACTGTCTCGTCGCGGCCTCACGCAACAACCCAAGTGATGATCCTTGGACTTGCCGTGCTTTTGGGGATATTCGCCGATCAACGGATGCTTTCGGCGCAATCGGTCGCCTCAGATAAGACCGCCGAATCAACGCCCAGTTTAAAATCTTTGTTCGACGGCAAAACGCTTGATGGCTGGGAGGGCGACCCGAAATGGTTCAAAGTTCGCGAAGGCGTGATCGTCGCAGGCAGTGACACCGAATCGATTCCGCACAACTATTTTCTTTGCACCGAGAAGACCTATGGCGATTTCGAACTGATCGTCGAGGCAAGGTTGGTCGGCAAAGGCGACAACGCCGGAGTGCAGTTTCGTACCAAACGGATTCCTAACGATACCGAAGTGATCGGCTATCAGGCGGACATCGGCTTTTTCAAAGACGGTACCTGCTGGGGAGCTTTGTACGACGAATCACGACGCCGGAAATTCCTGGCCGAAGACCAGGAAAAGGCTCAAAAGGCAGTCAAGCGAGGAGAGTGGAATGAACTGCGAGTGTTAGCCAAAGGCGATCGAATCCAGATCTTTCTCAACGGCGTCCAAACCGTTGATTACACCGAACAGGATCCAGAGATCGAACGTGACGGCGTGATCGCACTGCAAGTTCACAGCGGACCACAGCTGGAAGCCCAATACCGAAACGTTCGATTACGCGAACTCTAAACCTGCCGGCTCCGGTCGCTTGCAAAAGCCATCTCGCCGAATTGCGAATCGCCATGCGGCGTGACTGAACAACCGCCGGTGAACCAGACAGCCTACTTTTGCACGCCAAAGCGATGAATCGTGACTTCCTTCATCGTTTCACCGGGACTTAGCAAAGTGCTTTTGAAGTCCGGCTTGTTTGGTGCATCGGGGAAGTGCTGCGTCTCCAAGCAAAAGGCGTCGTGGGGTCCGTTCCCTGCAGTTCCAGCACCACCCCCAAGGTGGTTTGCAGTGTAGAGCTGCATACCGGGCTGAGTGGTTTCGATTTCGAGCGTCCTTCCCGAATCAGAATCGACAACCTTCGCCGCAGGACGCATCGAACCGACTTGGCCACGAACGACGTAGCAGTGGTCATATCCTTTGGTGGCAGGAAGTTCTTCCAGTCGCTCTCCAAGCGTGGTGGCCGAACGAAAATCCAACGGGGTTCCGGCCACATCGTTCAGCTTTCCGGTGGGGATCAGATCGCCGTCAACATCTAGGTACTGGTCGGCCTCGATCGTCGCGACGTGATCTTTAGCCGTACCGGTCCCGGCACCACCCAAATTCCAGTAGCTGTGATTGGTCAAATTGACATGTGTCGCCTTATCGGTGGTGGCCGAATAAGTAATCGTCAATTCGTCAGCATCGTTGAACGTGTATTCCGCGACCGCTTTAACCGTGCCCGGGAATCCGTTATCCCCATCAGGGCTGGTCAGTTCAAAGCGGACGCCAACGTGGTTGGACTCCTGAATTGGCTCACCAGACCAAACCAGGTAGGAAAAATTCTTCTTCCCACCGTGCAGTTGGTGTTTTCCGTGGTTGACCACCAGTGGATACTCTACGCCGTCGATCGTGAATTTGGCGTTCCCAATTCGATTGCAAAATCGGCCAACGGAACTTCCGAAATAGGGATGTCCGTCGACGTAGGGCTGCAATGAGTCGAAACACAAATTGACGTTGGCAATGTTTCCGTCACGATCTGGAACCTCGACTTCCAACAAAGTCGCGCCAAAGTTCATCACGCTGACGCGGTGGCCTTTGGAATTGACCAAGGTGTATCGAGTGATCGGTTGGCCATCGACTGTCCCGAAGGGAGCGGTTTCTATCATCATCGAACGATCGTTCTTTGGTGGCGGGGCTAGTGAAGTCTGGGCACGTACGGATTGCGCGGGCAAATACGAAAGGACTGAATTGAGTGCCAGTGTTACACCAATCGCTATGGCACCGACAAGTACGGACAAAGGCTCCTTCGCAGAATGCTTCATCATCATGGGTCCGGTGATCGACTGAACTGGGGCAAGCTGGATGTGGTGAAATCGTCTGGATCCGAGTCGACTGAACGAATCGTGATTGGGCGAAGATTGAACGTGTGCTCGAAAAAACAGGAATGGGACGCATCGGCGACAGAACCGCCCGATCACCACCTGTTGGAAACGATTTAATGAAAGATAGTGTAGTGCCCACAACGACCGTGCAACACAACCAAGCCATTGCGGATCTATGCGATTTGCAAACTTGGCAAAACGAGTTTTCGCCGCTGAAGATTGGCAACGTGGAAATCGGCTTTCCTGTCGTTCAAGCGGCACTTAGCGGGTACAGCGATCTGCCGATGCGCACCGTCGCAAGACGATTGGGCGCCAGCTATAGCGTTTGCGAAGTCATGCTGGATCAGTTCTTGCTCGCGCTTAACAAACGCCAACGCACCAAACATTTTCTGGATATCCACCCGGAAGAACATCCTGTCGGAGGCCAGCTGATGGGCGCCGAACCGGAACAGTTTTCACTCGGTGCGTTAAAGCTTGTTGAAGCCGGATTCGATGTGATCGACGTCAACTTTGGCTGCCCCGTCAAAAAAGTCCTCGGACGCTGTCGCGGTGGCTTTCACCTGTCTCAGCCCGATACGGCAATCGAAATCCTACAGCGAACGCGCGATATGGTTCCCGACCATATCCCCGTGACCGTCAAAATGCGTCGCGGAATCGACGATACTCAAGAGTCACGTGACGCATTTTTCAAAATCCTCGACGGTGCGTTGGAAAACGGGCTTGCCGCGGCTACCGTCCACGGGCGAACGGTTGTGCAGCGTTATGTGGGCCCGAGCCGCTGGTCATTCCTGGGCGAAGTGAAGGCACATGTGGGTGACCGAATGCGGATCCTAGGAAGCGGCGATCTATTCACAGCGGACGATTGCCTGCGGATGATGCGTGAAACCAAAATCGATGGCGTGACCGTCGCTCGCGGTGCGATCGGAAACCCATGGATCTTTTCACAAGCGATCGCACTGGCGAACGGTTTGCCGATGCCCGCCCCCCCAACCCTGCACGAACAAACCGCTGTCATGCGGCAGCACTTTGACCTCTGCGAAGAGAGCTATGGAGAAACACGAGCTCCGATGCTGATGCGGAAGTTCGGCATCAAGTACAGCCAGTCACACCCTGAATATGAAGTCGTCCGCCTCGATTTTGCGAAAATACGTTCGCGTCAAGATTTCGAGAACGTGCTCGATAAGTTTTACCGTGAAGACGGCCCCGGACGCATCGTGCCCCGCGAATGTCACGGCAGCCAAGAAGAATAACATCCGGGATAGTCAATCGTTTCCCTGAGGTGGTAAACTCTGCTCCATGAGCGAAAAACAATTTAGCGATCGAGTTCGTCAGCTGCGTAACCTGGTTGTCATGGCTTTTGCCGATGGCTCATTGGGCGAACGCGAAGTCGACTACGTTGCACAACGGTGCCATGAGCTGGAACTGGGCGAAGCGGACCTGACCAATGCCATTCGATTCGGCTTAGGCGACGACGCTGCACTTGAATTGCCTTCGGATCCAGCCCATTGCGAAGAGCTGCTGGTGGATTTAATCAAAGTGATGGCCGCCGACGGTGTGCTGGACGAAAACGAAAAAAGACTCTTCGCCCTAGCTGCCGCCAAAATGAATGTTTCCGCCGAACGACTTAATGAGTTGCTCGATCGGACACTGAAATCTCTGGACTAGTGTTTCGTGGCTAAGATTCTGATTACGTCCGGACCGACTCGCCAATATCTTGACCCGGTCCGATACATCTCGAACGCATCAAGCGGCCGGATGGGTGCTGCTCTCGCACGCGCGGCGTTGGACCTTGGACACGATGTCACCATCATTTCCGGTCCAGTCACAATCGACTATCCCGATGGCGCAACCATCGTTCCTGTCGTTACGACCGATGAAATGCTGGAAGCGGCAACCCACCACTTTCAGTCCTGCGATGGCGCGATCGGCGCTGCCGCCCCTTGCGATTACATGCCGCGATTTGTGAACGATCAAAAGATCGCAAAGACAGGCGAACCGTTGACGTTACAGTTGGTTGAAACGCCTGACATCGTGGCAACGCTGGGGCAGAACAAAACGGCGAAACAGTGGGTCGTGGGCTTCGCTCTCGAAACTGAAGATCGACGATTTCGTGCGACAGTCAAACTGGAAAAGAAACACTGCGACCTGATCGTTAGCAACGGCCCATCTGCGATCGACTCGGACGAAAACGAAGTGGAGCTTATCGGACGTGACGGTACCGTCCTGCTGAAAGTTCGCTCCGATAAATCATCAGTGGCGTCCGCGCTGGTGAAAGAAATTGACGCTCGGCTGATCCGAAACGCCATCACACCGAACCCGAACTGAATCGACCATGTCCACTGCAAACGCATCAACTGCAAACACTGTCGATCTAAGCACAACGCTCGGACGCCTCGTCCTGCCGAACCCTATCCTGGTAGCATCTGGAACGTTCGGATACGCCCGAGAGATGGAAAAGATCGTTGACACGTCTCGGCTTGGTGGGATCCTACCAAAGACAATCACGGCCGAACCGCGGGTCGGTAACGCACCCTGGCGAACGGTGGAAACGTCCGGCGGACTGATGAACGCGATCGGGCTAGACAACGATGGAATCGACGCGTTTCTTGAACACCATCTTCCGTACCTTGAATCGATCGGCGCACCGATCATCGTCAGCATTGCCGGGCGGACCGAAGAAGACTTCGTTTCACTTGCCACACGCGTTGGTGAACGGAATATCGCAGCCGTCGAGCTAAATCTCTCATGCCCAAACGTCAGCGGTGGAATCGACTTCGGAATCAATCCCGAATCATGTCGCAAAGTTGTTCAGGCAGCGCGGGACGCATGTGCCGTCCCCGTTTTGGCAAAGCTCACACCGAACGTTACAAAGATTGCTGATGTTGCCAAAGGTGCGGCAGATGGCGGAGCCGATGCCGTCTGCCTCATCAACACGGTGCTTGCAATGGCCGTCGATTGGAAAAGAAGAAAACCCATTCTGGGGAACGGAATGGGAGGACTGAGCGGACCAGCCATCAAACCGATCGCCCTTCGGTGTGTCCATCAGGTCGCATCTGCCGTGGACGTTCCCATCATCGGCATCGGCGGAATCGCCAATATCGATGATGTGATGCAGTTTCTAGTCACTGGCGCCTCGGCAGTGCAAATCGGAACGGCCAACTACTACGACCCTACCGTTTCGACTCGATTGATCGATCAGCTACCCGAGGCCCTTGGGCAGATCAACGCTTCGACGGTCAAGGAAGTCATCAAAACGTTGGGCGTGTAATCGAACTTGCCTTAGTTCGACGCAACGCTCGGCAACGCTTCGACGTTCACACCTTCCACGCCAGCCTTTTGAGCTAAGGACAAGTGAACGCGAAGTTGGTTTATCGCCAGTTGCAACTCAGCCTTGTCGATGCCGCCTTCAGTAAGCTTGTCGAACAGCATTTGGTTTGAACTGACATGTAACTGAACCCATCGTGCATCTTCGGCACGGCGTTCGGAAACATCGGTGTACTGAGCAATATCGTACTGGGCGATATCGCTAGACCGCACACTTGAATCTTCCGTACTCGGTTGACCACTCAACTTAGGCTCAGGATTGTCGACAGCCACTTCGACATCGGGATTGATTGTTCGGACCTCATCCACGTCATCGACCACGTCTTCATCGTCGAATTCGGCGTATTTCCCACCGGCATTCTCGACAAAATAGTCGCCGTCCTGGTCGTAGTCATCGACATCGTAGATGGAGTCCGTCGCGTAGGGCAACGTACCGCTTCGAGTCTGTGTCTCGCGATTGCTAATATGAGCCCCGTAGACCTTCGACACGCCACGGTCACCAGCGGCGGCGATGGACTTTTCAACTTGGTCTTCAATCTTCTCTGCCAAGCTCTTACGTTCCGCGACAGGCTCATCGACGTTGGTAACTCGATACTGGTCGATATCTAGATCCTTGGGACTTTGCTGCTTCGTCGTCTTTTGAGGACGTGCTACCTGCTTTGAGCTTCTGACGCTTGCATCCGTACCAGACTGGACAGGCTTTGACGCGAGTCGTTGCCATCCCATTTGCTCCATCTGCTCGACGATCTGTTGTGCTTCTTTAGAAACTTGCATCAGCTTTTGCGTTTCCTGCTCGTCATCAGATTCAGATGCCGCTCGCTTGGCGACGCCTTTGACCAAGTTTGCGTCACTCCATAGGACGCCAGCCCAAGCCCATTCACTGATGTCGCGAATATCGAGCGAGCTTTTCACCTCGCTGGGGATCTCCGATTTACTATTGACCGCCGTACCTGCCGACAGCAGGGAAGGCTCAGGAGGCGGGCTCGGTGGTTCTGCCGAGTTGGCACGCGAAGCGGCCAATGCACAGAGAACGATAAACAGCAACGCGAGCGGCGTACGGAGTGGATCAGTCATAAGATTTTGGGAGTAGGAGTGAGATTCGCTAGCGACCGGCGATGCAATAAACCCCTTACACGTCTAGACAAAGTTGATTGCAATCGACGAACACCAAGCTTGGTGCGTCTTACTTGAGACGGTCATAAAACGCGGATGCGGAGCGTCTTGTGGCAATACGTGTCATACCGACAATGGCTCCGGACACTGCGCCCCATAGGAGCGCGTCCTTCCAATCGACCTCGGGTGACGCGGGATTCTTTGGTGGCTCACGATCGAGTGCCGTACGCCAACTGGCTTGCAATGCATTCCGAGCGATAAAGGTTGCTGCGATCGCCGCACCATAGGCCAATAGATTCTCAGTGGGCGAAACGCCGACGTTTCGCCCATTCGGTTCGTCGTGCCCTGTCAGCCGACCGTTAATTTCGGCCTTGGCATCCAGAGCACGTTCTTTCAGTTCTTCAATCACGATCGTGCCCGTAGGTAGATTGAGTGGTTGATGTGTTATTTAAGCGTGACGGTTTCTGCAAATCAGGGCTCTATGGCTTGATCTTCCAACCGACGATGATGCCCAAACCAAATGCCCAGCATGCCGCGACGTCTGGGTGATCTTTCGCGTACGACTTGGCCAAGCTAAACAAGTCTCGCGCGGGCTCCTTGACGTAATGTTCTGCAGCACCCTGACCGTATTCGACCGCTTGCTCAGCAACACGGTGGGTAACGTCTTGAACCTTGCTTTGGCCGTTGGACGAGGCACTTGCGGTTTTGGTAGTTGTTTGACTGCTGGTAGACATTGCTAAACTCCTTCAATCTAAAGTGGTTAATACTGTTGTTTATCGAAGCGACGTATACTCGCGTCGCAACGGTTCTCTGTGGCGATTTGGATACACCCGTTCGCCGGGACGATCGAAATCTTCCGCCCGAATTTGGTTTCGAGCTGAGTGACTTGGTGAAACCAATGTCGCCTTCAGCCATTTGAGGCTCTCAACGAATTCAGACTTGCTTTCGTTCATCGCCTCCGAAGCTTTCACCATCGCTTTAGCCGCGTACCACAGCAGAGCTCCCACAGTGATGAAAGCGAGCACGGACACGACAACGATCGAAGCACCGGCGGTTAGTGCCGTGAGGTCGCGAAGCAAAAACCCAAGTCCGACGAGCAGCACGGTTAATGCTGAACCGGCGAGTGTGACAGCGGCTGTACCCGCAACCATCGCGACGGTCAGCTTTCGCCGAGCGGCCTGCGAATCAACGGAAAGCAATTGCCATTGCAATTCCATCAAATCGATTACGTCTCGAATGACTGCCCGCATCGGTGAGGTCTGCTTTTCATCACTCATCGGATGGTCCTCTTGACGATCCAGCCGATCACCATGCCAGTAGTCAAGGCGGCAACCATGGCCGCTTTAGGATGGCTAACAACAACTTTGTTCAGTCTGTTGTCGCGAGCTCCTTCAAGGTGCTCGGATCCGTCGTAGACTCGATCCGGAATCTTTGTTTGCTGTTCGAGTGGAGCAATCATGGCTTTTCTTCTACTAAGTGTGTCTCTACTGAAGTTCGTGAGGCGTCGGTTGCGGCCGTCATTAGCGTCCGGACCTGGAGTTATTAGATAAAACAGACGACACATGGGTCGCTGCCATCGAAACCGCCTGCCGGATTGCGATGGTCGCAACCGCCCCAACTAACCCACCAATCAAACCCTTCTTCGCCGGTTCGCTATGCTGATCCCGAGGAAGCGGATGGCGTTCAATGACGACTTGCTTCCGTGGCGACGGACGTGACGGAATGAGCATAAAACCGAACGCAGCAGCCACACCCATCATCGCCGCCGGGTGACGGCGAAAGTGATACTTCCAATCGCTAAGCTCTTTGACTTGATCGCGAGCTTGGTCGACCTCATACGGAAGGTTGGTGCGGATCTCTTGCATCCGATGCTTAATTGCTTCGGCCTGCTTTTCTGTTGCGAGTGTTGTAGCCATGTGTCTTACTTGGTCCGAACGTTTGATCGAGGGCCTGCCGGTATGCGCCAACGCCTATCGACGTTTACCCAGGAAGAAAAACGCTCCTGCTGCGATCCCCAAACCGAACGCGATTGCGATCGATTCACGCGGACGACTTTTGACGGTGTCCACGAATCGTTCCGCATAGTCTTCCGACATGCTGGCTGCATCTTGATAACGATGCTTCATGTACTCAGCCGTTTCATGAGCCATGTGCTGAGCAGCTTCGCCGTACTCAGCCGCTGCTTGCGAAACCTTCTCTGTGAATGACGGATCAAGGATCCCATTGAGAAAGTTCTCGACTTCATTGCGAGTCGCGCCGGTCTTCTTTTGCACGACTCCGACGAGCTGCTCTGCTGAACCGCGAGCCATCTGCAGATCATTCTCTGTCAACTGCCCCCAATGCTCTCGCAAGCGTCCCTTAACTTCGTTCCACTGTCCGTGAAGTTGTTCTCGATTAACCATTTCAACACTCCTTCAAATGAGTTTCGTTGATAACGCCGTTTAACGGCCTTGCATTTCGACAGAGCTATGGTTGCACGTCGCATGCCATTTCTCAGAATGCAGTTCCAAAATTCCAATTCACGCTTAAGTCGCTCAGAAATACCGCGAAGGACGCGATCGGAACCCGGCTCGTAGAACAAGTTTGCGGTCGCGATGAACGCAATAGAAACACGCAAAGCGGTGACGCATGACGCAGTGATTGATCGGTGGTCACGCTGGTGCGAGTTCATCCACCAACAGAGCGTGCGACTTGCAATCCGTTCGGAGATCTAATCCGTCACGTCAGTTGACCAAGTGAATCATTGAACATGGCAATGGTCCACCGCGAGCCATCTTCGAACTGGATGCAAACAGACATTCACACCAAATCGCGCATTAAAAAAGGCACCTCCACAACAGAGGTGCCTGGTCAATTGGCTCATTCAGCCGAGTGCCATCCCGCCAACTACTTTTCAGCCGAATGGACGATGACGAAAGCAGGTTCAGCTTACGCCTCTTGTGCCTGCACCATCCACAAGTGCTTTTCCAGTGGGGCAGAGATGCTGATCAATAGGTCTTCGCTGACAGGGTCAAGATCACCGACTTGGTCGATCGATTTACGCAAACCATCAATCGCAGTTTTAATCGCGTCGGCCACATGAGTCGTGGTGGACTGAACATCGTGGAAGCCCGCTGGGTAATCCTTTAGATCACTATTCTTCGCAACGGTCTCTGAACGCCCGTCAGCCGGAACGCCTAGTGCAGCGATCCGCTCGGCAACTTCGTCACTGGCTGCACGAACTGTCTCGATAATTTCGTCGAGCTGCAGGTGGATCGAACGAAAGTTCTTCCCAATCACATTCCAGTGGGCTTGCTTGAGCAGCAATGCCAGGTCAACCAAATCAACCAGATTTTGCTGAAGCAAGCTCGTCGTCGTTTCAAGACGTTCGCCTTCGAGAATCTGTCGCTTAAATGGTGTAGTTGTAGTCGTCGACATGTTGCGTCTCCTGTTCGGAATTGAATTACTGTGCTTCGCTGTTCGAAGCGTGTGACAACCGAAAGGAATGCAACTGCGATGCCAATGACGAGATATTTTTCAAGGAGTGGCTAGTGAGGGGGCATACGACCGGGCCAGCGAGCCAGCAAAAAACACGGACTAAGGTTCCGCGACGAAGCGACGTAGTTTTGGAGAAATCGTCGCGACCTGAAACGCATTTGCAAAGGAGCCCCAGCTCTCCGAGCCTCGAAGTGTCGCAAAGAAAGCCATCAGGAACTGGTCACGATCAAGAGGCTTTGAAGCAAACGCACTCGCCCCAACACCTTGCACTAGCTCCTCAATCTTGCCGTCCTCCAGACTGCTGATCACCAAAATAGGAAGATCAGTCGCCTCGCGATCAGCGTCATCACGCAGTGACCGAATCAGCTGCACGCCGTCACCGCCGGCCATGTCAATGTCCGTGATGACGATGTCTGGACGATGCCCCTTGGCTAGCTCAAGTGCCTCAACACCATTGCCTGCCTCAAGGCATTCAAACCCCAATGCGGTAAGCCATGTGCTGATCGCGAGCCGTGTGCTACGCACATCATCGACAATCAAGCAACTTCCTACGAACTGACGCACGCGTAACCATTTATCTGAAAAGTGAACTCTGAGCATGACGAAGTAACGCCTGCTGCACCGCAACCGCGGCAATAGAATCGGCTTGGTCGAAAATCACCCGACGCAAGAACGAAGGTGAATACTGGCTCGACAACGACTCCTTACAAGGAACCAACGTAGCAACTTTTAGGCCATTAAAACTTCAATAATGTCACTATCTAGGTCTCAACGGCATGTGCCAGATCCATTTCGAGCTGCAGGAAACAATGGGCTAGCCAAGAGCACCCCGTTTAAACACGCGCAGCTCTCGGAAGCACCGATCTTTCGCAACGTTTAAAGCAAGCTTTTCAAAGAAACACTGTTCGTAGCGTTTGACCAACGGGCGAGTAAACTTAACCTTCCTCGAACAAAACCGATCCATGCCGTTCATACGGAGCGTACACTGCGTAAGTTCCGAAGCTACGAAACAAACCAGGTCCATTGGCGACAAATTAACAGTCAACCACGGCAACGACGAGTCCCCAGCAAGAACCAAGGACAATTCGGCAATCCGGGACCCCATATCTATCTGTTATTTTTCGAAAACAACTGTCGACACAGCTCGGCGGACACCCCTCCGACAATATCCATCGGTGGGTCCAGTTGGTCGAAGATGATTTTCGAGGGGATTTGTAGTAAACCGAATCCGGCCTGCTTTGCATCAGAAACGTCCGCACCGAAGACAACATTGCGAATTCCTGCAAAAACAATCGTCGACGCACACATCGGACAGGGCTCACACGTGCTGACCAACTGATAGCCGCTCAGATCCCCCTGGCCAAGTTTTGCACAGGCTGTCCGAATTGCGATCACCTCCGCATGACCGGATGGATCGACGAGGGACTTCACTTGATTGTGAACGATCGCCAACGGCTTACCATCCTCGGAAAATATGGCAGCTCCGAACGGACTTTGGCCTAGCGCGATACCGATTTCAGCAGCTTTGATCGCCAGCAGCATCCGATCTTCAACACGTTCAATCTTCATAGAACCTTCCCGACCCATCTCAGTGGCGGACAGTAATACAGGCGGTTTAGCGTAAAACGACTGTTGCCATCTGCCGCCTGTTTTTTGTCATTTCTATAGCAAATCGTATTCGGCTCAACATGCGCAATCGGTGTGGCATGGTGTATGCAATACGATGACGCATTGTTAATAGACCAACGCCCTTGATGTAACGATACACAAGGCTGCAACCGGAACTGCGAAGAACCACAGGTGGGGTTCTGACCACACCAGCATCCGGCAATGATCAACGAAGGAATCGAGTGAGAGCCAAACTTCAACAAATCATCTACCGGATCAGCGGCAGCTACTGGTTCGTGCCAACCATGATGGCGATCGCATCGCTAATCGCCAGTCGGTTGAGCATCGCGATCGACCGATCCTTCGGGTCAGATTGGATTGATATGTTTCCTGCGGCAGCGCTCAATCAACCCGAAGGTGCACGTGCCCTGCTCGCGACTGTCGCCGGTTCGATGATCACGGTTGCCGGTGTCACTTTCTCGCTAACGATGGTTGCGGTCTCGCACGCAACATCTCACTACGGTCCACGTCTGTTGGACAACATCATGCGTGACCGTGGCAACCAGATCACATTGGGAACGTTCGTCGCCACGTTCCTATTCTGCTTGATGATTTTACGCACCGTTCGCTCGGGACAACCGGATGGTGCAGAAATCGAAACGACATTGTTTGTCCCTCACCTATCGACGTTGATCGCTTTTATCCTGACGCTTGCGAGTGTCGGGGTCCTGATCTACTTCATCCACCATATCCCAGAAAGCATTCATATTTCGAATGTCTTGGGTAACATCTCCAAGATGCTAGAAGCCAAGGTTGATGAACTGTTTCCTGAAAAGATGGGCGATCCCAAAGAAGAGCGTCCACGCTCAGCTATTGACTGGGAATCGGCCTTTGAAATCGCGAGCGATCGGGCAGGCTATTTACAAGGAATCGATCAAACAGGATTGATCGACTACGCGTCCGAACGCGATCTAATTGTCAAGTTGCTCGTTCGCCCTGGTGGTCGAATCCTATTGGGACAGCCGATCGCCCAAATCATTCCCTCAGATCCGCCCCATCTTTCTGACGATCGTCATGGATCGGGATTTTCTTCACAAGATGAAATTCAGGAATGTACAGATGGCTTTCTCGCCTGTTTGGCGATCGGCACCATGCGGACGCCTACACAAGATTTGTTTTTCATCCTTCACCAGTACGTTGAAATCGCCGTCCGGGCACTTAGCCCGGGTGTCAACGATCCATTCACAGCCATTCAGTGTATCGACCAATTGGCCAATGCCTTGGTACTGATTGATCGCCGTAGTCTGCCATCCGTCTATCGCGTCGACAAAGAAGAACGTTTGCGTGTCGTGACTGCGGATCTGACTTGGGAAATGATTATTGGTGAAACCATCACCGTATTGCGGCCCTACGCAGAGTCTGACCCGAATGTCAAACAACATCTAGCGGAAACGATTTCGACCATCAAAACGGTAGTGAAACAGCCAGAATTAATTGAGCAATTGGAACAAATCCAATCACAGCTGACTGCCTGGGAACAAGCACAATCGCATTAGCGTTTGTAAATGGGCACCCGTCTCACGTTTTTCCGATCCAACGATAAATTTCTAATGAGCTGCCTAATTTGGATTCCAACGACAAGTAGCGACACTTTCAGTTGCGATTCGATCAATCGCCTTCGTACTGGTTTTCTGCGGAAAGGACTTCATGGACTGATAGATATTGGTCCCCATCTTGATCCAACTGACGAAACAATTCGATCGGTCCGACAAATTCGGAGCTTGCGATCTCTCGATCGCCATTCGTATCCGCTGCGACAGCCCATCGTGGGCGCGAGTCACTGAGCCTATTGTGCAGACGTTTCAACATAAATTGTTCGTCATCATTGGCAGGCTCACCTCGTACCAGTTGCAACACCACCGATTCCGGAAGGCGGTCGGGACCAACGGGCATCCCCAACGAGCGCATCGTGTCAGGCACATCGGCAATTTCGCGAGACGACAGATAATGATCGCAATCTTGATCCAGACAGGCAAAAACCAAGTCCTGAAAACTTGCGGCTCGGGCGCGGACTTGGAATCGCCAAATCGACTCGTCTTTCTTGCTTGCTCGTGCTAGCTCTTCAAAACTAAGTCGCCTGTCTTTATCGAGATCAAGATCCGGAATCGAGATACGTGCTGTCGCCTGGTCTGGGATCTCATCGGCCGAAATGAACGCATCGCCGTTCTGATCTAACTGTTCAAACTGCTCAGGTGTGAGTCGCTCATCTCGATTCATTTCATCGTGCAGTCGGATACAGAGGCTACCGCTTGCTGATTCGATCAACCAACACTCCCGACTGATCGGATTTATTTGAACGACGGATTCAATGCCGGGCGACACCCAAACCGATACCGGCTCCGCAGCTTCCACTCCAAAGTCAATCGTTAAGATGACTTTCGGTTCCAGCGTGCCGATCCGACTTGCTTCTTCGGGAGAGATCCATGAGTCGCGATCAGAATCAAAATACTCTGACACCGAGTCTCCCAGATACCAGAACTTTCGCTCGGGGATTCCTCCCAAGGTATATGCGAAGTCTTGCCATCGATCGATTCCATCCAGGTTCATCGCGACTTCGCCGCGACGCGACGACCTGCTTCGACGCCACGGCTGATCATCTACAGGAACAAAGCGTGCAACTTCATCCAAAGAGACACAGCGATCCAAATCCGAGTCGAACTTTGCAAGGATTCTCTGATCAGCATGCACAAGATCCGTTTCGGAGATTAAGCCATCCGAATCGGAATCAATAACTTGGTACAGCGGACTCGCATGTCGACTTATCCAATTGTACGCATCGGTCCCAAACAATTGAAAAGGCTTGTTCAACATCGCGTCACGAAACGCGATCCTTTCGAGTTCACCTCGATCGACAATATTGTTTCCGTTGCGATCGTATTGCCGCTCGATCATCCTCGCTTGACCGTTCAGGTTTGTGATCGAAGATCCAAACACGGCAGTGTTCCCGCGAGCGTACTCGATGAAGTCTTCCCAGCGCAGGTACTCTGAATCGGATCCCTTGATTTGCTCTTCTAGACGCTCCATTCGCTGATCAAACGCAGTCTGAATAGGGACCCCATCGATCAACAGATTGAGCCCCAACAACAATATGCCATCACCCGTCGGAATCCAAAGTCGGTCCGTTGACTGCGTCAGCGGAGACTCTTTCGGCATGGGCTGAACCGGAACGTTGATTGGAAGCGACACTCCCGTCATGTCCGCTTCCGGCGTCGAAACCAAATCGAGTTCTGCCGCCACATCAGCCTCAAGATCAATTTCAACATCATCGCCCGAAGAAACGTTGTCCAAATCCGCGCCGGGTAGGTGAGGATCTGGAGATGGATTGTCTTGGACTTTGAAGCCATTTTCCAATGGCTTCTCGGTTTGAGATAACTTTTCAGCTGTAGAGGAAACTTCGGTCGATCGATCGCAAGCGGCAATCAACAGCGGTACGCAGGCGACCACATGAACGACTAGACAACGGTACGCTTGTCGTGATCGTAAGCGGTTTGTGTATTCACCGACGCGATCAATCTTGCGTTCAACTGGTTTTCTGGCTTTTCGCCGCTTCTGATTCAAAGAAGCACCTCATCTATCTTTGAACCTTCGGAAATTTTTATCGGGCGACCTCCTTCGGTCATGTTCTCCGTTGACGGCTTGATTCCAACGGCAGCGCATAACGTCGCGGTCAGATCCTTTGCTTCGACGGGCCGATCCGTCACCTCCGAACCATCCGATGCGGTCTCGCCATAGACTTGGCCGCCACTGATACCTCCACCTGCCAGCACGCATGAAAACGCTTGGGGAAAATGGTCTCGACCGCCATTACGATTGATCGTCGGTGTCCGACCAAACTCGCCGGCCCAAAGGATCGTCGTATTCTCCAGCAAACCGCGATCCTGAAGCTCCGACATTAGCGTTGCCCAGCCACGATCCAATTGCCCGCTGAGTTCCTTCACACGATCAAAGTTGTCTGTATGGGTATCCCATCCGAGCCCATCGCCCAGCGCGACTTCGACAACCGGGACATCGCGTTCGATCAACCGTCGGGCCAATAAACACCCCTGTCCGAACGTGCCTTTTCCATAGGCGTCACGAATGTGCTCCGGCTCTTGCGACAGTTCAAACGCCTCTTTCGCATCGCTGGCAATCATATTCATTGCGGATTGATACGCAGTGTCTTGCGCTAGGACGTTTGGCAAATTTCGACGCTTTAGGAAACGTGTTTGCTGCTGCGTCCACAGCTCGCTGCGTTTGTGATATCGATTCGATTCGATCTGCATCCCTGGGTTCATATAGTCCACGCGAAGTGACGCATACTCCGATTCGGTATCGTTCGCGTTGGCCGAAACTTTCGCGGGCGCATATCGAGGCCCCAAGAATCCTGGTCCTTGCGATTGTGGTGCAATCGAAGGCGTCGCCACCGCCACATATGCGGGCAGTGGATTCGAAGTGTTTTGCAAGGATTTCGAAAGCGCCGATCCGATTGAAGGGTACTGCACCGCTCCACCAACCATATTGCCCGTATGCATCAACATGGTGCCGCGCTGGTGGTCACCCTCCTTTGTTGTCACACTGCGAACGATCGCCAGCCGGTCGGCTTGTTTGGCAAGTTCAGGGAAGTGCTCACTGAAGCGTACTCCTGAAACGTTCGTTTGGATTTCCTTGAATGGGCCACCGACCTTGGTTCCCGGTTTCATATCGAAAGTGTCCGTTTGGCTGGGACCACCCGCCATCCACAGGATGACGCAGTGCTTGCCCGAAGCTGCCGATGCGTTTGCCGCTTCAGCAACCAACGTTTCACGCCAATTGGATACCGCAAATGCGGCTGCGGGTCCAACTCGTGTCAACATCGTTCGTCGATTCAGGTTCATCAGCATGGCCTCAGCTATCGTTGACGCACTTAGTCGAAATCAAACAAACTTCATCGCGATACACATCGGCGATTGGTTTTAAAAAGCTCACGGACAGGAAAAACACTCGGCACTGTTGGCCAACACCCAGACCAAATCTCCAAGCCGTTCTTGGCGAGTCGCTTCGATCGAGGCATCGTTCAAGTAATCTGTAAAACGCTGTGCTTCTTCACTCGTTGGCTTCCTTGAAACACAAGCCAGGAACAGAGCTTCGATACGCTGCGAATCGTCATAAAACGGAGCTTCGATGGATGCCAACAAACCGTTTTCGTTCGCTGTCGCGGACATCATTTCGGGCCCGTTCATCATGCCCAACGCCTGGACGACACCATGCGGATACTCCAGTGGCGTCGCACCACTATTGCGCATTCGCTGGACAAACAATCGACGCAGTTGCTCTCCCCGTTCGGACTCGATGCTTCCGTCAAACCGTTGACGAATCACATTTTGTGCGATCGTGTCAAAGTACTGTTCCGCCGAAAGAGTTTTGGGAAGCATTAATGCGTATGAGTCGATTGCCGGTCGGCTACTTTCGGTTTGGCTGGTGCGTTGATAGGCGTTTGTCTTAGCGATCACGCGGTAGAGTTTGGTCAGATCGAAACGAGTCTGGGTGAAGTACTCGCTGAGGTATTCAAGCAACTCTGGATGGGTTGCCAAACTCATTGAATCAAGTTCATCGATCGGATTGATGATTCCTCGTCCAAACAAATGCGCCCACACACGATTAACAGCTGCTCTTGCAAAGTAGGGGTTGCTGCGTGAAGCCAGCCAAATCGTCAACTGGCGACGCCGAAGATTGCCGGGATCTGGCTCGGGAATTTCATCCACGCCCAAGTATCTCGGTTCCGCAATGCGATCGCTTTCCGGATATGTCAGCTCTTTGCCGATTCGATCTTCAATTGCGGTCGCGCTCGAACCGTTTTGGCTGTCGACTTGCAACTGCGAGAAGAACGCTGCGAAGGACCAGAAATCATCTTGTGTCCAATCGGCAAAAGGATGGTCATGGCACTGGGCGCAGTCGATTCGGATCCCAAGGAACAGTCTTGATGTTGCCGCAGCAACTTTCACAGGATCGGCATCGCGCGAGGTGTAGAAGATTGCGGGGCCGGAATCTGTAGCGCCGCCCGCAGTCAAGAACGCGCCGACCATGTGATCGTAGGGCTTGTTTTCGACGAATGCCCGACGGAGCCATTCACGAAGTTCGTCGGAGTCGTTGCCACGGATCGCTTCTGAATCAGATGGCAAAATGGAATGTGTAAACCGAGTTGCCATGTGACTGGCAAATCTAGGTGACGCGATCAAACGATCGATCAGTCGTGTGCGTTTTTCAACATCTCGGTCAGCAAGGAACTCTCGCAATTCCCAAATTGGTGGCGCAACACCAGCCAAGTCCAACCAAACTCGCCGACAAAATTCCGCGTCGTCACTTCGTTTGGCGAGGGCACGTTCATCCGCCGTCAGCTTTGCATCGATGAATCGATCAACGGTTGCCGTCGGATCATCAAAGTCCGTTCGCGGCAACGCGACGGTTGCTTGGGCGCAAAGATTGACCGGACATGATGCAAATTGCAAAACTCCGATCAAAGTGGCGACGGTAGATGCGAAACGCTTCAGCAACAACTCAATCCTCACCGTATTTAGCCTCACCGTGTCTGAAAAACGGAGGCGGGTCTTAGCAACGGAGGCGGGGATTGATTATAGCACTTTGTGTCTAGCATTGACGAAAAACCAATCGTCAATTCCGTTCACTTCGTCGTACGGCGTTGTCTAAAAAGTGCCAGCGAAAGAGAACACCAGCGATAGAACTCGCTGCCCCCACGGAGTGAAGGGCGACAATCATAATGAACAGGCTGTCAGTTTTAGGGCTGTGGAACCACTTCGGTCCGGACCGTCGATCGGGCCCCAAATTCTTTGTTTTCGCTAAGCGCTTCGGCAGAGATCTGAAAAGTCTGAGGCTGATTGGATTCCAAGACAATGTCGTAAACCAAAGTCTCTCTGCCCCGAAGGGTCCGGATTTCGATGTAAACCGAGCCGCCGTTTTCATTCATGCTGGCGACGCCGTTATTGGGATCAATTCGCTGAACAACGCGGCGTACTTTTACTGCGTTGGGCAAGTTGAACTTCACCAAGATATTCGAATCGGGGAGGTCTGACGGGTTGGTCACACGCAGTTCGTAGCGAATCGGCTGGTTCACGATGACGCGTGTTGTCGGACCTGTCAAAACCAATCCCAACGCCTTCGGTTCGGCCGCAGGCTGTGTGGGCTGCGGTTGTGGAGCTGGCTGGGCCGGTGCAGGCGCATTGCTGGCGTCGGGAATCGTCGGTCCAGGACGCCCCGGAGGTAAATTCGGGCGGCTCGGTGGTGTTTGCGGCTGCTGCACCGCCGAAGGCAAAATTTCGAAGTCCAGACGCTTGCTCGCGCGAGCCCCCTGCTGGCTGACCGCGGCCAGGACAAGGCTACTTCGCTGATTAGTCGCGATCGCACTAAACACCGCTTCCAGCGTTTCACTCGTCTGCGGCTCCAATCGCGGAATCAC
The DNA here is from genome assembly GCF_020966635.1 of Stieleria sp. JC731. Lineage (NCBI taxonomy): Bacteria > Pseudomonadati > Planctomycetota > Planctomycetia > Pirellulales > Pirellulaceae > Stieleria > Stieleria sp. JC731. The sequence goes on along the minus strand of NZ_JAJKFQ010000005.1, from coordinate 916,865 downwards.
CCACTGCAACATGAACTGCCCCATCGCCTGCCGATTGCCTAAGTATTGCTCGGTCGCACTGACCGGTTGCAACTGAGGGTCGTAGGCCAATGTGACCTGCACGTTGTCCAAAGGAACCTGCCCATCGTTGACAACAACCGTTCGAAATAGCTCCTGCCCACCGACGGACATCCGTGATCGACCGTCAAGCGTTACTGCCAATGAAGGCGTCGCGACGGGCTGATTGATAACGGTCACGCAGGACTGTTCGGCCGCACGTTGTCCGCCGTCGGCTGTGACTTCCACATCGATGCATCGACGTCCGGCACTTAGTGGAACGAAAGCAACCAGAGCGTCGCTCCAAGTTTGTCCAGGCTGTAGCGGACCATCATTCTTCTGCAGCTTGACCAGTTTCGAATTGCTTTCTTGGTGCAGCATTTCGCTGTCACCTTGGGCGAATAGCTGGACATTCTCCAGTGGTCTTGTTCCAGTGTTCGTCACATCGATTTCAAACTCGACAGGCTGACCAGCGATATGACTGGCCTCTCGCGGCGTGACGGTCAAAACCAAGGACGGACGGTAGACATCAACGTTGACGGTGCTTGTCGAAACCAAACCGCCATCGGCTCTGGCCTCAAATGGCAGCACCATCGATGATTCGGTGACAACATCCGCCGATAAATCGATCTGCTGTTTCGCAGGCAGATCTCCAATATTCCAAACCAACGCGTTGGGTAAGTTCTGTACGAAATCCGATTCGGTATCTTGAGCCCGCACGCCTTGTGGAAGCGTCAAAATCACTCGAACATTTTGAGCCGTTTGATCACCCGGATTGGAAACGCGTGCGACAACTTTGAAGGGTGTGCCGAAGGACGCGACCTCAGGTCCGACAGTCTCTAACAACAGCTGTGGGGCGCTCCAAGTTACAAACGTATGACCTTTGAACAATTCCAGCGGAGGCATGTTGTCGATATCGCCCCCGGGCCGGACAACGGTCATTTCGATCGTTGCTGTACCGGATGTCCCTGGCACTGGGATCAGTTGTACCGGCGCGTTGCCATCCTGATCGACAATGACCTCGGCCTTCGGTGACCCACCGGCCGGACTTTGAAATAACCCGAGTTCAGGGTGTAGAGAACGGTAAATGACTTTCCAGCCTCTCGCCGGCAACGCACCTTCGCTACGCGTGACCCTAGTGGTCAGCGTTACCGGTTGCCCAGCTGGCAGTATTTCGTTCTTCGGAAACTGAACCGACGCGTCGACCCAGTAGATCGTTGCCGTTGCCTTTCGCTGATCCCAGCACTCGCTATCTGGAGCCAAAACGGTGACATGGCTCGTACCTTCGCTAGGGCTGCTGATACTGATCCAGGTTTGGCCTTTCTCAAGTTGAATGTCATCGTTGGGGTTCATGTTGCCCCGCGTGATCTTCACCCGCTTGGTGCTCGTCACGCCAAACGCATACGATGGATCGTGCTTTTCGGCCTTTTTGATTCGCGCAAGCTTGTGCACTAAACCAGGGTCATCGTCACCGACTTGGATGAACGTACCGACGCTATCAGGCGTCAACATCCACTCCAATGGCTCACCCATTTGCAGATATCCGCCTTCGCCACAGATCCCCGATAGCAAGATGACCTCGCCACCGACCGGTGCGACGATTTTTTGCGGTGTCAAAAGGATACAACCGCGTTTGCCGCGATTGGGAAGACAGCAACCATTGCGCAAGCCGGTCTCGTTCCCGATCAAAATCGCGGGAGGACCGTTCAAGCAATCGCCGGGGCACGCAGGACCGTTGACGCATGGCTGCGTGTTGCAGTTGCCCGTCGGCGGTACCCCAATTGTCCCTTGCGGCACTGTCGTGCTTGGGGCGATCGCGGGCGGGGTGATGCACGCTGGCGGATTGGTTGGCTGCGTGAATGCGGGTTCGGGCAGCTTGAATGGCTGCAGGTTCAAGGGATCACCCAGCTTTTTCAAGCAGTTGCCCAATTTGCACTCGCCACCAGCCCCTGGCAGAGCCAATTCCGTCGTCGTCGGTAACGGGTTAAAGATCCTGCGTCCGGTGGGATCGACCGCGGGAAGCCGCAGACGGGAGCACCCGCCAAAACACGCAAACGCAATCGCGATCGAGAGCATGCAGAACATCGGCGCAAGCACCACCGATCGGCGGCGCGAATCCCTCGCGTCACGATCGAAATGCTTCGTTGATGTGCTGCGTTTTGCAACCACGGAATGTCCACTGCGTACGTTTGAGTCCAGACGCAGGTCATCGGGTGCTGTAGACCTCGTCCGAAGAAACCTAGCACGCTAGATGGGGACATGATGCGAAAATGCAACATCGGATGATGTGGAAAAGCAACGAAAGTGTGTGGGTTGTGCCGGTCCTAGCAGTAAAGCCTAGATCGACGCAGTCGCACACCGACATGTGCTGATCAGCACAACCGCCGACTCACTTTCGGCTCCCACCTTCGCTAATAGAAAAGTTTTCGCGTTTGCTAACAAATTTCTCGCCAAGAAGACTCGCTGACCAAGGGCATCGTGTTGGCTCGGGATTTCACGACATTCGCAGCGATGACTGCTCTTTCGCGGTCTGACTCGGCGGCACCGAAACGGGTGCGTCAGAGATTCAAAATGGGGTGCTCAAGGGCTATCGGTATTTCACTTGCAAGATCTTCGGCTCGACCGATTCGAGTTCTTCCAAGCACTGACGATGTCCCTCTCCAAACCCAACCATTTCTTGCAGACCGCAGCGCAAGACAAATTCTTTGTCGAACTTGAAGAACAACTCTTCAAGCGACTGAAGATTGAGGCCACGTCCGATCAATCGCATGAGTTGCTCAAGCACCATGCAGGACTAAAGGACGAAGTTCTTCTAAGCGAACTGTCCAATCTCGGGATTACTCCCGAATCGCTGATCGTGATGCGGCTATTGCCACTCGTCTTGGTGGCATGGGCAGAAAGAGGCGTTGACTCAAAAGAGCATGCGGCCGTTCTGGACATCGCACGCCAATTCGGAATCGACGATTGGAGCGTCGCTTTCGTGTTGCTGGACCACTGGCTTCAACATCGCCCACCGGCAGAGTGCTACGACGCATGGTGCCGCTACATGAAAGAAGTCACGAAACAAATGTCACCAGCGTCACGTGCTTCCTTGATCGACATCCTGGAGCAACAGATGACTGCGGTCGCCAAAGCGTCCGGCGGCTACATCGGACTCGGAAAGGTCTCCAAACAAGAACGACAAACGATCGAAAGACTCATCGCCGTCCTGCGTCATCAGATGCCGGGCGACCGGGCAGAAACCCACTAGGGGCTACGCCCGTCGAATTACCGCTGGAGCTGATTTTAACACTGGAGCCGGAACAGTGAACGAGACCGATACGATTCATCAACGTGGACATGCACTTGAAGACCTCTATTTTCGCCGAGTAGACGAATCATTGTTGCAGACGATGCGGGAGAAAACTCGTCGTCGACAACTGCTTGAGGAGCTTGCCGATGTCGCGGCAATCGAAGACACCGATGTTCTTAACCACATGCTGGACCTGAACATCAACGCCAGCACCATCGCGGCATTCACGTTGACCCCGCTCGTCTTTGTCGCTTGGGCCGACGGCACCGTCACCAGTGGCGAACGACAGATGGTGATCAGTGCCGCTCTTGTACGCGGTGTATCTGAAAACCCATTGGCATTCATGCTGCTCAAACAATGGCTTGAAACGCGTCCGCCACGGCAGATGTGGGAAACTTGGAAGGAATATGCAGAGCGATTGCATGAATCACTTCCTGCTGAAATCGCCGACAGCTTGGCCGCTCAGATGATTTCGAATGCCAAAGTTGTCGCGAAAGCCTCAGGTGGCGTGCTGGGCGTTGGTAAAACATCCAATGCCGAACAGAAGATCTTAGATGCGATCGCAGAGACGCTGCCCAAACGAAGTGACGCGATTGTTCGCGTCGATGCGGAAGGCTAGTGCTTCGTTCCCTAGGAATATACAGGTTCGGGTCATCAGCCGAGGGGCGTTAGTCCCGGTTATTGCACTGAAACCGTGGCTAATGCCATACGGCTAATACTAGAATACGGGGTCGGATCATTAGCCGACGGGCGTTAGCCCCGGTTATTGCACTGAAACCGTGGCTAAAGCCATACGGCTAATACTAAAATCGAGCTAAAACGATCTCGCTTAATGAGCGAAACATGGATCAGCCAATGTTGATCAATCGGTCGATTCATCAGTCGACGAGACTGGTTCGTCCGCTGATGATTGCCGAAGTGTCTTGTGACATTCGACACAGCTGATCGCCAAGCGATTAAACGCGTAGGCAACCCCTTCAATGTTCTCCAGCTCAGCTTGCGTTTCGATATCCTTGCTGATTTGCGAAAACGTTCGGACATGAGTTCGATAATCGGCGTTCTTGCCGCGGACAAAACCTTCGACTCGGCTCAGCAGGCCCATCGAACGAGCGTTTTCACGGATCGAATCGAAATCGCTTGTCGCCAGGCCTCGTAGGATCGCTTGCGAGTACTGCAGTTTCTTTTCCATCCAAACGCTGACGGGCTGATCCGACTGAGCTTCGAGCGCGTCGGACTTACCCTGGGGCTTGTCCGCGTGCGTCCGAATCGAGACAGCTTGGAATGCGACCAAACTTACAAATGACATCAACAGGAAACGTTTCATCGCTTTCTCCTTCAGCGTAACTATCGATCATCGACACCGTGTTTCAGGGTCCGTCACGCGTCATCATCAGTGAACCTAGCAACTCCGACGCTGTAAGGTTCATGCATCAACGGTTGACGTCGCCGTTTGGTTGTCCTTGGCTTCGTTGTTCGCGAACCGCTCCAACAATCGATAGAGCTTTCGCCGGTGAATGCCAAGGACTCGCGCCGCCTTGGCTTTGTTTCCGTTTTGCAAATCGAGAACGCGTAGCACATGATGCTTGGCAACGTCGTCCAGCTTCAGCGAATCGGGCAGCTCGACACTTGTCGCTGACGAATCGGCTCCGTTGTGGGAAGCCTTTCCGTTCAGACGAGGATCATGATTGATTTCGCCATCCAGGACACGCACCACTTCCGAAGGCAAATCGTCCGGGGTGATGTCGTTGCCATCAGCCAGAATGGTTGCCCGCTGAATCACGTTGATCAGCTGTCGGATATTGCCTGGCCAGTGATAACGATTAAGTGCATCGCGAGCTGCGTCATCGATATGCCAAGGGATGGGTAGGTGATGATCAATCAGTCGGTCGATATCACCAGGACGATCACGAAGCGGAGGCAAGTCCAAAGACAGTACATTGATCCGGTAGTAGAGATCTTCCCGGAACCTTCCTGACTCGACTTCGTCTGCCAGATTGCGGTTGGTCGCCGCGATGATTCGGACTTTCACCGTCCGTTCTTTGTGCGAGCCAATCCGACGCATCGAACCGTCTTCCAACACTCGCAACAGCTTGGGCTGTAAAGACAGCGGCAATTCGCCGAGTTCATCAATGAACAATGTTCCGCCATCGGCTATCTCGAACAACCCCGGCTTGTCAGCCGTCGCGCCGGTAAACGAACCCTTTTGGTGGCCGAACAATTCGCTTTCGACCAGTTGCTCAGGCAAGGCGGCGCAATTGATCGTTACAAAAGGCTTGTCGGCCAGCGGGCTATTCTGCTGGATCGCACGCGCCACAACTTCTTTGCCTGTACCGCTTTCGCCAAGTATCAGCACAGGCTTATCGGTGGGAGCAACTTTGTAGATCATCTTCAATACGTGCTGCATCGAAGGCGAATCGCCGACCAAATCGACCGCAGGTTTGCTGCGTGAAATGATCGCCTTAAGTTGCTGGTTTTCGCGACGCAAATTACCTCGATCGCGGGCAAGGACGCAGTGGTGCTCTAGATCGCCAAGCGAACAAGGCTTTGTCAGGAAGTCACAAGCACCCATTTTCATTGCCGCGACGGCTGATTCGATGGTGCCTTGGCCGGTCAAAATGATGACCTCCATCTCGATCTTTTGCTGGTTGACACGTTGCAGCAATTCAATGCCGCTCATGCCGGGCATATTCATATCGAAAACGGCAACATCAAAGCTCTTTTGCTCGCACAGGCTCAGGGCCTCTGCGCCACTGGATGCGGTGCTGACCAAGTGTCCTTTGCGTTGCATCCAGCGAGCACAGGATTCTCGAATGTCGTCTTCGTCTTCGACAAGCAGCAGTTTAATGGGCGAGTCGTTCATCGTCGGTGTGAAGGAACTGTGTAATCTTGAAGGAACACCAAGCAATGTACGCAAGGCGAGTGCCGAATACGCAGATGGCGTTTTTCCCAATGAAATCGCAAATCCCACGACCAGAAACGTGCACTATCGCCCACGCGAGCCACGGTGTCACGCACATCTTCGTCAGGTGGACGTGTTCGGAAATCGATTCGCAGCCAAGCCTCTCCGGCCAAGGCGACGTGCGGAGGGGTGCCTGTCCAACGACCAGGGCGTGGCGATCATGAATCTGACTTGACGTTATTTCATTGGCGCTTATTCAGCGAACACGTCATCAATGTAGGCAGTTTACCGCATTTCATTCAACGATTTGTCCATCCCTGCGACAGAATCACCGATGTGCCCTCAAGCCCCCTGTGACAATGTCCACAACCTGTGACAATCTGGATCACAATTGATCACCAAACTGCCGCTAAAACGAACTAGCGATCGACGCCAATCGGCAGCCGTTCCCTCGTCGCACCACCAACTCGACAGTTCCATGATGCCCGACCACATCCCTGATAACGCCTCCGATGCCGAACGCCTGGCGCAACTCGAAGCGATCTTGAACAATGCTGTCGATGCGATCATCACCATTGATCAGAAGGGACTGATTCAATCGATCAATCCTGCAACAGAAGCGATGTTTGGCTATGACCAGCAGTCACTGATTGGCCAAAACATCTCGATGCTGATGCCCGAGCCGGACAAATCACAGCACGACGGATACATCGACCACTACAACCAAACCGGAGAGCGTAAGATCATCGGCATCGGCAGGGAGGTCGAAGGTCGACGGCGCGACGGATCCACATTTCCGCTTCACTTGGCCGTCAGCGTCTATCAAGTTGGCGGAAAGCGTTTCTTCACCGGAATCGTTCGCGACATCACAGACATCAAGACTGCAGAAAGAAATCTGGCAAGCGCGAACGAAGAACTGGCCGCTTTGAACAACGAACTTGAAAACCGAGTTCAACTTCGTTCCAACGAACTAAGCCAAGCACAAGGTGAACTGGTCCGCAAAGAAAAGTTTGCCGCAATGGGACGCGTCTCTGGTGGCATCGCGCACGAGATTCGCAATCCGCTAAACGTGCTCAAAAGTTCCGCCTATTTTCTTTTAAACGCTCAGGACATCAGCGAGGAAAAGAAGCGTGACCATTTGCAACGGATCGAACGTCAAGTCGGAATGATCGACGGAATCGTAACCGCGCTTTCGGAGACCTCGGGCATGCACAAGGCGACGGTCAAACCGATTCACCTAAAGCAGGTATTCGAAGAGCTGTGTTCCCAGGAACCGTTTCCCGAAAATGTCCGTCTAACATGTGACTTCGATACGGATACGCCCATGGTGATGGCAGACCCCAAGCAATTGCAAATCGTTTTTCGCAACGTGCTTCGAAACGCTTGCGATGCAATGCCTGATGGCGGCGACATCAGCATCACCGTGAAGGAATCCGACGGAGTCACTTCGGCTGTCGTTCGGGACACCGGGGGAGGCATCGATTCAGAGCAGCTCGAACAGATCATGGAGCCTTTTTACACAACCAAGGCTCGTGGTATGGGGCTTGGTCTATCGATCTGCAAAATGATCATGGACAAAAACCACGGTTTGATCTCGATCGATAGCCAGCAGGGCGTTGGCACTGCCGTCACGCTTCAGATGCTGACCGCGAGCCCAATCGCAAGTGTGGATGCCTAAAAAACTCGCTAGGCGGCTGCAGAAGCAAAGTCGCCTTTCGGTTGAAACGGGCCCTGTCGATATTGCCAAGGTATGCCGGTCAGCTTACGCGGCACGCTCTTTCTCTTCCGCCGAATTCAGCTTGTTGTAAAGAGTTTTCACGCTGATTCCCAATTCTTCGGCAGCCGCTTTTTTATCTCCGCTATGTCGTTCGATGGCTCGATCGATCGCGATCAACTCCATCTCGCGAATCGTCATCGGTCCCGATTCCCGAATCTCGCTTCGCAATTGTCGACGGCTGAAGTGCCGTGGCAAATGCTCGGCATCAATTGGCAGTCGGTCGCAAAGGATAGCAGCGTGCTCAACAACATTTGCCAACTCACGGACGTTGCCGGGCCACTTGTGCGCCAACAGCTCCGTCTTTGCCTCTTCGGTGAACAGTTCGTTCCCGTCACAATCGCTACGATGCCGACGCAACAAGTGTGCCGCTAAAGGCATGATGTCCTCGGGACGTTCACGCAGGGCCGGCACGTGGACTTCAAACGTGTTGATACGAAACATCAAATCCTCGCGGAACTGATCTTCCTGCACCATCTTTTCAAGATCACGGTGAGTCGCACAGATGACTCGGACGTCGACACGTTTGGATTGATTGCTTCCCAGACGACGAATGTCGCCCGTTTCTAAGACACGCAGCAACTTGGCTTGCATCATGAGCGGCAGCTCGCCGATTTCGTCCAAGAAGATGGTTCCGCCATCGGCGACTTCGAACAAACCGACGCGAGCGTTGTCGGCACCTGTAAATGCACCTTTGACGTGTCCGAACAGTTCACTTTCGATCAGGTTTTCGGGCAACGCACCACAGTTGATCGATACCATCGGCTCGGCAGCGCGAAGACTTGCCGCATGAACCGCTCTTGCGACCAATTCTTTCCCGCAACCGGTTTCACCGCGGATCATCACGGTGCTTTCGGTTGGCGCGACCTTTTCGATGACTTTGCGAACACGGGCCATCGCTTCGCCGTCACCGACAAGCTGGCCATCACCATCGGTTTGACGGACACGATGTTCAAGTGCCGCCAATCGTCGTGACCGAGACAGTCGGTGATAGACTTGGCTTAACAGCGATTTGATTTGCTTGAAGCTACAGGGCTTTGTCACAAAAGCGAACACATGGTTGTCGATCGCTTTGAGTGCGGATTGCAAATCGGGTTTGCCGGTGATAACGACGGCTTCGATGTCAGGGCGAATCACACGGGCCCGCTCGATGACTTCGGCACCTTTCATGCCTGGCATGTCTAAGTCGACGATCAAACAATCAAACGGCTCGCGTTCCATTGCCGCGACAGCGGTTTCGCCATCGGGACAGACCACGACACTGTGCCCCAGTTTTTCCAACTGGTTCTTCATCAGCGTTTGCAATGTCGTCTCGTCATCGGCGTACAAGACGTGCATCGATTCACATTCAGGCGACTTTTTCGACATCTTCTATGTTCTGTTCGGAGTCTACATCGATCTGTGGGGCAGCATCGATCGGTGAAGAAATCGCCGGCATGCGAAGTGTCGGCGCAGCTACTTCTTTAGGAGCTTCGGCTGGCAATCGTAAGACCATTTTTGAACCACAACCCTCGCCTTCGCTGTGGGGGGTCAGCGAACCATGATGCAGCGAAACGATCCGCGCACTAATACTTAAGCCGAGCCCTGTTCCCGAGTTATCGCGACGCCGAGTAAAGAACGGCTCGAACAAATGGTCCATCACTTCCTGTGTCATTCCACAGCCGTCATCCTCGACCGAGACGACCGCATTGGTCCGACCGCTCAGCGGATCAAATTCCTGCCGAACAAAGACGTCAACCTTGCCTTCGGTATCAACCGATTCCAACGCGTTGCTAACCAAATTGAGAACGACTTGTTGGATTTCCTGAGCGTTGCAGTAGGCGAGCACTTCGTCGCCAAGGTGCGTCTTGATGGTTTTGCACCGGTATTCGCCAACTTTGGCAACCAAGCCGACGACCCGTCGAACCAATTCGCCCAGGTCCTCGGGGGCTCGCATCGAATCGCTTAGCTTCGAAAAGCTCAGCAGGCGTTTCGTGATGCCTTTGCACCGGAAGGCTTCGGACTGAATCAGCCCCAGGTTTGTTTTTAATTCCGCGACAAAGTCTTGATCGATTTGGGCGAGTTCATCTTCGGGAAGATCATCAATCGATTCTTCAAGTGCCTCTGCACTCCATGCGATCGCGCCGAGAGGGTTATTGATCTCATGTGCCACACCGGCGGCAAGAAAACCGACACTCGCCAGCTGTTCGTTTTGGATGACTTCCCGAGTACGTTCGCGTACTTCCTGTTGGGCTCGCTTCCAAGCCAGCGTCGTGTTCTCAACAGCCTCATTGAATCCGTCAGTAATCTGATTGATGGTCTCGGCCATCAACCCGATTTCGTCATTCGTTCCCAAAAGAATTTTGTGCTTGTGATGGCCTGCAGCGATCAGCTCCGAACCTTTGATCAAAGTGCGAAACGGAACGACGATCGACGTCCAAAAAACCCATGCGAGGCACAGCATGAAGAAGAACGAAATGCAAGTCAGAGCCCAAAAGGTGCTGCGTTTGCTTTGATGCTCTGAGTCGACCTTGTTGCGAAAACCCTTCATCGCGACCTTGATCGATTCAAAAGGCCCGTTGATCTGAGCGGACAGGTCAGGAATCCTTTCAGAGAGGTCGGCTGAATAGAACGTCATGAAGATCGACCCGTGCTCGACGTTCATCCATTTGTCCCAGTCTTCGCGTGTCCGGTCGAGCAGCGATTTGATGCTTTTCAGGTTCACGTCTTGCTGGGTCCGATCAATCAACAAGGACCTTTCGACGTCGGACTTGGATTGCGTCGCGATCCAAGCCTGGTAGTTGTTGAGTGTGAATTCCAATCGCTCAAAATAGAAATTCACGTCCTCGATCGCTTTCCCACGCGCGTCCGGGAATTCGAAAACGATCGGATCGGTTTTCGATTTTTGCTGCTCTTTGTCCAGCGAATCAAGCTTCAGATAGGATCGCTCCAATCCTTCTCCCCAGCGTTTCAGTTCGTGCGCATGGTTGATCTCATCAGCGAGCTGGCCGATTTCCATGGCTAAAGCGCGATCGCCAGACATTTGAGACCAGCTGCTATAGACCAATGCACCGATGGCAGCCGCAAGCAGGCACAGGCTTAAAACCATCTTGGTTCGAATTTTCCAACCTCGCATCATCCCTGCGCCCCTGATTTGGGAATATTCCGCGTCGACGTCCCGGCAGCATGCTCGCGTGAAACACGACCATCCATGTGCGACAATAGTGACGACCGGGACAACGCAGCAAGGTCAGAAAGTCGCCTACCACAGCGAGATTTTGCTTCGAAATGATCACGTTGTCCCAAGAGCAATCGTTATCCCTGATTCGCTAGCATCATGCTCCCGAAAAGATTCCCCCCATCCACTACGCAACCTTTGGCACATTCGCGAAAACGTGACGCTGCCGCTACCTTCCGTGATTGGCGCAATGCTGCCGAACTTTCGAAACGGCGCGTCAAAATGGTTTATAAAAACTCGCCTCACAATCGTTTCAAGCTCCGAATGCTTCACTCCCTTTCAGCTAGTCGGAACACGTTTTGATAGCTTCATATTTGCATCACCGTCTGTGGCTCGTGGTCGGTTTCGCATGGCTAGCGGTCATTCAAATTGCCCATGTCGCGGCGGCACCTCCGAATGTGTTGATCGTCTATACCGACGATCAAGCCGCTTGGGCTGTCGGCAATGCAGTGACAAGCGGACAATTTGATGATGTCCCTGCCGCGTCGACTCCGCACATGGATCGCTTGGCGCAAGAAGGTGCCGTCTTGAGGAACTTTTTTTGTGTCACACCGGTTTGCAGCCCCGCCCGGGCTGCTTGGATGACGGGTCGTTATGCGAGTGAATTTGGTATCGACGACTTTATTCCCAGTCCAGATCACCGGCTGTTCGATCCCGATCATGAAGTGGCTCTCCCGCCAGACGAAAGCCTGACTTTTGCCGAGGTCTTGCAACAAAATGGCTATCGGACAGGACTGGTTGGGAAATGGCACTTGGGCGACTGGACCGCGCCGGGGCACGAACAGTTTCACCCCCGGCACCACGGGTTTGACTACTTCATGGGGCTGACCAGCGGCGGCACCACCCCAAGCAACCCAATGCTGGAAGAAAACGGCAAGGTTAATCAATTCGAAGGCCTGACCACAGATCTGCTGACCAATCGAGCGTTGGAATTCCTCGATCGCCAGTCGTCTGACTCGCCATTTCTTTTATGTGTTCACACGCGAGCACCACACGGGGCCTGGCTGCCAGTTGCCAAAGAGGACTGGTTGCCATACGCACAACTGGATCCGGCGATTCCGAACCCGGACTACCCGGATCTAAACATTGCGAAAGTAAAACGGCAGATGCGGGAATACTTGGCCAGCACCACCGGAGTGGATCGCAATCTTGGCAGGATCCTTGACCGACTGGACGAACGCAAATTTGCGGACAACACCATCGTGATCTTCAGTTCCGATCATGGATACAACATGGGACACAACGGAATCTGGCACAAAGGCAACGGCATCTGGGCAACCAACAAACCGCCGCAGAACGTGCACCAAGGCACCAAGGTGATTTCCCAAAAGTATCGACCGAATCTCTATGACCACTCCCTTCGCACACCGGCAATCGTCCGCTGGCCTGGCGTTGTCAAAGAGAATACGGTGATTGATCAGACAGTCACCAGCTTGGATCTCTGGCCAACGATTCTTGAGATGGCCAAGGTCGATCCCCCAAGTGACTCGCTGCACCACGGCCGCAGCTTTGTGACACTTCTTAAAGGCAACGTCCCTGCAGATTGGAAACAAAACATGTTGGCCGAATACAACATGATCAACTACGCCGAAGCCGATTTGGTTGCCTATCGAACGCCAGACTACAAGCTGATTCGTGATCGGAAAAACGTCGGCCGCGACGAATTCTATGACCTGCGAAACGATCCCGATGAAACGCGGAATCTAATCGACAGTCCAGACGCCGAAATCAAAGACGCGATCCAACGGCTAGATCGGCAACTGCAACATGCATTGAGCAATCGATAGCTCTGCGCACTGATGTGAGGCGAGTTCCCAGTAGCCTACCGGTGCTAAAAACGCAGTCCCAAAACACGGTGTCAGTGCTAGCGGCCACTAAACCCCTTTTCAGGGTGCATCGGCGCACAAGCCGCTATATTTGCGTGGTTGATGTGCTGTTATGTTGTAAAAGCTGGTATCCTAGCGAGATCGCGCGGTTTTTGATGAGCCGGATGGATGACGCCAGCGTGGACGATTGACATTGCATAATATTGCAATTGATTTCAAAAAGGCACTACTGCAGTGCTGTCCACAGAGACACTGCAGACAAAGATACTGCAGCCAGTGGCGATGTAGGCGACCTGAACCTCCACAAGGAATACACACCAGATGTCGGTCGAAACAGCCGGTAACTCGGCAGAAAATGAAGGAACAGGGCAAAGCGAACTTTCTGCGGCGGACGCGTCCAGATTGAACGAAGCCAAGAAACAGATCGGCGAGCAGCTTTCGAAAGTGATCGTCGGACAGCAGGAAGTGATCGATGAGATCATGATCGGGCTATTCAGCCGAGGCCACATCTTGCTCGAAGGCGTTCCCGGCTTGGCCAAAACGCTGATGATCAGCACGTTGGCGCAAACCATGGACCTGTCATTCTCGCGGGTTCAGTTTACCCCCGACTTGATGCCGGCCGATGTGACCGGGACTGAAATCATCGAAGAAGATCGGAACTCAGGGCATCGCGCGTTCCGTTTCATGGAAGGCCCGTTGTTTGCCAACATCGTCCTGGCCGACGAAATCAACCGGACGCCTCCAAAAACACAGGCTTCACTATTAGAAGCGATGCAGGAAAGGCAGGTCACCGTCGGTAGGACTCGCCACCCATTGCCGACACCTTTCTTTGTGTTGGCGACGCAGAACCCGATCGAGCAAGAAGGAACCTATCCGCTGCCGGAAGCCCAGCAAGACCGGTTTATGTTCAAGGTGTATGTGAAGTACCCCAGCTTCGACGAAGAATTCGAAGTCGCGCGGCGTACCACCGGAACCGACACCGGGACCGTCAACGCGGTGCTTAATGCGGACGAAATCGTTCGATTGCAAAACCTTGTCCGTCGCGTTCCGGTCAGCGACCACGTCGTCCGATTTGCACTCTCGCTGGTCCGCCAAACCCGCGTCGGCGACGACGGGGTCCCCGATTTTGTCAACGACCTGGTTGGCTGGGGTGCGGGTCCGCGGGCGGTTCAGTTTTTAATTCTCGGTGGTAAGGCTCGCGCGTTACTGCAGGGGCGATTCCACGTTTCTGTCGAGGACATCCAGCAACTTGCCAAACCGGTCCTTCGTCACCGGATGGTCGTTAACTTCGCCGCCGAAAGCGACGGTGTAACCAGCGACGATGTCATCGACCGCATCGTAGCGGCGACCCCAACGACCGAAGACGAGCTATCACGTGATGCCCGATTCCAAAGAATTTTTGCGTCCTGAAGTCACGCAGCGTATTCGCCGGATGGAACTGACCGCGCGTCGTGTGGTCGAAGGCTTTCTTTCCGGGATGCACCGCAGTCCGTACTTTGGGCAATCGATCGAGTTCCTGCAGCACCGCCAGTACCACCCCGGCGATGAACTCAGGCACATCGACTGGAAAGTGTACGCTCGGCAAGACCGTCTACACATCAAGCAATACGAAGAAGAAACGAACCTTCGTTTGACGTTGTTGGTCGATCGCAGTGCCAGCATGTCCTACGGAGACGGGCAAACAAACAAGTTTGACTATTCCGCTTCGATCGCCGCTTCGCTGGCCTACTTGGCTCTTCGACAAAAAGACGCTTGCGGACTGATCACGTTTGATACCGTGATGCAGGAAAGCGTTCCGGCAAAGAGCAACCAGCAACAACTGACCCGAATTCTATCGCTGCTCGATCAAGTCGGCGCCGACGGACGAACTGACCTTTCGCGTGTCGCTAGACAGGTCGGGCAAGCCATCCCACGTCGCGGTTTGATCGTGATCATTTCCGATCTGCTCGGTGTCGATTCGTTGGTCGAAGGCCTACGCGTGCTGCGTTCTCGAGGTCATGACGTGGCGTTGTTCCATGTGCTTCATGATGATGAAATCGAGTTCCCTTTTAACGGGGCGACACGCTTCGAAGGATTGGAAAGCGACGATCTACTCAACTGCAATCCCAAAGCTCTTCGCGATGGCTATATCGCGGCACTCGAAGAGTTCTTGACGAAGACTCGACGAGCTTGTGGAAAACTGTCGATCGATTACACCCAAGTTCGCACCAGTGATCCGCTGGATGCACTCTTGGCAAAGTTTCTTTCGCACCGACTCTCACTTCCCAAACTGCGTCGGTAAGGAGGCCGGACAATGTTTCTCTATCCCGCATTGCTCGCCGGCTTCGCCTTTATTGCCGTGCCGCCGCTGGTTCACCTAATCAACATGCTGCGCCACCGGCGTCAGCGTTGGGCGGCAATGGACTTTCTGCTGGCAAGCTATCGCAAGCAAAAGAAATGGCTACGGCTACGCCAACTGCTGTTGCTTCTGGCGCGAATCGCCATCGCTGCCGTCCTAGTCGCCATGCTTTGTGGTTGGACTGGCGGTCGGCAGTTGCTCGGCGTCCTGGGTGGTCGCACCACTCACCATATTGTCATTCTTGATGACAGTTATTCGATGGGCGATATCAGCGGATCAGGCGAACGCACGACGTACGATCGTGCCCTCGAAGCTCTCGCCCAGTTGACGCAGCGACTCGCTACCAGTGATGGCAATCATCAGCTTACGGTGATGCGTGCAAGTCGTGCCGCCCTGGCCGTGCAAGCTGGCAACGAGTCCGGCGATACTGCAGCAGATGTTTCCGCTCAGACGATTCAAAATGACAGCGCATTAATCACTCGTGTTGTCGCGACAAACGCGAGCGCGGTCCGCACCGATTTGGTGCCCGCAATCGACCTCGCCGCACAATTGGCTGGCGGCATGGATAGCGATGAACAGTTCGTCTACATCGCCAGTGACTTTCGATCGCGAGATTGGGCGGCGACAGACCGTTTGGCCGAATCGCTCCAAGCCTTTGACACAGATACCCAAATCCGGATGATCGATTGCGCGTTCGCCCCAGAACGCAACCTCGGTGTGACACGGTTGGTTCCGGTCCAAGACGTTTGGGTTGCGGGAGTCCCTGTGGTTGTCCGCGCGACAATTAAGAACTTCTCGGACTCGGCCGTCAAAAACGTCACCCTAGCCTGCCGTATGATCCGCTATGGCAATGAAGTCACCACGGTCGATCCGTCTCGTCAAGTCAGCGGCATCAGTGAGTCTCTGCCTGGACTTGTGATCGATTCGATCCCCGCCGGTGGCGAGATTACCAAGTCGTTTCAAGTATTCATCAATGAAACGGGAACACATGCGATCGAAGTCGAATTGCCAATCGACGCTCTTCCGACTGACAATAAACGTGTTTGCACACTGCCTCTGTCTGATGCTGAACGAGTCTTAATTATCGATGGTGACCCGACCGAATCGGGTGCCTACACCGTCGCAGCAGTTTTAGATCCGGGCAGCCAAGTTCGTATCGGAGCCGTTCCGGATATCAAACCACCAGCGTTTTTGCGTAGCGCGAGCAAAGAAATGCTGATGCCTTATCGCGCCATCTACCTGATCGATTTGCCAGACCTAACCGAAGCCGCCGGTGTAGCACTGGACGAGTACGTTCGTGCTGGTGGCGGTTTGGCTTGGTTCCTTGGTGAAAACGTTCAACCGAAACAATACAACCAGACATTGCTTTCCCAAGGGCGGCAGTTGCTACCACGTCAACTTGATCGGATCAGCGACCTCGATGTCGGGGGTGATCAAAAGACCGGCGACATGCTCTTTGGAGACGAAGACACCTTGCTGGATCCGCTTCGCGGTGCAGGCGATTCGTCACTTTCACTGATCGGCATCCAGAAAAGCTGGTCGATATTGGATGACGTGTCGGCGGATGACGAAGTGACCGCACCAAGGTTTCGCACTGTTTTAAAACGGCGTGACAATCAACCGATCGTGACCGAGCACTACGTCGGTGCAGGAACGGTCGTCACCGTCATGACCGAACCGGACGCCAAGTGGACCAACTGGCCCGGTGATCCGACATTCGTCCCATTCATGTTGCTGACCAACGCAAAGCTCTGGAGTGGTGCAGCCGCAACGACATCGCGTGTCGTCACCGATGCAATGACACGAACGTTTTCAACGCGAGAGTATTTCCCGGAAGTCAAACTGGCACTTCCCTCACAGTCGCCGCCACGCACCGTTATTGAGCTCAAGGCTGAATCATCCAGTGATGCCGGAGAAGTCGCGAGCTTGTCAATCAAGCCCACCGAAATGCTTATTTCCGGGACTCTCGGAATTGATGAATTTCTCCGCCCAGGGCTTTTCGAATGGGGCGTGATGTCAACCGAAGGCGTTAGCTCGGTGATCCCTTTGGCCACCACGATCGCAGGTGGCGAAGGAGATTTGCAGCGTGCCGACGCTGCCGAGATTCGCCAAGCTCTGCTGCCCATTGAGATCCAGTTCATCTCAAGTGATGACTGGCGAAATCAAAATCAATACGCTGGCAATTCATCGTTCGGATTGGCCATGTTAGGACTGCTGGCAATCTTGCTGATCTGTGAACAGTTTCTCGCTTACCTTGCCAGCTATCATGCCAAAGGCGGCGATGGTTCGGCCAAGACCAGTGGTGCCCTGGCATCCGGCAAGCTGGGCAGTTCAGTCAGTAGCTTCGGATTGGGAGCCACGGGAACAGGAGGACGTGCCTCGTGAATGAAACCGCCTCCGACCAAATCGTTTTCGAATTCGCCCGAGCTGCCACGATCAATGGCTGGTGGTTGTGGGCTTTGCTGGTCGCTTCGCTCGCGGTCCTTGGTGGACTTTGCATTCGGTTCTACCGCCGTGACACCGTTGAACTAACGCTTCCCGTTCGTGCGACATTGATCCTGTTGCGATTGGTGACGATCGTCGCATTGGTGTTCTTCTTTTTTGACCTTCAGCGAAGAACCCAACGAGAAATCATCCGCCCAAGTGAAGTCGTTGTACTCGTTGATACCAGCCAAAGTATGTCGCTGGCCGAATCCGACGAACCGGGTAGCGAAAGTCGAATTGCTCGGGTCACCAAAATTCTTGACGAAGGCAAACTGAGCGAGCAACTTGGCAAAGAACACCGAGTCAGTGTTTATGGTTTTGGCGAAACTCCAGAACCAGTTCTGCTAGAAGCTCAAGGCATTGAACAACCGGCGACGCTGAACGCCGATTCAGACCCAGACTCCGATTCTCCGTCGCCACCAGCTGCAAACGTTTCGCCGATCGCGATCCTAGGAATGTTGCTTGTCGGGACCGCGTTGTTGACTTCCATGGCTTCGCTACTGATCGGTGCATTTAGCAAAGTTGCATCCAATGGCAGCGGCTCCGGTGGCTCCTCCACAATGGGTTGGCTGCTGGTTGTCACCGCGGTCGCGTTATGTGCCGGTATCATCATGTCGGGTTCAGCCTACTCCGTCAGAACCGGACAATCGTTCGCGTCAATGATCGGTATGGAAGACCCTTCAAAGCCCGCGACCGAACAGGATGACAGTGACGAAGAATCAGACGCGTTGCCAGATTCGATCAAGGTGACCGATTGGAGCGAAGCGATCGCCGCGTCTGCATCACAAAGCCGAATTAGCGATTCGATCGCCAGCATTCTTGCCAGTCACGACCCGACCACGCTTGCCGGTATCGTCGTTCTGACCGATGGGCAAAACAACGGCGGCACCAATTTGGCATCCGCGACCTCGTTGGCAAAACGCAGCGAGATTGCTGTCTATCCGGTCGGGCTGGGAAGCAGCGAACCGCCAACAAACATTCGGGTTGTCGATTTGGATGCCCCCAAACGCGTGTATCCAGACGATAAGTTTGCGGTCTCGGCCGTTCTACAAGCGACCGGTGGAAAGCAGCTAAAAATCGATGTTCAACTGCTGGACGCACTCGACTCATCCGATGGAAAAGGCGAATCCAAACTGCCGACCGAAGTCGTCGACACACAGACTGTCACACTACAAGGCGACGGCGGATTGATGGGCGTCAAGTTTGAACTGGAACCCAAATCGGTTGGCCGCCGCAAGCTCGCGATCCGAGTCCTCGCGCCGGCGAACGATCAGAATGATCAAGACAACGTCCGTGACGCTCGCTATGAAGTTGTCGCTCGAAAGCTACGTGTTCTCGTCGTCGCGGGTGGCCCGACACGCGAGTATCGGTTTGTCCGAAACTTGCTGTACCGCGAGAAATCGATTCGCTTGGACGCTTGGTTGCAATCGGGACAACCGGGGATGAGCCAAGATGCGGACTCGCTATTGTCCGAGTTCCCATCGACCGCAGCAGAATTGTTTGAATACGACGCGATCGCGATGTTCGATCCGGACTGGACCAGGATCTCTGCGGAACAACTAGATCTACTTGACCGTTGGGTTTCGTCCCAAGCCGGCGGTATGATCATTGTCGGCGGCCCCGTTTTCCATCCGCGTTGGCTGCGGCTTCGAACCGATCCACGGGTCTCTCAAATCGCGGGCTTCTATCCGGTCACGTTCTCCACTCGAGGTCTGATCTCGGGCAGCGGACGCGATGGTGGCGAATCGGCCTGGCCGCTTGAATTTACGGCCGAAGCTCGGCGTGCCGAATTCCTTTGGGTCACCGATCAACCGGCCGAAAGCTTTGAAGCATGGGATTCGTTTGGTGGCGTCTATGACTACGTTGGCGTCCGCGCGGCGAAACCGGTGGCGAAGGTTTACGCCTATTTTTCGGACCCCTCAACAAAGATTTCTGACTCGCTTCCGGTTTATCTGGCGAGCCAGTTTTATGGTGCCGGACGGGTCTATTTCCAAAGTAGTGGTGAAATGTGGCGGATGCGGCGCGAGAGCGTTTCGTATTTCGATAGCTACTACACCAAGCTGATCCGCTGGGTCAGCGAAGGACGGTTGCTGCGTGACAGTAACCGAGGCTTGCTATTGGTCGACACTCCACGCGCGATGGTCGGCGATACGATTTCTGTCCGAGCAGTCTTAACTGACGAGCAATTCGAACCGCTGACGATTCCCGAAGTCGAAGCCACGTTGTTGGTTCCTCAAGGCGCCCCACAAGAAATCCGCCTGACTCCGGTCGAAGGTGAAACGCGTCCGGGAACGTACGACGGTCGCTTCGTCGTCCGGCAACCCGGTGACCACGAAATACAGCTGACACTCGGCGATGTTTTAGAAGAGGTCGTCCTTCGGCAAAACGTTTCCGTCCGGTTACCGACCGTCGAATTAGAACGTCCCCAACGCAACGATCAATCGCTAGCCGAGATCGCTTCGGCGACAGGTGGCCAGTATTGGAAGCTAGATGAGCTTGGTGACCGTCAAAATGTTATCCAAGCGTTGAGTGAAACGATCCGACCACAGCCACAATTGACGGTCCTTCCTGGAACCCCGGATGCCGCATTTGCAATGCGACGCAATGCCGTCCTGCTATGGCTGATCGCAAGTGTCCTTACGATGGAATGGATCGTTCGCCGATTGCATCGCTTGGCATAATCGAAATGAATCAACAACATCACTGAATTAGATTATTCGCCGCGGCAGTGTCGCGATCACGCTGCAAGTTAGACGAACCCCATCCGGAAATTCAAAACCAAACTGCAACTTCCAATGCTCGACCCCAAAGTTCAATCGCTACTCGACTCACTACGCCGGCGGATCCGTCGCTATGTGGTTTGGGATTCGTTGTTGGCGATGACGGCGATTGTCCTGATTGCCTTTTGGGTAGGCCTACTGATCGACTACTTGCCGGTAACACTTGGCGGCGACGAAATGCCTCGGTCCGCGCGAAGTATCTTACTCGCCGGTGTCGGGTTGACAGTGCTTTTGGTGATGACCCGAATGCTGCTGTCTCGATTGATGCGTCCCTTGCCGGACGACAGTTTGGCCTTGCTCGTTGAACGTCATCACAAGTCGCTCCGCGGACGACTCATCACCGCAGTTCAGCTTTCTCAACCGGGGCGATCATGCGATGCACACTCAAACGATCTGCTGGGATTGGTTCGTGAAGAAGCAGCAGCGGAAATCGATCGCGTCGATCCGGGGCGAGTCTTTCGATCCGAACCTCTGATCCACAAATCACTGGTCGTCGTTCCGTTACTGCTGCTGATGTTGGCCTTTGCCGTCTATAGCCCATCGGCGTTCGCACGAGCCGCCGGTCGGTTAACGTTGTTCTCGGACGCAAAATGGCCACGGCGTGCAAATCTAGAAATGGTCGGGATCGATCTACCCGTCATTTCCGCTGCCGCATCGGCCAGTGAAGACCTTGACCGAATCGAATTCGACAACGGTACGGTGCGTCTGCCAGTCGGCAGCAATCCAACACTTCGAATTCGTGCAAACACAGCTGACTTCGAAGTCCCCAGTGTTTGCACGTTGTACTATCAGACCGATAGCGGAACCCGTGGACAATCAAACTTTCGCCGTGTCGGCCGTGAACGCGACGGGTTCCAATCGTTTGTCCTTGATGGGCCACCGCTAAGCAACCTTGGTGAATCGTTCACATTTTCGATCCTGGGTTTAGACGACCGGCTAAGCGACTTCCGTGTCGAAGCGGTCACACCTCCGGCGATTACGGAAATGAAAGTCCGTGTCCGCTATCCAGACTACCTGCGGCAATCGTCGTCAACGGGCGGCGAAGGCGACTTTGATTTCGAAACGGATTATCAAGCCGGGTTGCGAATCAGTGAAGGTAGTGATGTCGTATTCGAAGGAACGACCAGTGTTCCCATCGGTGAAGCAAACGCGTCACTGGAGTTTCAAGGGCAAGAACACTCCGCAGACTCAATCGAAGTTGCCGCAGACGGATTGTCCTTCAAATTGAAACTAAATGACTTCCGTGACCCAACCGCGGTCCGTGTCGTTCCGGTCGATAGCGAGGGCATCAGTGCTCAAGCACCATTTCGATACTTCGTCGGTGCGATTGTCGACGAACCACCGAGTATCGATCTCAGCCTTCAAGGGATTCAAACGGCAGTGACGCCAATCGCGTTGCTACCGATCGAATGCATCGTCAAAGATGACTACGGAATTTTCTCGATCAATACGCTGGTGGCAAGCAGCGACCCCGGAACGCAGCCGGATAGCGAAGGTACGGATAATGAAGGTGCAATCCAGCCGGAACGGCAACCTTTGACCGTCGCGATGAATCCCGATCGTGATGGCAAAGCTAACATCGAAGTCGATTTGCGAGAGCTGACAAATTCGCAAACGATCCCAGCCCTTCAGCCAGGCGGATCAATCAGTGTTTACGCAGAAGCCAAAGATGGTTTCAATCTAGAAGGCGAGCACCTGACAACAAGCGAAATTTTCCGCCTTCAAGTCGTCACTCCCGAAGAATTGCTTACATTGCTCGAGCGGAGAGAACTCGGACTACGAACCCGGCTCGAACAAACCGTCACTGAAACACAAGGTCTGCGCGATCAACTTGCGAAGTTCAAAGCCGATGGCTTCGAAGTGGCCGAAAGCTCAGACAATGAAGACGAACCCACCGAAGACTCTGATTCAAACTCCACGAATAGCGAACAAAGCCGAAACCGAGCGATCCAAATCCTGCGGCTTCGGGTTCAGCAAAGTAGCCTCCAGGCTAGCAAAACCGCACAAGAAATAGTTGGTATTGCCGAGTCGCTTGATGACCTTCTGCAAGAGATGGTCAACAATCGAATCGACTCCAAGGACCGCCAAGAGCGGCTTGGGAGCGGGGTCCGAGATCCCTTGCGAGCCGTTGTCGACGGTTCGATGAAAGATTTAATCGCAACGATCAACGCGATCGAGTTAACTGTGGAAGATCCGCAATCCGCGACGGACAACACGGAAAAATCGATCGCGGTGGCCGATGAAGTTCTGCTCGAATTGACGGCCGTCTTGGAAAAGATGCTGGATTTAGAGAGCTATAATGAACTTTTGGACTTGGTTCGTGGTTTAATCCAAGACCAAGAGGCCTTGCAGGAAGAAACGAAGAAAGAACGCAAGAACGCGATCAAGAGTCTGTTTGACTAACGACGCAGAAGTCCTATGCCCAAATCAATCCGACTACTACACAGAACGCTACTCCAGGGCGCCGTCCTGTTCGGTGTTTCGTTCGCATCAGCACCGCTGCGGGCTCAAGAATCGGACCTAGCCTCACGTCAAAATGGCGTCGCCGATCGCTATCAACGACTCGAAGAATTGCTGCTCCGTCTCGCTGACGTCGAAGCTGCCGAGAATCCCGAACGCGCAGCATTGCTGCGGCGTGCGGCAAAGGAATCGCGTGAAAAGTTTGTGCTGCAGCAACTGCGTTCCGCAGGTGAATCGCTGCAAAACGAAAAGTATTCCGATGCGATCAGCAACCAAGATACCGCCGCTAAAGGGCTGTCTGAAATCCTGAAGCTGCTGACCAGTGAAGACCGGGCGAATCGAATCCGCGATGAGAAAGAACACATCGCGAAGATGATCAAAGATCTCAAACGAATCGAGCGATCACAGCGAAGCACCCGCGCACGTACCGAAAACGGCGCGGACATGGACCAGTTGAGCAAAGAACAGGAATCGATCGCCGATCGCAGCGAAGACTTAAAGGAACAGATTTCCGAAGACGACCCGCTCGAGGATAGCAAATCCGATCCGTCCGATCCGTCCGATCCGTCCGATCCGTCCGATCCGTCCGATCCGTCCGATCCGTCCGATCCGTCCGATCCGTCCGATCCGTCCGATCCGTCCGATCCGTCCGATCCGTCCGATCCGTCCGATCAGTCCGATCAGTCCGATCAGTCCGATCAGTCCGATCAGTCCGATCAGTCCGATCAGTCCGATCAGTCCGATCAGTCCGATCAGTCCCTGGGGCCCCAAGAACAAAGCGAACAGGGCCAACAAGGTCAGCAGGGCCAACAAGGTCAGCAGGGCCAACAAGGTCAGCAGGGCCAACAAGGTCAGCAGGGCCAACAAGGTCAGCAGGGCCAACAAGGTCAGCAGGGTCAACAAGGTCAGCAGGGTCAACAAGGTCAACAGGGTCAGCAAAACGCCCAGCAACAGCCCAAATCACCGGAGCAAGCTGCCGAGCAAAAACTGCAAGACGCTATTGAAAAGATGCGTCAGGCCGAGGAACAGCTCGAAAAGGCCAAACGCGACGAAGCCGTCGAAAACCAGATCGCTGCCGAGGAAAATTTGCGTCAAGCGATCGACCAATTGGAGCAAATTTTGCGTCAACTTCGCGAAGAAGAGATGCAAAGGGAACTTGCCAGACTGGAAAACCGTCTCAAAAAGATGGCTGCCATGCAGGCGAAAGTTCTCGAAGACACCGCCCAATTGGCCGAAACTCCCAAATCACAGCGGAATCGGCAAACAGACCTTCGTGCTGGCGATATTTCCTTCGAGCAAAAGCAAATCACCGTCGAAGCGGATCGAGCCATGCTTCTGCTGCGTGAAGAAGGCTCCAGTGTCGCTTTTCCCGAAGTTGTCGAGCAAATCCGCAATGATAGCGAGCGGATTGCACAACGTTTGGGCAAGTCGCAAATCGATGCCGTGACACAAGGCATCCAACAAGATGTCCTGGCCGCAATCGAAGAAATGATTGCGGCAATGCAGCAGGCTCAACGCGACCTTGAGAAACAAAAACAACAGGAAGGGCAATCCGGCGAACAACAGGCCGGACAACCCGGAGAACAGCCCCTGGTTGGGGCGATTTCCGAGCTGAAACTGATCCGCACTATGGAAAAACGGATCCAGTCCACCACACAACGCTATGCTGGACTCTTAGAATCGGACGATACTTCGGCACAGGACTTGCATCCCCTGCTGCAAAACTTGTCCGACAGACAAAGCCGGTTATACAAAATTACACGCGACTTGCTGATGAGGCGCAACCAATAGTCGACTCCAACCAAGGCGGACTTATTGTGAACCAGAAACACGCGACAACGATGTCGCTCGCACACGACTCTCGCTCGATTCGTCGTTCGAATGTCACTGCTTTCGCCCTTTGGTTGCTATTGGTCACCAGCGTCTTTCTCACCCGTGCGGTCGGCGACGAAGCCCTCTCCGACAGCCTGGACGGCGATAAATCGTGGTCCGCGAAGAATCACGACCAGATGGCGATGATGCTTCGCCAATCGCTCGACGAGTACGGCGTGGTACCCTCGATCGTTGATCAAACCTCGTCGATGTTCGTTCAAAGCATGGACCGCGAACAGATCGACCCAATGGATGCGTTTGTCTCCGCAATCGCCAGCCTCAATGATTCGGTTGAAAAGCTGATCGAGATCAATCGTGTCGACCCGATCGCGGCAGCAGCCAGCATCGATCCGTCGGCGCCCCAGTATGCGGCCATCGAATCGCTGCCTAAAACAATCCGCATGACCGTCCGTACTTGGCTTGGACGATCACTGGTTCGCGGGCGTCTCTACGACGAAGCCCTACCCGTTATCGCAGAAGTCGACCCAACCGAATCGATCGATCCGGCAAGTTCGCTGTTTTACCGCGCCGCCTGTTATCACGCTTTGTTGATGAAGAAGGAAGCACTAGTCGATCTTCGAGTATTGCTCGAAAACGAAGATGATTGCCCAGTACGGTTTTCACGACTCGGTAAACTGATGCTTGCCGACATCAAACCACTGAAAGAAGACTCGCTTGATGAGATTGCTCGTCTGATGACTGACGTTTCCAGGCGACTGGACCTTGGACGAAGCGATGAAAAAGTCGAGGGGCAAGAGCAGAAGATTATCGACAAGCTGACCAAGCTGATCGACAAACTGGAAGAGCAACAGCAGCAACAACAACAGCAGCAGCAACAACAGCAACAATCCGGCGGCCAAGGTGGACAGCCGCAAAACGGGCAAGAGTCTCCGATGCAGGACAGCCAAATCGCTGGCGGTTCTGGTGATGGGAACGTCAAAAAGAAGGACCTCGATGCCGATCCGGGCTGGGGAAATCTTCCGCCGGCAGAACGCAAAGAAGCATTGCAAAAAATCAGCCGCGATCTCCCAACTCACTATCGCGACGCGATCGAAGCGTACTTCCGTAAGCGAGCCATCCAGGACTGAGGCAATCAGTTATTGTTCGCTTCAGCAGCTGTTTGAAAACAAGATGAGTCACCCTCCCGGACACGGAAGGGTGACTTTTTCATTGGCTATTAGCCCAGCTTCCACGGAGCTCGGTATTCGTATTGCAACAAGTCGTTTGCTTCATCGTCATTGACAAAACGTTCTTGGGCAGCATCCCATTCCAGCCGGCGTCCGACCGCAAGAGAGATGTTCGCAATCAAACTCATCGTCGTGCTTCGATGACCAATTTCCACATCCGCATTGGGTAGTTCCCGGCTCTTGATGCAATCCAAGAAGTTTCTCGCATGGTCTTCGGTAAGTAGCGCATTACCGCCAGGGACGGCTTTCTTTTGTGGCTTCATCCTTGGCCCGCGTTTGGCAAATTGCCCTCCCGACTCAGGGATGATTTCGTACTCGCGTTCACTGACATAGCAAGTCCCGTCAGTCCCTCGCAGTTCAATCTCACCTTGCTGAAGGGCCCGATTTCCGCTGGATTCGTACTGCCCGAAAATCGCAAGACGTCCCGATTCGAATTCAAATGTAACCTGCATCGTGTCAGGGATTGTCCTGTCATCATCGACAGCAAAGTTGCCTCCCATCGCACAAACGCTTTTCGGTGCTTCGTCTCCTGTGCACCAACGAATCGCGTCCAAATAGTGAACGCCCCAGTTTCCCATTTGAGATGAGTAGTTCTTCCACCAACGGAATTTATAGGGAGCGATGTTTTCCTGGTACGGTCGCTCAGGTCTTGGCCCCAACCAGAGATCCCAGTTCAGCGTGTTCGGCGGTTGACTTGCTGCAAACTTACCAATCCCGTCTGGATACATGTTGCTGGTTCGAAACGCACGACTGACACAAACCTTTCCGATCATTCCTGCCTGGATTTGAGGTGCCAATTCTCGGTACAGCTTGCTGCTTCGACGATGAGTTCCGACTTGAACAATGCGATTGTTTCGACGAGCCGCTTTGACCATAGCCCGACCTTCGTTAACCGCGACCGACAAAGGCTTTTCACAGTAGACATCCTTTCCCGCATCGCAAGCGGAGATTGTCTGTATCGCGTGCCAGTGATCAGGCGTCGCAACCACGATCGCATCGATATCTTGCCGATCAATAACGTGGCGAAAATCCTGGTAGGCTTTGGGTTTGCCATCCAACTTTGCCACCGCCTTGTCCAAGGCAATCGAATCAACATCGCAGACCGCAACGATTTCGCAGTCCGAATGTGGAAGAAATGCGTCGATCAGTTGGCCGCCGCGATTGGCCACACCGATCACTCCGATTCGAATTCTTTCACTCGCTGCCGCAGAAACTTGATTCGCCGTCATCGTTGCGGCAGCAGTGATCGCACCAGTGGCAAATTGGCGTCTATTGGGCATCGGTTGAAATCCAGGTGGGGAAGGACAGGGATGGAAGGGCTGACGAAACATTTCATTCCGTCGGCTCCATCATAGCCGTCCCCACCGCACCGTTGTGCGCCATGGTCTCAACGTAGTGGTACTCGCCGCAGCATTTCACCGCCGATCGCGCCGACAATTCGAGTACGATGAAACGAGTACCGGCTGAAGCCTGAGTACGAGTACGAAATGGAAGATAACCATTGCAATCAACATCGTACTCGTACCTCCTACTCGTACTCAACGAAGTGGTACTCGTCGCTTCGCCACGTCACTTCCCCGACATTTCGAGTACGAGAAACGAGTACTGGCTAAAGCCGGAGTACGAGTACGACTCGGGAGAAGGCCCTAGACGTTTTCCTTCTCGGCCATCTTTTCACGAAGCTCACGGCAAGCGTCCGAAGGATTACTACATAGCGAGCAACTGGTGCTGCCATCAGGATTGGTTTGGCTATTGAGCCCACCACACGAACCGCTAATTTGCTTGCGTCCAAAGATCACGCCGACCGCCATCGCGAACAACAAGATCGAGAACACGCCAAAGGAAAGGATTGTGATCGCAACAACTTCGGTAAACATACTCTTCTCGTCTGTTTCGGCCGTCTCCGGTGCATCGGACACACCGTTTGATTGCTCGTCGTTCGTTTCGACATAGGCGGTCAAATTCCCCGTCGCGAACAATGCAAAATCATTTTCATTGCGTTGTGCGAGCAACACATTCAGTTCGTTTTCATCAGCCAACTTCAATGCCGCATCAGTGCCAACAACGCTCAGCGCCGTTGCCCAAGCATCTGCGGCCATACACGATGGTGCGACAACCGTGATCGACGCCAAGTTATGTTCGATCGGCTTTGCCGTCCGGGGATCGATCGTATGTGAATAACGTTTGCCATCGACCATGAAAAAGTTTCGATAGTCACCGGACGTTGCCATCGAATTTCCCGCTTTCTCGGTCGGCTCCATCGGATGAGCAACCATGACGGTTTCTTGCTTCGCATCTGGAAGTTGAATTCCGACTCGCCATGGGCCGTCTGGTTTCTCCCCGATTGTTCGCACCTCGCCTCCGATTTCAACAAATGCGGATTCAGCACCAAGCGTTTTAACTCGCTCAATCACACGATCAACACCGTGTCCTTTGGCGATCGAGGAAAGATCGATTCGAAGCCCAGGAACCGATTTGCGTAATGCAGGCGGATCAAGACGTGACTCAAGTTTCTCGTAGCCAACCTGCTTGCGAATCGTCTGGATTTGTTCGGCACTTGGAACCGTTTGCGTTCTCTCGCTCGGTCCGAAACTCCACGCATCAACCAAGGGTCCAACCGTCACATCGAACGCACCGTCGGTGGCCTTTGATACCTTCTGCGCGAATCCAACCACTTCCGCGAACGGTCGACTTACCGGAAACCAATCAGTGCTTTCAGTATCATTGAACCGAGAGATTTCCGATGCCTTGATGTAGGTTGACATTTCGTCATTGACCTGGCGGAGTTCGGCATCGATCGCCAGCTTGATTGAATCATCCGACACATCGGAAATCCCGATGACTTTGACCATATAACTGGTCCCCATCGTCGCCCCGTTGAACTGACGGATCTCAGTTCCTGACACGTCTTGGGCACGAACATTCGACACCACAGTCGATTGCAGCGAGAACACGCAGGCGTAAAAAAACGCGGCGAGTGCAAGGCTCCGCCGCGTGCGATTGATCGTCATATGACAGTGATCTAAAGATGGAGAAACGTTCGGTTTCCTAACCGCCGAAGTCATCGTACATGATGTTTTCGGGCTCGACACCCAAATCGTCAAGCATCTTGAAGACTGCCGCGTTCATCATCGGCGGTCCACAGATGTAGTACTCGATGTCTTCGGGAGCTGGGTGTTTGCTGAGGTAATTCTCCAGCAACACTTGGTGAATGAAACCTTGGTAGCCGTCCCAGTTGTCTTCTGGCAATGGATCCGACAGAGCGATGTTGAACTTGAAGTTCGGGAATTCCTCTTCGATCTCACGGAAGTGGTCGACGTAGAACAGTTCTCGCATGCTCCGACCGCCATACCAGTAGCTCACCTTTCGGTTCGTCTTGCGACGCTTGAAAAGCTCGAAGATATGGCTACGCAAAGGAGCCATACCCGCACCACCACCGATGTAAACCATTTCGGCGTCAGTGTCTTTGATGAAGAATTCACCGTACGGACCGCTGATGGTCGCTTTGTCGCCTGGCTTTAGATTAAAGATGTAACTGGACATCTTACCTGGTGGCAATTCAGGGTTACGCGGGGGTGGAGTCGCAACACGGACGTTCAGCATGATGATGCCTTTTTCGCCCGGATAGTTGGCCATCGAATACGCGCGAATGACAGGCTCGTCGACCTTTGAAACGAAACGCCAAATGTCGTACTTATCCCAGTCTTCGTGATACTCTTCTTGGATTGCGAAGTCTTTGTAGTTGGCAACGTGTGGAGGACATTCGATCTGAATGTAACCACCAGCCTTGAAGTTCACGTCTTCGCCTTCGGGAAGTTGAAGCACGAACTCTTTAATAAAGGTCGCAACGTTGTCGTTGCTTTTGACGGTGCATTCCCACTTCTTGGTTTCGAACGCTTCCTCGGGAACTTCGACAACCATGTCTTGTTTGACTGCGACCTGGCAAGAAAGACGATCGCCTTCGGCGGCTTCTTTCTTGTTGATATGGTCCTTTTCGGTTGCCAAAATCTCGCCACCGCCCTCGGTCACCTTCACCCGGCATTGGGCACAGGTACCACCACCACCGCAAGCGCTGGACACGAAGATGCCAGCATCGGCGAGTGCACCGAGAAGCTTACCGCCGGCGGGGATCTCGATCTCTTTTTGATCATTGATCAGGATCTTGACCGGGCCGGAAGCCACAAGTTGTTTTTTGGCTAACAAAATGACGACCACAAGTGCCACCACCACCGCGGTGAACATGAGGACGCCAAGAAAGATGGTGGCCATTTTCGTCTCTTTGACTGATTGATTTTAAAGGGATTCAATAATGGGCTGGCGATGCACTACAGCTGGATGCCGCTGAACGACATGAATGCGAGGGCCATTAGACCAACCGTAATAAATGTGATGCCCAAACCGCGGAGCGGGGGTGGTACATCGCTGTATTTCATTTTTTCGCGGATTCCCGCCAATGCGGCGATGGCCAGCGCCCAACCCACTCCACAGCCCAGCCCATAAGTACAAGACTCGGCGAAGCTGTAGTTGCGTTCCTGCATGAACAGTGAAGCACCCAAAATCGCGCAGTTCACGGTGATCAGTGGCAAGAAGATACCGAGCGTGTTGTAAAGCGACGGAACAAACTTATCCAAGAACATTTCCAGGATCTGAACCATCGCGGCGATCACACCGATGAAGCTAATGAACCCGAGGAAGCTTAGGTCGACCGTCGAAAAGTCGATCGTTTCCGTCGAGACAAATTGATTCATCCAAGTGAGCGCCCCTTTCTTCAGCAACAGCGAGTAAATCAATTGGTTGGCGGGGACAGTAATCGCTTCGATCGCGATCACCGCGATACCGAGCCCGATTGCCGTCTTGACGTTCTTGCTGATCGCCAAAAACGTGCACATCCCGAGGAAGAAGGCGAGTGCCAAGTTCTCAACGAAGATGGCTTTCAGCAAAATGCTGAGGTGAGTTTCGATCACGTTTTCCATGGTTCGTTTCCCTTACGCCTCTTCGATTTGTTCGGGTTTATAGGCGCGGATGATCCAGATCAGAAATCCGATCAGGAAGAAAGCGCTAGGTGGCAACAGCATCAGGTTGTTGGGGTTGTACCAACCGCCGTTTCGATCCAGTTCCAAGATTGTGTAGCCGAGCAGGGTTCCGCTGCCCAATACCTCGCGGAAAACCGCGACGAACAACAGGACCAGGCCGTAACCCAGGCCGTTCCCGACACCGTCAAGAAAGCTAACGCCGGGCTTGTTCTTCATCGCGAAGCCTTCGGCGCGTCCCATGACGATACAGTTCGTGATGATCAGACCGACGAAAACGCTAAGCTGCTTGCTGATATCAAACAGGTAGGCTTTCAAGATCTGGTCAACGACGATTACCAGGGAAGCGATCACGGTCATTTGCACAATGATCCGGATGCTGCTGGGGATGAATGAGCGGATGGCACTGACGCAGAAGTTACTGCAAGCCGTAACCAATAGTACGGCGATCGCCATCACGATCGAAGTTTCCAGTTTGGTCGTTACCGCAAGAGCACTACAGATTCCTAGGATCTGCAGGGCGATCGGATTGTTATCGATCAGCGGATCGAAGACGACCTTTTTCGCTTTTGATTCTGCCATGTCTTAGGATCCCGACTTTGCGGATTGTTTTTCAGTCAAGTTCTTGATGAATTTGCCGTATCCATCATCGCTGCCCCAGTAGCGAAGCAGGGTCGTGACACCACGGCTGGTGATAGTCGCACCCGACAAACCATCGACCGCGTAGACGCTTCCCGAAGGGGCTGGGCCTTTGGCGACCAGGGCCGCAGGTTCACCGTTTTCGTCATACAGCTGTTGGCCTTCCCATTGTGCTTTCCACGCTGGGTTGTCGACCTCGCCACCAAGACCTGGTGTTTCGGCATGCTGGTAGAACGTCAAACCTTGAATGGTTTGCAGGTCGCTCTTCATTGCCAAAAAGCCGTACAACGTGGACCACAATCCCTTGCCGTAGACAGGCAAAACGATCTGCTGGAACTCTCCCTCCGAACCGGGCTTTTTAACCAAGTAAACCTTGGCGATTTTCTCGCGGCGGTCGACACCGGGATCGTACTTGACGTCCTTGATCTCGACGCTGCTGTCTTTCTTTTCAGCCGCTTCACGGGGATCGTACTTAGCGGGATCCATGTCGGTGACGTATTCACCGGTTTCCAAGTCGACCAGCTTTTCACTGATCCAACCGGTCAATTCATCAATCTGTTCTTTGGAAAGCTGGGCAGCCGGCAAGCCGTACTCGCCACGAGCCAACCCGGTCGCGTCAAGAATGTTCTTCTGACGGTCCAAAACCTTATTTTCTTCCTGCTTATTCCGTAGGCCTACCGCGGCGACGCTAACGACGGCGGAGCAGACCACGCAAAGTACTGTCGCGGTCAGCAGGGTACCTACCAATGAATCACGTTGCGGCATAACGGGCCATCCTCCGACGAACGTTCATCGAGACAACGAAGTAGTCGATCAGCGGTGCGAAGACATTGCCGAACAAAATCGCCAACATGATGCCTTCGGGGAACGCCGGGTTGATGCAACGAATCAGCACCGTCATGAACCCGATCAAACCGCCATATATCCATTTACCAGTTTCAGTCATCGAAGCACTGACCGGGTCAGTCGCCATGAAGACCAAACCAAACGCTAAACCGCCGACGACGTAGTGCCAGTAGAACGGCACATCCATCATGGGGTTGGTGTGTCCGCTGACACCGTTCAAGAACAACGCGGTTCCTGCGACGCCGGCCAAAACACCCGCCATGATTTTCCACGAACCGATTCCGGTTCCGATCAGGATTGCGGCACCGATGATGCACATCAACGTGCTCGTTTCGCCGACGCAACCTTGAATGGTTCCCAAGAAAGCGCTGCTCAAGGTGATCGGGTCGGTCCAGGTCACAGGATCGGCTTGGCCGATTGCGTAGCTGACGCTTTGCAATGACTCAATCGCTGCGTTAGTTTCGCCACTCGGATCTGGTGTCGCAGCAGCCATTTGACCAAGGGCGGTCGCACCGCTGAACCCATCAACGGCGGTCCAAACTTTGTCACCGCTGATTTGACCTGCGTATGCAAAGTACAGGAATGCCCGACTGGTCAACGCCACGTTCAGGAAGTTCCTGCCTGTACCGCCAAAGACCTCTTTGGCAACGATGACGCCAAAGGCGATCCCCACGGCGACTTGCCACAACGGAATCGAAGCTGGCAAGGTCAGCGGAAACAACAAACCGGTCACCAAGAAGCCTTCGTTGATCTCGTGTCCGCGCAGAACACTAAAGACCAACTCGACATGTCCCCCGACGAACATACAAACGATGTACATCGGCAGAAAGTGAATCGCCCCCAGGAAGAAGCAATCGGTGATATTGCCGGGATCGTTGGCAAATCCCAACCAGTGGTGGAAATCAAAGTACATCCCGCCCTGGTAAAGCTCTCCAGCTTCGGCGGCATGCTGTACTGCCAAGTTGGCTTGGTAACCAACATTCCACATTCCGAATAAGGTCGCTGGCACGAGTGCCATGACCACGGTAATCATCATTCGCTTCAGATCGATATTGTCCCGCACGTGCGTTTTGCCATGCGCGACTTCGCCCGGTGTGTACAAGAACGTGTCAAGCGCCTCGTACATTGGATACGCGATCTGCAGCGGTCCGCCCTTAGCAAAGAGCGGATGGACTTTGTCCAGAGCATCGCGAAGTGCTTTCATTGGTTATCAGTGTCCAAAAATTTCGGATGATTGAATCGATTCAGAATTGCCGAAATCAAATTGCTCGAATCGATGGCGGCTAGCGCCAATCGCTATATGGGTTAACCTTCGCGTTCGATCGTTGTCAGGTTTTCGCGAAGCAGAGATCCGTACTCGTACTTCCCGGGACAAACGAACGTGCACAAAGCCAAATCTTCTTCTTCAAGTTCCAAGGCACCGAGTTGTTGTGCCTGATCGGTATCGCGACAGATCAATGCCCGCAAAAGCTGCGTTGGCAAGATGTCCAGCGGCATCACCTTTTCGTAGGTCCCCAGTGGAACCATGGCACGCTCACTGCCACCGGTCGAGGTGGTGAAGGCAAACTTTTTGCCAGGCAGCATCGCCGAAGCAAAGACCTTGGTAGTGCTGAACTTGTCAAACCCAGGCATTTGCCAGCCTAGGAATTCACGTTCATCACCTTCTTCTAAGACAGAAACTTGAGTGTGGAAACGTCCCAAGAATGCGTGCAGCCCATCGGCAACGTGACCTTGCAGGACCGATCCTGAAATCGGGCGAATTTTGATACTGCTGTCGTATTCACCGTCGATCAGTTCGGTGACCGATGCCCCGATGCGGGTTTCCAGCAGGCGTGGCTTACCGACCACCGGACCGGCCAAAGAGATCACTCGTCGGACATCCAACTTGCTGGTACTAATCAATGCACCGATCGCGATCACGTCTTGGTAACCCAAGTACCAAACGGTCTTGGTTGGGCCAACCGGATCGAGTTCGTGGATATGTGTTCCGACCAAACCGGCCGGGTGTGGACCGGCGAATTCGGTCGCCTGGACTCCCGCAACACCGTCACCGGGTATCTCCGAGCCAGGTGCTTTGCACACATGTACGGTGCCTTCGGTCAACTTGGTCAACGCACGAAGGCCAACGATAAACTGATCTTTTCGATCCGCCATCGCAGTCGCGGGGCAGGCCGCCAATGGATTGGTATCAATCGCTTGAACGAAGATCGAACTCGGAGTCGTCCCTGGGACTGGGACTTTGCCGAATGGACGAGTCCGCATCGAAGTCCATAGACCACTTTCGGTCAGCAAACTGGTCAATGACTCCTTGGTCATCGAATCCAAATCACCGACGTCAAACTTGACGCAATCGGATTCGCCAGCCGACGGGTCAACGTCAATGACGATTGCTTCGAACTTTCGTTTTTTACCACGAACAACGTCCGCAACCGTACCGGCCGCGGGCGACGTGAAGGTCACGCCCTCTGTTTTCTTATCTGTAAACAGAGGTTGACCGAGTTTTACCTTGTCACCGGGAGCGACCAACATCGTTGGCTTCATTCCGATGTAATCGTCGCCAAGTAATGCGACCTGCTTAACAGGCTTGGCAACTTCAATGTGCTGGGCGGGATTGCCGAGAATCGGAAGATCCAGTCCCTCTTTGATCGTGATCATATGGCTAGGGAAGAGCGGTGGGTTGTGCATCCGGCGATGGGTGCCGCGTCACGTAGATACGCCGAACTTTGTGATAATTTTCACAAAGTCGATCCTTGTCAAAGCCCGCGATAACAAATCACGGGCTTGCAGGACGCTTCACAAGGTTGCTGTGCGGAATATTACAACTCTTTAGTGCGCACGCAAAGGGCACGTGCCAGATGTAGTTTCTCTGTGACTTAAAACTGTTGGCTTAGGGACCGCATGTCCCCTGTGCATCCGGGTTAGCGATGCGATCTTGCACAAGAGCAAGTTTTGCAACATCTCGTCGTTTATCCCTAGGTGTGTAATTGATCTGATACGCGGTAATTGCTAAGCCAATGCACTCTTCGTCATCGGCCCCCAGTCTTCACTAACACGTTTCAGTTACCTTGTCTCAGTCCGAACCACTTGCAGTTTCCGAACAGAACGGCGGATCCGAACGACGCCTCGATATTCGGAATGTCGTCATCATCGCCCACGTTGACCACGGCAAGACGACCCTCGTCGATTGCCTGCTGAAGCAGAGCGGTCAGTTTAGAGATGCGGAGCTGAAAGAAGAGCGAATCCTGGATTCCAATGACCTGGAACGCGAACGGGGGATCACGATCCTTTCGAAAAACATTGCGATCAGCTACCGCGATGTGAAAATCAATTTGATCGATACTCCCGGTCACGCGGATTTCGGTGGCGAAGTTGAACGTGTCGTTCAAATGGCCGACGGCTGTCTGGTCTTGGTCGATGCCGCTGAAGGCCCGATGCCCCAGACTCGCTACGTTTTGGAAAAAGCACTCGCTGCGGGCGTCAAACCCATCATTGTCGTCAACAAGATTGACCGTCCGGACGCGCGTACCGCGGAAGCTCTTGACGAAGCTCTCGAACTGCTCGCTGAACTGGGTGGTGAAGACCAGCTCGATTCGGTTGCCTACGTCTTTGCCAGCGCAAAAAGCGGATTCGCGACGAACGACCCCGACACCCCCAGCAATGACATGCGTCCGCTGCTGGACCTGCTCGTTGACCACTTGCCCGGTCCCGAGATCGACGCCGATTCACCGCTACGCATGATGGTAACAACGCTCGACTGGAGCGAATATGTCGGACGGATCGCGGTCGGACGGATCGGTGCGGGCGGAATCACCGCAGGCCAGACCATCGAACTGCACCAAAAAGACAAAGTCGTCAAACAGAAGATTGCCGGGCTTTATACGTTCGACAAACTTGGCCGAACCAAAACCGAATCAGCACAAGCCGGTGACATCGTCGCATTGGAAGGCTTGGAAAACGTTGAAATCGGCGATACCGTCAGCATGGTTGACGCCAACAACCCCTACAAACGACTGGCTGTCGACGAACCGACCCTGGAAATGGTCTTCGCCGTCAACTCGTCGCCGCTTGCCGGACGCGAGGGCAAATACGTCACCACGCGGCAAATCAAAGGCCGCCTCGAGAAAGAACTCGAACGCAACGTCGCCCTGCGAGTCGAAATGATTCCTGGCACCGAAGCCTATGCTGTCAAAGGACGAGGCGTTTTGCACCTGGCCGTTCTGATCGAAACGATGCGTCGCGAAGGCTACGAGCTGAGCATCGGAAAACCCCGCGTGATCAATCGCGAAATCGACGGCAAACTGCACGAACCCTTCGAATCGCTTCGCGTCGAAGTTCCCACCGATGCCATGGGCCCGGTGATGGAACTGGTCGGACTGCGCCGAGGTGCGTTGGAAGAAATGAAGCAACGCGGCGAATACAGCCTGCTTCGATTCACAATCCCATCGCGAGGCCTAATCGGCTTGCGTACGCGATTGCTAAACGCGACACGCGGAACCGCAGTAATCCACCACCGCTTCGAAAGCTACCGCCCACTGGAGGCGGATGTTCCCCATCGCTCCAACGGCGCCATGATTTCGATGGTCAGCGGCAAAACGATGCCGTTCGCACTTTTCGGACTCCAAGATCGCGGCGAGTTCTTTGTCGGAGCCGGTGTCGACGTTTACGAAGGCAT
The DNA here is from genome assembly GCF_020966635.1 of Stieleria sp. JC731. Classification (NCBI taxonomy): domain Bacteria; kingdom Pseudomonadati; phylum Planctomycetota; class Planctomycetia; order Pirellulales; family Pirellulaceae; genus Stieleria; species Stieleria sp. JC731. Next base: position 879,513 of record NZ_JAJKFQ010000005.1, on the reverse strand, counting down.
GATCGTTGGCGAAAACTCTCGTGACAACGACATCACGATCAATCCGTGCAAGGAAAAGAAACTGACCAACATGCGTGCGTCCGGTAGCGACGAAAACGTTGTGCTGAAACCACCACGTGACATGTCGCTCGAAATGGCCCTGGAATATATCGAGGAAGACGAGTGGGTTGAGGTCACACCGGAAAACATCCGTCTTCGCAAGATTTTGCTGAAAGAATCAGACCGACGACGCGAAAGCCGCGCCGCAAAGTAGCGCCATCGCTGGCCTCTGCTAGAGCCAGTCAATTCGGATAGGCAATTCCGACAGCCGACAGCAATTCTGAGATCCGACAAAGGCGACAGGTAAACTGACACGCACTGGCAAGCGAACCGTTGGCGTTCGCTTGCCGTACAATGAAGCCATGGTCATACAAACCATGGTCTCGATTGGTGCGGCGGTTTTGACTGGTCACCAGACTTCCGCGCTGATTGCCGATACTTTAGCGACCTGTTGATTTCCAGGATTGATCCCTCGCAAAGTCGCCTTGGACGACAAAATCCCAGCGGGGAAAAAACGCTACCTGCACGCAGTGGAGGGCGACAACAGGAAAACAACAGGCTGTTCGGCCTGCTAGATCTCAGGCCATCACGGATTCCCCACCCCAAAATTCTCAGGTTCATCGATGAACAAACGCCACTTTGCATTCGGATTCGGCTTACTTGCCACCATGACCTTCGCGCTGCTACCCGGCTGCAGCCAACCCTCGACGACCACCGTTAGCGAAAGCGGCGAAGGCGAACACAGCCACGACGATCACGATCACGACGGGCATGACCATGGCGATCACGATCACAGCGGTCACGATCATGACGACGACCACAGCCACGACTTCAAATCAATCGATGAAGCGTTGGCCGAGATTACCGAACTGAATGCGGACATCGCTGAGCACCTGAAAAATGCAGATGCCGCCGGAGCCCACGATCCTTTGCATCACGTCGGTGAAGTCTTGATCGCGGCCGAAGAAATGGTTGCCAAAATGGAAGACTCCGACAAGAAAACGACGGCTGACAAAGCGATCAAGTCTTTGATCAATGACTTTACCGCTGTCGATGCGACCCTGCACGATGCCCCCGAAGAAGCCGACACGGCGGGCGAATATGATCGCCTGAAAAGCTCCATCCAAGCTTCGATCGACGAATTGAAAGGTCTCGAATAATGAACGTCATTGACCATCATTCGGTTGCTTATTCGGCACCCCGGGCATTGGTAAAGCTGGGCGCTGCGTGCTTGACCTTGGTGACGTTTAGCCTTGTCGGGTGTAACGAGTCGTCGCCAAAAGCCGAATCGGGGCAGTCCCGATCCGAAGCGAGCATGCCTGAATTGGTCTTGTCGTCGGCTCCCGATGGTGACGTTCAAACACCAACGGAAATCAAAGACGCCGCGTTGGAATCAACGGAAGTGATTATCGCTGGCAAGATTGACGCTGGCGATAGCGATCCGTTTCAGCCCAACCAAGTGGCGTTCATGATTTCACAGTTGCCAGATGAAGACCATACCGGCGGAGATCCAGATCACGCTGACAACTGCCCCTTCTGCAAACGGACGCTTGCAAACGCCCCCAAAGCGATCATTCAGTTCCGTGATGCTGATGGGAACGTGCTTTCCGGGGATGCCCGCCAAGCCCTCGGGCTCATGAAGGGTGACGTCGTGGTCGTTGCTGGAACAGCCACCTTTAACGCGGACATTGATTCCGTGATGGTTGATGCCTCGTCGCTTTATCGAAAATCGTCTGCTGAATAGAACCGCGGAATAAAGCCGTGAAATAGACACCGGGTTTGCACTGCAAGCCCGTCTGCCTAATCGACCATAGAGTTTACCCGTGTTCCCCAATGCGACCGGGATTGAGCCGGAAGTAAAACCCAGCGTTGGCATTCCTGGTGATATCCACGCCACGACCTAACGGCTCGTGGTCTGCAAAAATGGGATACGCATCGGCCCGACACCGTTTTTCACAACCGCCCACCTTATGCGATCGTTATGCTGAGATCGTTTTCGGGCAGAGCATCGACCTTGGTAGGGTCGCCGAATTGCCCTGGAACCTTCGGGCTGGTAATCTGTTGGCGTTGGAACTGCTCGTGGCGTCAACGCCACAGCCAATTTCCGCTGGCCCCTCCATCTACTCCTAGCAGCATTGTCAATGTCGGCCACCACTCAGCAAAACAACGGGGAAGTCTTGGTTGTCGGATTTATGGACAGCAAGATTTTGGATAGTCAACGGATCGAACTTGTTGGCCGAGAACTGCAAGAGTCTGTTCCTCAGGCGATCAACAAAAAGCTACTGCTAAACTTCCGCGGCGTTTCATTCATGTCGTCAGCGATGATCACAAAGCTCGTCATGTTGAACAAGACTTGCAAAGCGCAGAGCGTGACACTGAAGTTTTGCGAAGTTTCTCCAAACGTCTTGGAAGTGTTCAAGATCACGAACTTGAACAAGTTGTTTGATATCCAAGCTTCCGAAGAGAAAGCCATCGCTAGCTTCGAAAAGAAAGGCTGGTTTAGCTGAGATTGAATTCTCCTGGACGACAGAGAATTATTTTCATCAGCTGAGACCCAGTCACAGAGACTTGATCGCAGAGACCTGACCGCAATGGCATCGAACCATTCGCCTGACGAACCA